>CANHRM010000023.1 GCA_947463725.1 Actinomycetota bacterium | reverse complement strand
GCGGGATGCGATATTGGCAATTGCTCTACCGACGCCACCAGCGCCTATTACTAGCGCTTTCATTGTTGGCCTCTCATGAGGAAAAAACTCCATCTCGGTAGAAGGCCGAGGCTACTCCGCATGAGCGTGATCTGCCAACCCTGTATTTACAAGTCTTAGTGGCGGGTAGATTTCACCTATTAATTAAGTCCCCGTAGCTCAGTGGATAGAGCAACCGCCTCCTAAGCGGTAGGTCGCAGGTTCAACTCCCGCCGGGGACACCAGCTCTTAAGCAAATACGACGGTGCGTTTACCAACCACAAAGATTTTATCTTCGGAGTAAAGCTTTACTGCTTTGGCAAGAACACGGCGCTCAATATCGCGACCAATGGCAATTAACTCTTCAGGGGTTGCAATATGAGTTACATGCGCAACATCTTGTTCGATGATTGGGCCTTCATCTAAATCACTAGTAACAAAGTGTGCACTCGCACCAATTATTTTTACGCCACGTTCGTGAGCTTGGTGGTAAGGCTTTGCGCCTTTGAATCCTGGTAAGAATGAGTGGTGAATATTAATGATCTTGCCTGGCAAGCGATCGCAAAACTCAGCCGAAAGAATTTGCATGTAACGAGCAAGAACTACGAAATCAATCTTAAGTAATTCAATCTGCTTAGCAATCTCTGCTTCTTGGGTAGCTTTGTCCCCAGGTAAGTACATGAATTTAACGCCATGAGATTCAACCAGTTGACGCAGTTCTTCGTGGTTAGAAATAACGAGTGGAATCTCAACTTTAAGTTCGCCTAGTTCATTTAAATAAAGCAAGTCACGCAAGCAATGGCTCTCTTTGGTGACCATAACGAGTGCGCGCGGGCGCTCGGAAGTTGGGCGAATTTTAAGAGTTGGGCTGTACTTAGCTAAACCTTCATTTAATGATTTTTCGGCAGATTCTTGGCCCTGTGATGTTTCAAAGCGAGTGCGCATTACAAAAGTATTGGTAGTTGGATCTGTGAACTGCTGATTTTCTATGATGTTTCCACCGCAGGACAAAACTGCCGAAGTCATCGCGTGAACGATGCCTGGCTGGTCAGCACATTGCAGGGAAGCAATTAAATCCATAGCGAAAGGGTACGCGAAGTTAGTGTTTAAGCGTAAATCGCTGCATTGCCTTAGGCGCCCACCAGTTACGTTCGCCTAATAAGCGCATTAGAGCTGGAACTAATAGTGCACGAACCAAGGTGGCATCAAGGATTACTGCAAATGCCACACCAAAACCCATCATCTTTATCGATGTCACGCCACTAGTTATGAAGGCTGCGAATACGACGGCAAGGAGAACTGCTGCTGCAGTGATGATGCGTGCTGAACGTTGTAGTCCGGTTGCGACAGATTCAATATTGGATTTACCGGCTAAATGTTCTTCACGAATGCGTGATAGCAAGAAGAGTTCGTAGTCCATAGACAAACCAAAAACGACAACTGCAATCAAAATTACAATTGAGGTATCAACAGTGCCTGTGAGAGTGAATGAACCAACCAGCCATTGCAAGTGTCCGCCAACAAATATCCAAGTCAACGCACCCATGGTTGCCGTTAGTGACATTACATTTAGCACGATCGCTTTAATTGGCAAGATGATCGAACCAGTGAAAACAAAGAGCAATATCAAAACGCTAATTATGATCCAACCTAAAGCCACTGGAAGTGTTTGAGAAATACCATCTTGGGTATCTGTGTAATCAGCTGCTATGCCGCCAATTAAAGTTCCATCTGGTGACTGCAAATCACGTAGATCGTGAATCAACTTCTGTGCTTCCGGTAAACGTGGCAACATAGATTCATAAGCAATGATTCGAAGGTCTTTGCCCAGAACTTGTGGTTCAACAACACTTACTATGCCAGGTACTTTCTTTATCTCTTCTATGTAACCAGAAACTTCATTCTCTTTACCAACACCGTTAGGTATAACAATTTCGATAGTTGCAATATCGCTGGCAAAGCGTGAATCTTGTACCGCAGATGCGACCGCAGCTGGATTACTAGCTGGCAACATTCTGGCATCGCCTTGCGAGAAGGCAATGTCTTTAATTGGCGCCGCAAGAACACCTAAAACAATTAGAGATAGCAAGACAACAGCGATTGGTCGCTTCATTACTACTCGAGCGGTTTGTGCCCAGCGGCCATCTTCTTTTGGTGTAATTGCAGACTTGCGAATGACGCCTTTATCTACCTTTTTTCCGATTAAAGCCAAAATTGGTGGCAATCCAAATAACGCACCAGCTACGGCAATAGCAACAACTGATACGCCCGCATAACCAAATGATTTAAGGAATGGCAACGGGAAGAAAGTAAGAGACATCAGGGTTACTAATACCGTTAAGCCAGAATAGAAAACAGTTTTTCCGGCACTTGCCATCGTATTAACAATTGAATCTTCTACATTTTTACCGTGATGTAGCTCTTCGCGGAAGCGGTTAACAATCAAAAGCGCATAATCGATACCGAGACCTAGGCCCATGCCAGTAGTTAAGTTAAGAGCGTAGATGCTCACTGTTGTAAATAGTGAAATCAAATAAAGAATAAAGAAAGCACCGAGTATCGCTGAAACACCAACAACCATTGGCATAGCAGATGCGGCAAATGCCCCAAATACAAAAGCAAGCAAAATGAAGGTGAGTGGAATTGATACTGCCTCAGCAATACTTAAATCTTTCGAGATTTTATGGTTGATCGCATTTCCAACAACGCTGGTGCCACCTGAATAAAGTGTTAAACCATCTCGCTTACCGTCAAAATTTTGTTGAAAGTATTCTCCAATATTCTGACTCTCAGGGGAAAATGCTTCGCCTTCGCTGTAAACCAAAATAAGTGCGGCCTTGTTGTCAGTTGCAGCTAGTGTTTTCTCGCCGCCAGTATTCCAATAAGAGATAACTTTATTAACCCCAGGTGCCTTTGCTATTTCAGCTTCCAACGCCTGAGCTTTGGCAGAGATGGTTGGATCAGTAATTGGAAGATTGCCGGTATCAACAATAACGACAACATTTGGATCTGAAATCTTTAAAGTTTTATGTAGATAGTTATAGACCTGGTATGAGTCACTATTTGGGTTTGAGTAGCCGCCTGCATCAAGACGATTGAAAACCATTGAGCCAACGCCTCCCGCAGTGAGGATTCCCACTACAAAGAGGACCACCATTGCTTTGCGGCGGCGTACGACTAAATGACCAAGTTTCTCAAACACCAAAGGCTCCTTTTATCTGAACAATGTATAGATAGTAGTGTTTTTATTTGAACATTGTCAAGATTAGGGGGCATAATTGAGGCATGCCCGTCGCCAGAGTCAGAGATCAGTATCACCACGGTGATCTCGAGAGCGCCTTAATCGCAACGGCGCGAAAGCTCACGAAGCGAAATGGAATCGAACATTTATCGTTGCGCAAGGTCGCTCAGGAGATTGGCGTAAGCCCGAGCGCTGCGTATCACTATTTTCCTGACCGCGATGCTTTGATGGCTGCAGTCGGCTTCTCCCTCTTTGAAGAACTTGCCGATTACCAAGAGCGTGAACTCGCAAAAATAACAGGAATAACGGCAAAAGCTGCCAAAGAAAGATACAGAGCTTTGGGTAAAACATATTTTGAGTGGGCTATCAAAGAGCCACACTTTTTCAATTTGATGTTTAGCGAGCATTGTTTAGTTGATTCCAATTCAGAACAAAAGCGTGAAGACAATCGAGCTTTCATTAATCTCACAAAATGTCTTGATGAACTGGTTAGTACTGGCGCTTTAGAAGAGCGAATGCGTCGCCACAGTGAACTGCTTTCTTGGACAGTTGTTCATGGTGCTACTAGCCTTATTGTGAGCGGACATTTAGATCCAGAAAATTATGAAAGCATTCTTGACGATCTCGAATTCGCACTAGGAATTAGGAAGTAATCCATGAGCGAGCTATTTCCGAAGGTAACTTCAGATGAAGTTGATCACGAGCAGTCAATTGAAGATGCTAAACGTGATGCTGAAATCGCTGGCGATAAGCCGCCGCATCACGACGACTAATTTAAATTAATCTGATTTAGCTGCAGTAGGTGGAGCAGCAGGCGGTGGCGTAGATGGCGCAGTAGTTGCTGCCGGAACCGATGCAGTGGAACTTTTTGCCGAATCAGTCTTATAGAAACCTGAGCCTTTAAAAACTACTCCGACAGCGGAATAAACTTTTTTAATTTCGCCCTTGCACTCGGGGCAAACGGTTAGCGAGTCTTCGGTAAAAGATTGAAAGGCTTCGAATTCATGGTCACATGCGGTGCAGGCATATTGATACGTTGGCATTCGATTCCTTTCCGGGTCTAGTAACGAATATTTAGGCTTGGTGGCTTGGCGTAGTAGAGGGAAGTCTAAAGAAGTGGGACGATTGAGGCTAATCGGAGCGGGTCAGAAGGGTTAAATCATGAAGTTGAAGCAATTCGGTGCAGTTCTCGTGACAGTAATTCTGATGGCTATTCCAGTTGCTAATGCAAATGAGCTAGTAACTGCTGATCCGGCTAGCGGTTCAACAATCACGGTCTCTCCTAGCGCCGTAACAATTATTACTTCACTTCCATTAATGGCCGATGGAAATAGCGTTGAAGTTACAGATCCGTCAGGTAATCGCGTTGATGATGGCACTCTCGCTATTGCAGATACCGAAGCAGTTGTTGGTTTAATTCCTCTGACCGTTGGCGGTTACTACACCGTTAGTTATACATTGCTCGCCGAGAATGACGTGCCGCTCACCGGAAATTATCGATTCAACTTTACTGCGCCCGATTCAGTTTCATCACAATCACCAACTCCGATTGCAATTGATGCAACAGCCAGCGCCCAACCAAGCGCGGGTAGCAGCAAAGGAACAGACATCTTAGTAATAATGTTATTAGTGCTATCTATTTTCGTATTAGTTGGCTTGGGAATGTATGCGCGGAAAATCTTTAACGAAAGATGAGTCAATCGCTGATCAGTAGCTTATTGACAGTTTTTAAATTTACTTCAATAACTTCTAGTTTTTTCTTAGTAGGCGCACTTCTAGCCATAACTTTTTTGACTCTTGATATTAATGGAAAAGTTGCCGAAACAAATTTTGAAATCAGAAAACTAGCTGCAATCACAAGTTTGATTTGGATGTTATCAAATGCTTTCTTTATAGTTTTTACTTTGGCAAATATTCTTAACGCCAGCATTTCTGACGTTTTACAGCCGAATGTTCTGCGCTCATTTCTTCTACAAATACCACTTGGGCAATATCTATTTACCCAGCTCCTACTATCCATTTTTATTTCCATAATAATTCCCCGATTTAATTCGATCGGTACGGGTACATTTTTATTACTTGCCACTTTGCTGGCGATTGTAATTCCAGTGTTTCAGAGCCATTCCGCATCAAGTGGTTCACACTCAATGGCAATCGGTTCACTTGCGATACATGTAGTTGCTTTATCTCTTTGGGTTGGTGGCGTATTTGCCTTGGCTTTTCTAACCCCAGATAGCAGGGCCATTGCTGTCCCACGTTTTAGCGTTCTGGCGCTCTGGGCAGCAATTGCCGTTGTAATTAGTGGCAGTGTGAATGCTTTTATCCGCCTTGATTTCAATGAGGCATGGAGCAGTAGCTATGCGTACTTAGTCATCGCAAAAGTAATTCTTACCGGTGGATTAATTGCCATTGGTTATTTGCATCGCAAAAATTTGAAAAAGTCATCTGAAATTAAAGGATATAAATTCCTGCAATTAATTTTGGCAGAAATAGTAATAATGACATTAACTTTGGCGATTGGTTCATTGTTGGCATCTAGCCAGCCACCTGTTCGCGAATCTGGTCTAACTGCTGACCGTGCGCTCTCAATTGTCGGCGTCAAGATGCCACCAGCGCCAAGTCTGTCGCGCCTACTTTTAGGTTACGAACCAGATGCATTAATGATTGGATTATTGGTAACCGCAGTTGCGCTCTATATAAAAGGTGTAATGGTTTTATCCAAGCGCGGTGATAAATGGCCGGTTGGTCGCACTATTTCGTTTGCGATAGGAATCAGCGCAGTTGATTTTGCAACTAGCGGTGGTCTAGGTCTATACGCACATTTCAGTTTCTCTTGGCACATGGTTGCTCACATGACACTTGGCATGATCGCACCCATCGCCATCGTTTTAGGTGCACCGATTACTTTGGCGCTACGCACTTTGCCGCAAGGTAGAAATTCAGAAGAGCGTGGCGTACGCGGAACATTGCTTTCAGTTCTACATTCCCGGTATTCATCAATAATTGTTAATCCAGTCGGAGCGCTAGTTATTTTTGACGGTTCACTCTTCTTGCTTTATTTCACATCACTATTTGGCACTTTGATGAATACTCATGCCGGCCACTTATTTATGAACATTCACTTCTTATTAGCAGGCTTTCTTTTCTTCCATGTAATTATCGGAATTGATCCAAATCCAAAGCGCCCGCCATTTTTAGTGCGCATCGTTACGTTATTAGCTGCGATGAGCATCCACGCATTTTTCTCAGTTGCTTTGATGTCCTCTACAACTTTGATCGATTCAGGTTACTTCGCTGCTCTACAAGTACCTTGGGTGGGCGATCTGTTAGCTGATCAAGATAAGGGCGGTGCAATTGGCTGGGCCATGGGCGAAATCCCAATATTGATTGCGTTAATTGCCACTTTTATTATGTGGACTCGTGACGATGCGCGCGAAGCTCGCCGAATTGATCGCTCAGCTGAGCGAATGGCTGCCATGGGGCAGCCAGATGAGTTGGCTCAATACAATAAGTTCCTACAAGAACTTGCTGATCGCGAACGTCGGTCCGGCAAAAAGTGATGGAGTAATAATGGACGCGCTCTTTGATCTACCAAGTGAATATAAAGATCTGCGTGCAAGCGTTCGCTCGCTAGCTGAAAAAGAAATTGCCCCACATGCCCAAGCTGTCGATGAGGATCATCGTTTTCCGCAAGAAGCGCTTGAAGCTTTGCAAAAAGCTGATTTAGCTGCATCACACGTGCCAACTGAATTTGGCGGCCAAGGTGCAGATGCACTCGGAGTTGCAATCATTATTGAAGAAGTCGCACGTGTTTGCGGATCTTCATCTTTGATTCCGGCAGTAAATAAGTTGGGCTCACTTCCATTAATGCTTGGTGGAAATAAAGAGCAGAAAGAACGTTGGCTTACTCAGTTAGCTAAAGGTAAAGGTTTCTCATATTGTTTATCAGAATCAGAATCTGGTTCAGATGCTGCGTCTATGCGCACAAAAGCTGTTCAAAGCGGCGATAAGTGGGTCTTAAATGGCAGCAAGAAGTGGATCTCTAATGCTGGCTTCTCTGATTTCTACACTGTTTTAGCAACATCTGATGCATCTCTTGGAGCTAAAGGAATTACGGCATTTGTAGTTGAGAAATCAGATCCTGGGGTTTCATTCGGAGCACCCGAAAAGAAGATGGGTTTTAGAGGTTCGCCTACACGTGAAGTTTATTTCGACAACGTAGAACTTTCTGATGATCGTCGAATTAGCGAAGTAGGTAAAGGTTTCGCGCTAGCCATGGATACGCTCGATCACACTCGGATTACTATTGCGGCGCAAGCACTTGGTTTAGCGCAAGGCGCTCTTGATGTGGCAACAAAGTACGCTCACGAACGCAAGCAATTTAACAAGCCAATCTTTGATTTTCAGGCTGTGCAATTCATGTTGGCAGATATGGCAATGAGTATTGAAGCAGCTCGCTTATTAACTTATGCCGCAGCAGTTAGATCAGAACGCAATGATGGCGATCTAAAGTTCTATTCAGCATCAAGTAAATGTTTTGCCAGCGATGTGGCTATGAAAGTAACTACAGATGCAGTTCAGATTTTGGGTGGCTACGGTTACGTTTCAGATTATCCAGTCGAACGCATGATGCGTGATGCCAAACTAACTCAGATTTACGAAGGCACAAATCAAGTGCAACGAATTGTGATTGCTCGAAATCTTCCTAAATCTTAAAACGCACTACTAAATCTGGCGTTGCTGCTGCATCTAATGGGATGTCGTGTGGTTCGCGCGGTAATTTTTGACTAGATAATTCACCGTCGTGAAGCAAACCAATTTTCCAGGCTTTAACTTTAGGCAAGAAGCGATCATAAAATCCACCACCTTGGCCTAGTCGGTAACCATCTGAATCCATGCGCAGCGCAGGAACTAAAACGACATCGATTGCTGCTAAATCAGTAAACGGTTGACCAATTGGTTCGGAAATTTTGGTTTTAGTTTTGAGTTGTGACTCATCACCATTCCATTGCACCCAAATCATCTCAGTTCCGCTGATGCAAGGAAGTAGAAGTGTTTTTCCAGCTTTAATTAAGGACTGATTTAACAATTTTGTCACTGGCTCATCACCGTAAGAAAAATAGCTAGCAATGACTTGGGCAGCTGCAATTTCTGGGCTTTGTGCCAAATTGGTAAATTCAACTGGGATGAAACCATCGCGTCGTTCAACCCGGTATCGCTTGCGTAAGCGATCCTTGTCAGACTTCACATCTTCATTCATTGTTAAATCCCTAGGAAGTATCGAGTTACAAAGTATGGTGGGATTATGTCAGAGCGCACAAAGGTAGATGAGTTTCTCACCTCGCTAATTTCCATTTGTAAACCGCTTGAATCATTTGATATGCCACTGCTTGATGCCCATGGCGCAACTCTGGCTAGCGATGTTCATGCCGGCGAGCGATTGGTATTGCGGGCAGGAGCGCGAATCAGGGCTACCCAAATTGGTTTAGCTGCCTCAATTGGTTTAGATCATTTACCAACTAGACCACATCCGCGCGTAGTTGTTTTGTCGGCTGGACCAGATCTAGTTGAACCCGGAAAATCTCTTACGGGTGACGAAGAGTATGAAACTAATTCTTGGCTGTTAACCACTGCGGTTCGCGAAACAGGTGCCATTGGTTACCGCGTTCACTCAATTCCTGACGATGAAGAACAACTGCAACGGGTCATTGAAGATCAATTAGTACGTGCAGATTTAATTATTATCAGCGGTGAACGCCAAGATGATTCCTTCGATCTAATTACGCGCACCTTATCTAAATTGGGTGAGATCACTACAGTTGATTTAGCAATTGAAGCTAGCGGTCGTCATAATTTTGGCACCATCGGCCCTGATAAAACACCGGTTGTAACGCTTCCGGGTGATCCGATCTCGGCATATATATCTTTCGAACTATTTATTCGTCCCATGATTCGTACCTTGTTAGGCGCAGCAACGATTCATCGCCCAGCTGTAAAAGCGAAGTTAGAAAAGCCGGTTTCTTCGACTTCAGGGCTTCGTTCTTATATTCGCGCAATTCTTTCGGAAGATGGTGCATCAGTGATGCCGCTTCCATCTCAAGATGAGCAGTCAACGCTCTCTGATGCCAATGCCTTCATTGCACTCTCTGAAAGCGATAGTGAAAAAGCAATTGGCCAAGAAGTCACTGTTGTCGTGCTCGAACGTCGATACATCTAATTAGTCATCATGAGCGATCGCATGTCTGATCAGAATTGGCCGGTCGTTTTACAAAGTAATGAATTAATCCTTCGCCCGTTGCGATTTCGCGACCGAGCAAAATGGTTTGCAGTGCGCGCTGAAAATCGTGAATGGCTTACTCCTTGGGAAGCAACCTTGCCGCAAGTTCCAGAACATATTGACGGCGGAGACCTTATTTCAAAAAGACCATCTTTTATCGAGATGGTCCGTATCTATAACCGAGATGGACGTAGTGGCCGCACGATTTCACTCGCCATTTGGCAGGGCCCAAATCTGATTGGCCAGATAACTATGGGCGGCATTATTTATGGAGCGCTACGTGGCGGCCATATTGGGTATTGGATTGATCGCCGGTTTGCCAATCGTGGATTTACTACGCAAGCCGTTGAAATGGTTACTGCATACGGGTTTGATGAGTTAGGCCTGCATCGCATTGAGATTAATTTGCGCCCGGAAAATGCTGCTTCTCGTCGAGTGGCCGAGAAAGCAGGCTTTATCCTCGAAGGCGACCGCCCGCGTTATTTACATATTGATGGGGCTTGGCGCGACCACATCTGCTTTGTAAAAGAGAATCCAGCAATTAAGTAGCGAGTCTTAAAGAGCTCCAAATACCCGATTTGAGCGTGAACCCCCTCTATCTTTAACCATCATGGCATCTGGACTTATCTATCTCGCGATCGCCGGAATGTGGGTTTCCTACTTTCTGCCGCGTTGGATTCACGACCGTGAAGAATTTTCTGGAAAATCAGTTGAGCGATACAAGAGTGCGTTAAAAGTTGTTGCGAGCAAATCTCCAGGCGGGTTACCTGAAACTGGAATTATGCATACCGATTTAGATTTTGTCGCCAAGAGCGCTCAAAAAATGTTACGTCGAAGAATTGTTTTTACCTTGTTAACTTTTTCCTTAGTAGCTACTTCGGTGGGTGGAGTCATGAATAAATTGCAATTCGTTTACACATTGGTCCCAATTTCCGGAATCGCACTTTACGTAGTGCAAGTACGCCGCGAAACAATCTCAGAGCGACTACAACTACGTCGAGTTAAACAACTGCAACGCGAAACCAATGGCGTATCGACTACCAACTTAGTTGATGTAGTAACTCCAAAAGCAACTACGGATCATTGGATTCCGCTTTCAGAACGTGAATTAACTGGCGTGGTTATCTTGCCAAAAGGTACAGCCGAAGAACGTCGCACTTGGCAACCAGATGCGATCCCAGCCCCAACTTATTTGAGTGCGCCTAAAGCCGTATCGCAGAAGCGCACCATTGATTTAACTGAGCCTGGTCGATGGAGTGAAGAACAAGAGAAGTTGGCAATTGCGGCTCTTAATGCGGTTGCGCCATCGAAAGATGAAATCTTTGATCAAATACTTGCCGATGAAGCAGTTGATCGTTTGAATGAAAGCAAAGTAGTTAACGAGTAATCAGATCGTTAGTTAAAGCCATTAGCTAGATCCAAGAAGGTAGCCACATGCGGGCATACCAAGCATCGTAAGTTATTACTTCACCGGTAAAGATTGGGTAGAAGTAGATAAAATTCAGTGCGATCAAAACGATAACAACAATTATTATCGCTTGCGAAATCTCCTTTCCAACCGCTGATTCCATGAGGTATTTAGCGCAATAAACAAGAGCGAAAATTACGAATGGTTCGAAAACTATTGCGTAGAAAGAGAATACGGTTCGTTTTTGAAATAGGAACCAAGGTAGATATCCGGCAGCTAAACCAGCCCAGATAAAGATCGGTGCAAATTCATATTTCCTTCTTAACAGATTGTGAATCAAGACACCGGATACAAAGAAGATTGCAATCGTGCCAAACCACCAAAGAAGTGGTGTGCCCAGTGCTAGAACTTCTTGCGAACAACTTGTCGTGCCACAACCTTTAGGTGTTCCATAAAAGAAAGATGTTGGCCTACCTTGCACTAACCAGCTCCAGGGGTTTGCTTGGTAGGAATGCTTTTCTACTAAACCTGTATGGAAATTCAACATTTCGGCGTGGTAGTGCCAGAAAGATTTAATTGCATTCGGTGACCATTTGCGATCCCAACCAAGATCGCTTCGGAACCAACCGATCCAACTTACAAAATAAGTAGCAACCGGTAGCAACCCGTATTGCAAAGGATATTTCAGGAGTGGTTTAATCAACTGACGTCCAGAGTAGTTATTACTAATCCGATAAAAAGTTATTAGTGCGAAAAGAATTAGGAAATAAAGACCACTCCATTTAGTCGCTGCTGCTAAACCAAATGCAATTCCGGCTAACCAATGCCAGTTCTTCAGCCAAGCCCAAAGAGCAAGAGCTACAAAGAAAGTGAGAAATAAATCAAGTAATGCGGTTCTGGAATGAACAAGTGCTAGACCATCTAGTGCGATCAGCCCACTTGCTAGTGCGGCCCAAGTAGTTGATTTGAATAATTCTTTGGCAATCAATCCGACTATTAGAACTAGAAGCGATCCAAAGAATGCAGATGCGATTCGCCAGCCGAATTCCTGATTGCCAAAGAGCTTTATTCCAAGGGCAATCGCCCATTTGCCAACTGGGGGATGAACAATAAATTCGGGCTTAAGGCCATCTACTTCAACGCCATATTTCAAATAATCTTGTGCGCCATTTACGTAGTAGAGCTCATCGAAAATGAAGCCTTTTGGCTGACCCAAATGGAATAAGCGCATGGCAAATGCGATTAGCGAGATCAAATAGATCGCATATGGCGCTAGTGCTGATCTGGTGAACTGCTTCATGACGGTAGCGTATGCGCGTGAGCTTAATATTGGCAGCAACCCCACTTGGTAATCCAGGCGATGCGAGCGCGCGCCTAATTTCCGCACTTACCGAAGCAGATGTGATTGCAGCTGAAGATTCTCGTCGCTTTCATCGCTTAGCTGCTGATTTAGGCGTGACCTTTACAGCTCGAGTGCTTTCTTTCTTTGAAGGAAATGAAGATGCCCGAACTCAAGAAGTTTTAGAGCTACTTAAGACCGGTTCAAAAGTTGTTGTTGTATCTGATGCCGGCATGCCAACAATTAGTGATCCTGGTTTTCGCTTAATGCGCGATGCAATTGCTGCCAATATCGAAGTAAGCGTTTTGCCTGGGCCAAGTGCGGTCACAATGGCAATTGCGTTAGCTGGGTTACCAACTGATCGATTTACTTTTGATGGTTTTGCGCCACGAGCAAGTGGCGCCCGACAAAAATTTTATGAGTCATTACGATTTGAAGAACGCACAATTGTTTTATTTGAAGCCCCACATCGCTTAGCCGAATCGTTGTCTGACGCGATAACTGCAATCGGCGGTGAGCGGCAAGGTGCAATCTGTCGCGAGATGACCAAGCGATATGAAGAAACTATCCGAGGCACGCTTTCAGAACTACACAATTGGTCTGTCAGCAATGAAGTTCTAGGAGAAATCACTTTGGTAATTGCCGGAGCTCCAGTTGGTGATGCCGCTGCAACTTCGGCAGATATGGTCGCTCGAGTGCGTGAATTTGAAGCTGCCGGAATGGACCGCAAAGGCGCAATTGCTACCGTTGCCGAGGAGTTTAAGATCCCGAAGAAAATCGTTTATGCCGCAGTCGTCGATGCCAATAAGATGTCCCAATGAGCGCAGTTAATAAGTCTTTCTACCTAACGACGCCGATTTACTATGTAAACGATGCGCCACATATTGGCCACGCGTACACAACAGTTGCGGGCGATGTTTTAACTCGCTGGCATCGTCAACGCGGTGAGTCAGTTTGGTTCTTAACTGGCACCGATGAACACGGTCAGAAAGTTATGCGCACTGCTGATCAAAACGGCGTTGCACCCCAAGATTGGTGTGACCGTTTGGTGGCAGATGCCTGGAAACCCAACTGGGCAGCGCTAAATATTGCAAACGATGACTTCATTCGCACCACCGAACCTCGTCACACCGAGCGAGTGCAAAAGTTTTTACAAAGTTTAAAAGATGCTGACCACATTTATGCGGGCAAATATGAAGGCCCTTATTGCGTTGGTTGTGAAGAGTTTAAATTACCTGGTGATCTAATTGATGCCGATGGCGAGAAGCTCTGCCCTATTCATAGCAAGCCAGTTGAAATTGTTAATGAGAACAATTATTTCTTTCGGTTATCCGCTTTCACAGATAAATTACTAGCGCATTACAAAGCAAATCCGGAAAGCTGCCAACCTGAAAGTGCGCGCAATGAAGTTATTTCCTTCTTAGAAGGTGGCGTTTCTGATCTTTCAATCTCACGGTCAACATTTGATTGGGGAATTCCAGTTCCATGGGATACCGATCAAGTTGTCTATGTTTGGTTCGATGCGTTGCTTAACTACGCAACTGCTGTTGGCCTAACCGATGCACCAGATTCCGAGGGCGGCAAGAAGTTTGCCCAAACTTGGCCAGCCGATGTGCACTTAGTAGGTAAAGATATTTTGCGTTTCCATGCTGTCATCTGGCCGGCAATGTTGATGGCTGCAGGGCTTGAAGTTCCCAAGAAAGTTTTCGCACACGGTTGGTTGTTAGTTGGTGGCGAAAAAATGAGTAAGAGCAAGCTCACTGGTATCGCTCCTAAGGACATTACCGATCACTTTGGCGTAGATGCTTTCCGTTATTACTTCTTGCGCGCGATTCCATTTGGCAGTGACGGGTCTTTCTCTTGGGAAGATATGAGCGCGCGTTACACCAGCGAATTAGCTAATGATTTCGGCAATTTAGCTTCACGTTTAGCTGCCATGATCGAAAAGTACTGTGGCGGAATTCTGCCAGCAGTAAGTAACGATGCTGGTTTAAGCGCTGCGCTAGCTGAAACTGTGGCTAAGGCAGATGCTGCAATGGTTGCCCTTGATTTCCAAGGTGGCATCAATGCAATTATGGAATTCTGTAAGCGAGTAAATGGTTATGTCACCGAGAAAGAGCCGTGGAAACTCGCTAAAGATCCAGCTAACCAAGCTGAACTTGAATCAGTTCTCTACAACACTTCCGAAGCTTTGCGTGCATTAGCAGTTTTATTAAATCCAGTAATGCCAGCTACCTGTGAAATTCTCTGGCAGTCACTTGGTGCAAATGAAAAATTAGGCGCCATTGGTAGCCAACCAATTTCAAACGTTGTGACTTGGGGTCAATTGCCAGCTGGTTCAACAGTTACTAAAACGCCAGTGCTCTTTCCACGTCTTGAAGCTGCGGAATAATTAACTTTCATGGCTGATCGGCACAATCGCGATTTAGATCGCAAACCTGCGCCGCTTCCTGAACCATTGCCAGTTCCTTGCGTTGATGTGCACGCGCACATGGAAATTGTCACTGATGCCGCTGCAGATTCTGCCGCCGTTGGTCAAGTAATTGCTGATGCTGCTTCCGTTGGAATTAATCGAATTGTGCAAGTTGGATATTCAGCAGAGCAATCACAATGGTGTGTTGATGCTGCTGAGAAATGGAATACCTCGGTGCTGGCAGCCGTTGCACTACATCCAAATGAAGCGCCAGTAGTTGCTGATCTTGAAGCAGACTTAGCAATTATCGAAAAGTTAGCGCAGCATTCGCGAGTGCGTGCTATCGGTGAAACCGGCTTAGATTATTTCCGTACCCCACCTGAATTGCGTAAACGTCAACAAGATTCTTTCAAATGGCATATCGATTTAGCAAAGCGCACTAATAAAGCTTTAGTTATCCATGATCGCGATTCGCATGAAGATGTACTTTCGATTCTGCAAGAAGTAGGTGCTCCTGAAACGACTATATTTCACTGCTATTCAGGCGATGCGGCTATGGCCAAGATTTGTATTGAACGTGGCTATATCTTGTCTTTCGCGGGCACAATTACTTTTAAGAATGCTCCTGAACTTCGCGAAGCTGTGAAATTAGTTCCGATAGATCAACTTATGGCCGAAACTGATTCACCTTTCTTATCGCCGATGCCTAATCGCGGCGCCCTAAATGTGCCAGCACAGGTTGCCACCGTAATTCGAGCTATTGCAGCTGAACGAGGCGATGATTTAGCTGAACTCGCAAATGCCCTAAGCGCTAATGCTGAACGAGCATTTGGAAAGTTCAACTGATGTCGTTACTAGGAGCTGCCGAGATTCGCGAACTAGCTGAGTTGCTAGATCTGCGACCAGCAAAATCACTTGGTCAAAACTTCGTAATCGATGGCAATGTCTGTCAGAAAATTGTTCGGGTTGCAGGTGTAACAGCTGATGACATCGCACTTGAGATTGGCCCTGGATTAGGTTCGCTCACATTGGCGCTGCTTGAAGTTACCTCTAACGTTATTGCGGTTGAGATTGATCAACGATTAGCGGACCGCTTACCAATCACGGTTGCCGATCATAAAGATTCAGGTTACAAGTTAACGGTTATAAACACAGATGCACTTGCACTTCGCGAATTGCCAGTAGCACCAACTGTGTTGGTCGCAAATTTGCCTTACAACGTTTCAGTTCCGGTATTGCTGCACTTATTAGAAATTCTGCCTTCGCTAAATACCGGGGTAGTAATGGTCCAAGCCGAAGTTGCTGATCGTTTAGCTGCAAAACCTGGCACTAAAGAATATGGAATCCCTTCGCTAAAAGCTTCGTGGTGGGCCCAAGTAAGCGGTGCAGGCTCGGTTTCACGCTCCATTTTCTGGCCAGTCCCTGGGGTCGATTCGAAGTTAGTAAGTTTTAAACGTCACGAAACTCCAGGTGATGATGTTATGCGCCGTGGCGTTTTCCAATTAGTTGACGCTGCATTTGCTCAACGCCGCAAGATGTTGCGGGCAGCGCTATCGGGCATCTTTGGCAGCTCGGCAAAAGCCGAAGCTGTTCTAATCGCAGCCGGTATTGATCCAACGTTGCGCGGTGAATCTTTATTAATTGATTCTTTCTGTGCCATCTATAACGCCAGCCAAAACGTCAAGTAGAGTTCAATCGTGCCCACAAATTCAGTAACTGTTCGCGTTCCTGCGAAAGTTAATCTGCAACTTTCAGTTGGCCCACGCGAAAACGATGGCTTTCATGGTTTGGTCACAGTTTTTCAAGCAATTTCAATTTATGATGATTTAACAATTACTCATGCAGAGCCTGGCTCTGGTTTAACACTTTCAATTACCGGTGATCACATTGCTGGTGTTCCTGCCGATGAAACTAACTTAGCTGCCAAAGCTGCTCAGATTATTGCTAAAGAGTACGACGTTGACATCGATGCAAAGATGCAGATTCATAAAACAATTCCAGTTGCCGGCGGCATGGCAGGCGGAAGCGCGAATGCTGCAGCTGCAATTGTTGCAATCGATGCGCTGTATTCATTGGGCATGACCCGCGAAGAGATGGTTAAGGTTGCGAGACAACTTGGTAGCGATGTTCCGTTTATGTTAAATGGTGGCACTGCTATTGGTCGCGGTCGCGGCGATGAACTAACTGCAGCGCTCTCAAGAGGCACTTATCATTGGGTTTTAGCACTTTCTTCAGCTGGGCTATCAACGCCATCGGTTTATGCCGAGTGTGATCGTTTGCGCGCTGGTTTAGCAATTGCAAACCCACAAGCCAGCGACAAATTAATGCAATCACTGTTAGCTGCTGATGAAATTTCAGTTGGTAAACATCTAGTTAATGATTTACAGAGCGCGGCATGTTCGCTTCGACCAGCACTTCGATTGATTCTAGATGTAGGCCAGGAATACGGTGCACTTGGTGGAATTGTTTCTGGCTCTGGGCCAACTGTGGCATTTTTAGTTTCCGATGAAGAAGCTGGTTTAGATTTAGCAGTTGCCCTAACTGCTAGCGGCGTTGTCGGAAGTGTCGCAAGAGCAACTGGGCCAGTACCTGGGGCTCGAGTTATTGAAACGCGTTAACTAATTTACTAAGCAGTCTGGCTAAATCAATCTGCTCTTCTTTTGTTAGAGTTGATAACAATTCTTCTTCGCGTCCTAGCAAATCTTCCATAGCGGCATCGACTGCGCTCATGCCATTTTTTGTTAACGTTACTAAGCTGCCGCGTCCATCGGTCGGGTCGGGTTCGCGTGTGATTAGTTTTAATTCTTCTAACCGATCAAGCCGATTAGTCATGGTGCCACTTGTTACTAAAGTTTCAGCCATTAACGCACTCGGTGAAAGTTGATAAGGCGAACCGGCGCGACGTAAAGCGGCAAGAACATCAAAGCCCCAAGTTTCCAAATCTGCGAACGCACTTCGGCGAGTGATGTCGAGTTGGCGCGAAATTCTAGTTACGCGACTAAGCACTGCTAATGGCGCAAGATCGAGATCGGGGCGTTCTGATTTCCAGGCGGCGATCAGGCGGTCTACTTCATCGCGCATTTTTACCCCCGCCTCTCGTAATTTTCTTCGCTATTTTCTTCAGAAATCTCGCTAAGGGCAAGGTTAATGGTCAAAAGCAGTCCCTCGGATAAGGGAGAATACGGGTTCCGCCATTGTGTAGTGGCTAGCACATGGGCCTTTGAAGCCCAGGGTCCAGGATCGATACCTGGTGGCGGAGCGAAAGCAAAGCCAGATCGAAGTAAAGGTAAGCGGCGGAGCGAAAGCAAAGCCAGATCGAAGTAAAGGTAAGCGGCGGAGCGAAAGCAAAGCCAGATCGAAGTAAAGGTAAGCGGCGGAGCGAAAGCAAAGCCAGATCGAAGTAAAGGTAAGCGGCGGAGCAAATCCGCACAAAACCGAAGTTAGAATTAAGGCCTGACTAGCAGCAGGGGAGAATCTCTTGGATTGTGCAATTGTCTTAGCCGCTGGCGAAGGCACACGCATGAAATCTGCAACTCCGAAAGTCTTACATGAAATCGCTGGGCGTTCGTTACTTGGACATGTTCTAGCTGCAGTCTCCGAAATTAATCCCGCCCAACTTTGTGTTGTAGTTGGAGCCGGTCGTGAAGCAGTCGAATCACATTTGAGCGAAGTTGCGCCAAATGCAAAAACTGTTTTTCAAGATCACCGTGGCGGTACTGGCCACGCAACTCAATTAGCACTGGCTGAAATCAAAGTTTCCGGCACTGTAATTATTTTGGCTGGCGATACGCCGATGCTAACTGGTGCTTCACTGAAAGAATTAGTTGCAGTTCATAAAGCAACAGGAGCAACTGCTTCAGTATTGACTGCCGAACATCCTGATCCAACTGGTTATGGTCGCATTATTCGCGCTGATGATGGCACCTTGTTGCGCATCGTTGAAGAAAAAGATGCCGATGAAGATCAGAAGATGATCTTTGAAATCAATTCCGGTGTTTATGCATTCGATGGCGCAAAACTTGCAAGTGCGATTAGTAAGTTAACTGCTGCAAATGCCCAAGGCGAACTTTATTTAACTGATGTCATTGAAATTTTGCGTAACGATGGCGGCACTATTAGAGCCGTATTAATTGAAGATTTTGTTGAAACCCTCGGCGTTAATGATCGTTATCAATTAGCCGAAAGTGCTGCCATGTTGCGCGACCGCATCAATGAAACACATATGCGTAACGGGGTAACGATTGTTGACCCGACTACGACCTGGATTGATGTCCAGGCTCAAATATCTAACGATGTAACGATTTTTCCTGGCTCTGCAATCCTGGGCAAAACAACCATTGAATGTTGCGCTGTGATTGGTCCGCGCACCACGTTAACCAATTGCCAAGTAGGGCAAGGGGCATCGGTAGTTGAATCAAACTGCACTGATTCAGATATTGGGGCCGATGCAAACGTTGGTCCATTTACTTATCTACGTGCTGGCACAGTGTTAAAAGAGAGCAGCAAAGCCGGCGCTTTCGTTGAAATTAAGAATTCCCAAGTAGGCGCAGGCTCAAAAGTGCCTCATCTTTCCTACGTTGGCGATGCCACGATCGGCATTGGTACAAATATCGGTGCTGCCACAATTTTTGTTAACTATGACGGGGTCGAAAAGCATCCGACGATTGTTGGCGATCATGTTCGTATCGGTAGCGACACGATGTTGGTTGCACCAGTAAATATTGGTGACGGTGCCTACACCGCCGCCGGTTCCGTAATTACTGAAGATGTTCCACCTGGCGCGATCGGCGTTGGCCGATCTAAGCAGCGAAATGTATTAGGTTGGGTCATGCGCAAGCGCGCTGGTTCTAAGTCAGCACAAGCAGCCGAAGCTAAAGAGTCGAAAGGTTTGTAAATGAGCGAGATCCGGTTATCTTCTGAAAAGCGTTTACGACTTTTTGCCGGCCGCGGTTTCCCTGAATTAGCTGATGAAGTTGCTGCTGAACTCGGAATTCCTTTAACTCCAACATCTGCATACGACTTTGCTAATGGCGAAATTTTCGTTCGCTTCGAAGAATCAGTTCGTGGTTGCGATGCTTTCGTAATTCAAAGCCACACCACACCAGTTAATAAGCAGATCATGGAACAACTAATCATGGTTGATGCTTTGAAGCGCGCATCTGCAAAGCGCATCACTGTTGTTGCACCTTTCTATGGTTACGCCCGTCAAGATAAGAAGAGTCGTGGTCGCGAGCCAATCACTGCGCGATTAATGGCTGATCTCTTTAAGACAGCCGGCGCCGATCGTTTGATGTGCGTTGATTTACATACTTCACAAATTCAAGGTTTCTTCGATGGTCCAGTTGATCATTTATTCGCATTACCAATGTTGGCTAACTATGTTGGTAGCAAAGTTGATCGCAGCAAGTTAACTATTGTTTCGCCAGACTCAGGTCGAGTTCGTGTTGCAGAGCGTTGGTCAGATCTACTTGGTGGTTGCCCAATTGCATTCATTCACAAAACTCGCGATCCACGCATTCCAAATGAATCAACGACTGGTCGCGTAGTTGGTGATGTGCAAGGTCAAACATGCGTAGTTATCGATGACATGATCGATACAGCTGGCACTATTACTAAAGCAGTCGATGCGCTCTTTGATGCAGGTGCTAAAGATGTAATTATTGCTGCCACACATGCGGTGTTCTCAGGCCCAGCTATTGAACGCCTAAAGGGTTCACGTGCTTCAGAAGTTGTAATTACCAATACGTTGCCAATTTCAGAGGACCAAAAATTCGATCGTTTAACCGTGCTTTCAATCGCCCCATTACTTGGTCGGGCAATTCGCGAAGTATTCGAAGATGGCTCGGTCACTAGCCTCTTTGATGGCCATTCTTAAGCGCGATTTGCGCTTATCTACACCCATTCGCTAACCTTTGGCTTGTTCCGGCGAGGGTAAGAATTTCTTCCGTAATCGACGGCGTAGGTTTTAATCCTGCTGGAACTTTTGTGAAGTAACCGAAAGTAAACCTGACAGGAGCAAAGAAAAATGGCTGAGATTTCAATCAATGGCGTTCGCCGTACTGAATTTGGTAAAGGCGCATCACGTCGTAATCGCCGCGATGGTTTAGTTCCTGCAGTTATCTACGGACACGGTGAAACACCTGCCCACGTAACACTTCCAGCACGCGAACTTGGCGTTGCACTTAAAACATCAAACGTACTTCTAGATAT
>CANHRM010000022.1 GCA_947463725.1 Actinomycetota bacterium | reverse complement strand
GGAACATTGCATGGTGAGAAATTGATCCGGATGCGAACCAAGGGGTAGAAATAGTGTTAACGCCACCGCCGCCGGCAGTTACTTCTGCCACGGTGATCGAATTATTTGTTGCTGCTTGTGTTGGCGCGGCAAGCACTGAAACTGCAAGTGCAGCTGCTAAACCTATGGCGCCAAATGATTTCTGAAACTTTCTCACAAAAACCCTCCCACTTTGAAACACTCCAGGGGCGTCCTGAGGTGTTAGATCTTTTCTGGATTACCTCCAGCAGCAAGTATTTTGCTGCCAAAGACATCCCATGTTTGTGTTGACTGAAATCTATCTTTCCTTTAAATTAAGGTCAAGTATATCGAGATAACGATTAGGTCACTTTTAAAAAGTGATTTATCGAAGAAAAGTAGCTCTCTATCGACTGAAAGGTGGGATGACTTTGCCAGATAAGCACACCGGAAAAGTGCCGACAAAGATAAAGGAATCCCGCACAGATGGGGCGGTCCGTTCTCTACGTGAGTGGATTTTTACGCATGGCCTCAAGTCAGGCGACTTGCTCCCTTCCGAATCTGAATTGTGTGCTGAGCTAAATGTTGGACGAAATTCACTGCGCGAAGCTGTGCGAACTTTACGTGCAACTGGTGTCCTCGAGGTGCGACAAGGCGCCGGTACATATGTAGGAGTTCTCTCTCTTAAATCAATGTCTGATGAATTGATTTTCCATAGTCGCTTAACTATTGATGACCAAGACACATACCTACGATATTTAAGTGAGGTACGCGAATCACTTGAGCAAGGCTTATTAACAAACTTAGTTACTGAGGGATTGAAACCAAACTTAGAAGCGCTAGAAAAAATCTTGGCAAAAATGGATGAAGAAGCGAAGTCGGGATTTGTTACTTCTGCTACGGACCGAGAATTCCATGAGGAACTTCTTGCACCATTGAAAAATCCACTTTCGATATTACTTCTCGGAGTCTTTTGGCGAATCTTCGACGAACTATTAGATACAAAATACGACCCAGCGGCGGCGAGTAAAACTGCAGATCGTCACCATGCAATTTTATTGGCCATCAAAGCATCAGATCCAAGAGGTGCACGTATTGCTCTTCACAGCCACTTCGATGGACTCAGAAATCGAATTGGTGGTAGAGACTTTAAGATTGACTAATTTTAAACTTAGTTATTGATTGCTTTAACAAATCGTTTCGTGCTCAGCCATGGATCAGTAATTGCCGACCCAACACATACTGACCAAGCACCTGCATCAAATGCTTGGCGCACTAGCTCGGGTGAGTTATATCTACCCTCAGCTATTACCGGCACCGCGCAATGACTTGAGCATGATTTAATTAAATCAAGATCTGGAAATTCTGGCACTGGCCCATTTGTGTAACCTGCCAGCGTTGTAAGTACCGCTATCGCTCCACTCTTTTCGGCGGCAATTGCTGAATCAAGATCATCAATATCTGCAAGTATTTGAGCTCCTGCGGCCTTAGCTTGGGCGACAAAATCATTACCGAGTGTGCCATCAACTCTTTTACGCAGAGTTGCATCAACTGCAATTAAATCCGCCCCTGCTTCCAAAAGTTGGTAGACGTGTTCCAACAAAGGAGTAATCACAACAGGAGTGTTTTCGCTCTTTAATTTAATAAGGCCGACTATTGGAATTGAAACAGCTTTCTTAATTTCTGAAATATCTCGCAAGCCTTCAGCTCTAATTGCAACAGCCCCACCGGCTTCGGCAGCTTCTGCCATATAGGACATCAAGCCACGGTTAGCTAATGGGCTGCCGGGTGAAGCTTGGCAAGAGACGATCAATCCATTGCGTAAGCGTTCTAACGCTGCACCATTCAAGGTCTGACTCCTTTTTTCGACACAATTAATTTGTTTTTTAGTGCTCAGGTGGATCATTGTAATCAGTAATGTATCTCAAACCGAATATTCATTAAATAATATTCTTGGCTATTACATTCTCACGCCTAATGGAATTTACATTGAGTTTAGGCGCTCAATGATTTGATAGAAGTCGACTCTCGAGTTCAAGAATTGAATCCCAAATAGCTGCTGAAATTACTATTCCGTCTGCATTTTTGGCTCTTTCTTGCTCTTCAACCTCGCCGGGCAAAAGAATAGGAAATTTAGGATCGGCCGGTGGTGCATTTTTAATAATGCCAGTGGCTTGATTTACATCCTGCAAGAATTGTTCTGTGCCAAAAAAGAATTCTGGATCCATGGCAATCAAAATCGTTCCATTACCGTTTCCATAAGACTCGCTCATTGAAGGATGAGCTCCTGAGAGAGCGCCGCCAAGAAGTTCAATTAGCAGATTTAGGCAATAACCTTTATGCCCGCCGAAAGGTAAAATTGCGCCGCCCGCATAGAAATCCGCTGGGTTTGTAGTTGGTGAGCCATCACTTTTAACAATTTGGCCTTCAGGGACTTTAAGCCCGTTTACATTCGCGGCTCTAATCTTTCCTTCTGCAGAACTGGCAGTTGCAAAATCAATAACGATGTTTTCGCCATCAGTCGGGATGCCAGCAGCAAATGGATTAGTTCCAAAAAGTCTTGTTTTGCCGCCATATGGAGCCACATTTGGCCCGCCATTGCACCACATAATCGAAACAAGTGATTTCTGCGAAAGCATTTCAACATACTCGCCTAAGCGACCAATGTGATTGCAGGATTTAATCGAAACCGTTGCTATTCCAAATTTATTTGCATTCCTTGCGGCTAGTTCAACTGCTTGCTTACAGGCAATCTGTCCCCAGCCCCATTGACCATCTAGTGTTACAACGGCACCGCGTTCAGAGATAATTTTTGGTTGTGCAATTGGATTTACTTGACCTTTCTCAACTGCATCTGCATATTCAACAAGTCGTAAAATTCCATGCGATGAGTGACCAGCTGCTTGCGCATCAACTAGTGATTCAGCAACTGACAGGGCATCTTCTTTTGAGGAACCAACTAATTCCAAAATTCTTGCAGACTTAGCCAACATTAGTTCATATTTAATTTGCTCTGTCTGTACCAAGATTTCGATACCTTCCATCCATAAAGATTGCGGATTCAACGGGTGTCTTGAAGATTAACTTAGTGTCTATGTGAGCGCAATCAATTCAAGGATTATCTCCAAATTTTATTCAGTTGAAATCCGAATGTGCCTCAAAAGTTTATTACGCGTGAGTAAATCTATTGATTCAGATACAAGCCACTGTTAACCTAAATCATGGCTAAGGACTCGCGATGAGTAACATCAGATTTGGCATAGTAGGTTCTGGCTACATGGGTAAAACCCATTCAGAGGCTGTCAATCGTCTGCCAAATGCGGATTTAATTGCTGTTGCAGGTGGAAGTAGAGCGCCAGCTTTGGCAGCTGAATATAAAGTTGATTTCGAAGCAGATATTGACACTCTTTTACGTCGAAAAGATATTGACGCTGTTGTAATAACAACACCACATCACTTGCATTTTGAGCAGGCTATGTTGGCAATGCAAGAGAAGAAACATGTGTTGGTCGAAAAGCCGCTTGCAACTTCTGTCGATGATTGCGATCAAATGGTTAAGTTGGCTGCCGAAAATAAACTTATTCTGGGTGTTGGATACCACCAGCGATTCCGAGTGAATAACTACACCGCACGTGCCTTAATTATAGATGGTGCGATCGGAAAAGTCGTTTCAATTCAAGTATCTATGCCGACATATGCCGGAGCTATGCAGGCAGGCGGTATCGGTAGTGATTACGAATGGTGGAATAACCCAGCTTCTCTAGGCCACATTATGAATAGCGCTCCTCACACAATTGATTTACTGCGATGGTTTATGGATGAAGAAGTTGTAACTGTTTCTTCATTCTCGCGAACATTTCTTCCTGGAGTGACAGTAGAAGATACAACGATGGCCAATATGGAATTCTCAAATGGCGCTATCTGTTCTCTGTTTTCAAGTAGAGCGCTTCCCGCTCCTGCCTTTATCGGTGAGGAATATCGTTTCAGAATAATGGGAACAACCGGGCTAATGGATCTAGATCCCTACGGAGAGTTAAAGATTTCAGATGAAAATGGTTGGCGTGTTGTTTCGCAGCAACCAGCTGTTGGTCATCAAGGTGCAAACTCGGCATATAGCGACGTGAGAATGCAGGCCTACTGCGATCAAATCTCTTCTTTCGTTGATTTAATCGAAGGTAGACCAGGAAATATTGGCGTTGGTAAGGATGGAATGGCAGCAGTTCAGGCTTGTCTTGCAATGTTGGAATCCTCAACGGAAAGAAAATGGATTTCGCTTAATAGTTGATATTAAAACTAAGAGCGGAGATGTCCGGACCACAAAAATAGTCAAAGTTGTGATTGGTTCCGTGTTAAGTTGGAACTAGGAGCGGATACGAGGAGATTTGAACTCCTGAAGGCGATTAAACCTTTTACTTTCCCGAACATTTCACGCGCTTATTGGTTTTTACTATAACCCCATATACCGTTGGGGAGTATGGGGCTGCAAACACGAATACTCAGAAGTCTTTCACTTCTCATGATTATTTCTTTAGCTTGTGTATCGGAATCTACCTCTAGCGCAACAGCAGCCTTAAAGCGCGCACCTGTAACAATAAAGGAATTTACCTTTCAATCGGGGGCTTACTATATTTCTGGAACAGTAGCTTCGGGAAGTTGTTTCTCGGAAGCTAAAACTCTTTTTCGTGATCCGGCTGGGAAGACCGTTGACGTTTCTAAAGCATCTAAAGAAACATATCCTTACTTGACTATCTATTTTTCCGTTATACCGAAGGATTCGGCATGCTTGAAGGGTACACAGGTAACTTTAGGTAATTCAGGACCATACAGAGTTAATGCAACTGAGATTCGTGATTACACAACGAAAAAAGTTCTTTGGAATGTTAACCAAATAACTAAAAATCCAATCTCTTCGGCAGATGCTCCTATTGAGAGCCCGATTGTATCTTTTGTAGCCTCTAGACATATTTACTGCGAGACCTGCAAAATCATTACTCAAGAAATTGCGCTCATAGAATTGAATGGGGCAAGCCAGTCAGCTCTCACGCCTCTTTCTTCGCAATTTGGTTTTGAGGTGGTTGGCAGAAGAAGCGACGCGCTCATTGTGCAAAACACGTCACCTAATCGTTATGTTTATTTCGCGGACCTTTGGCTTGTCACATCTTCCGGCTGGAAACTTCTATCGAATGATACTTCTCATGTACGTGGATCAATTCTTCTTATCGCTGATATGAAGAATTACATCTCGTCACAATCGCAAGGCTTTTCATCAGTAAACACTGCCCTGATCATGTACCCCTTACAAGGCTACAGAGAAGGCCAACTAGAGAAAGTTCTCTTTGATGCAAAGAAGTACGGAGGTGGATTTATAAGTTCACTCTCGGCGAGCCCGGACGATAAGTTCGGTTACTTCACTCATATTTCAAAAGGAGTTTCTAACCTGTACCAAATAAACCTTGCCACTAATAAACTTTCCAAATTAGGGAAAACAGTTGACGGTTTCAATTTAGAGGCAATTGACTCTGATGGAAATTTAATTGGAATCATAAAGAATCGTGCAGATGCCGAAAATGCACCAAATGTTGTAAGAATTTCACTGAAGTCGCTCACGGTGGCGCAGATTTTTGAGACTGGTCCATTCACCTTCAGTCCGAGTTTAGGTCCGGCAGTTATAGCCTCCGGTAAATATTTAATTTTTAACAATGATTCAAGCCGCCAACTCACCATCTTTGATTCAACAGGAATAGAAAAAGCGCTGAATTATCGCTTCCAAACGTCATTAAGTTTCCTGACAGCGCTGCCTTCTAAATGGATTGATAAAGGTTCTATACCTGCTATTCCCGACAATATGTGAACTTCGGTCATGAATACTAAAATGCAGAACAGGTGAGAGCGGAGATGTCCGGACCACAAAAAGAGTTAAGGTTGTGATTGGTTCCGCGTTAATATGTTGCTGAGCGGAGATGTCCAAACCATAAAGGGAGTTAAAGTTGTGATTGGTTCCGCGTTAAGTTGAAACTAAGAGCGGAGACGAGGAGATTTGAACTCCTGAAGGCGATTAAACCTTACCTCGTTAGCAGTGAGGCGCACTCGACCGGGCTATGCGACGTCTCCAAGTACAGGCGTAAGTCTACAGGCTGATTCAAGCCACTTTCTACGCTTACTGAATTCAAATCGCCTTGTTACGCTAACCCAATGAGCGAAGAAACAACTAAGAAGCGCCCGCATGATGTTCCAACTCCGGCTGCATTTGCCGAGTTAATGAAGAGTGGTTGGGTGCCAACTCCGCTCGATGACTTAAAGCCAACACCACCGCTTAAGTTTTGTGTTGCTCGCCGCGAAGCTTTATCTAAAGCATTTCCTGGTGTGCGAGTAGTTATTCCAGCTGGAAATTACAAAGTTCGCAGCAACGATAGTGATTATGCCTATCGCCCACACACTGCTTTCGCTTACTACACAGGTGTGCAAGGTGTTGAAGCAACTGCTGATTCAGTTTTAGTAATGCAACCAAATGGTTCAGGCCATGATGCGCTCCTTTATATCCACCCACGCAGCACGCGCGACACTGATGCATTTTTCCGTGATGCTAAATATGGTGAACTTTGGGTTGGTCGACGCTTCACACTAGATGAAGCAAAAGATCGCTACCAAATCGAAGCACGCAAAGTTATAGACTTGAAAGATTTACTTGCTGATGGAACTACAACAATTGCAATCCATGAGCAAGATGTTGAAATTGATAAGTTAGTTACCAAGCATGACCGCGATGCCGAGTTATTATCTTTTGTATCCGAAGCACGATTAATCAAAGATCAGTATGAGATTGATGAATTACAAGCAGCTTGCGATGCAAGTGAATTAGGTTTCCAAGAAATTGTTAAAGCAATGCCGGCTGCGGTTGCACATCATCGTGGCGAACGAGTACTTGAAGCAGCCTTTTTCACTAAAGCCCGTACTGAAGGTAACGATGTTGGTTACACAACTATCGCTGCTGGTGGTGCTCACGCATGCGTACTGCACTGGATCCGCAACGATGGCAAAGTAAATAGCGGTGAACTTGTATTAGTTGATGCTGGTGTTGAAATGGATTCTTTCTACACCGCCGATATCACTCGTACTTTGCCAGTTAATGGAAAGTTCTCGCCGGCACAACGTGCTCTTTATATGTTGGTATATGAAGCACAATTGGCTGGTTTCGCTGCAGTAAAACCTGGCGCTACATTCCGCTCAATTAACGTTGCTGCACAGCTTGTATTGGCACAAGGGTTATTCGACATGGGTGTATTGCCTTGCAGTGTTGAAGAGTCAATGACTCCTGATATGGGATTACATCGCCGTTGGACCTTACATGGTGTTTCGCACATGCTGGGAATGGACGTTCATGATTGTCAGCATGCTCGTCAAGAAACATATCTTGATGGTGTTTTGGCCGAAGGAATGGTTTTAACTGTTGAACCAGGACTTTATATTCAACCTGATGATGAATTATTTCCGGCCGAATATCGCGGTATTGGAATTCGCATTGAAGATGATGTGGTTGTAACTAAAGATGGTTGCCGCAACTTAAGTGATGCGCTACCTCGTCACCCAGATGAAATCGAAGCCTGGATGGCTAAGCACGCTAAGTAACTAGTTTTAAGCCAACCTAAGTTTGCTGGTTTCAGCTCTCTGGGCTGCCTCAATCGGGTCAATTGCACAAGGTGCACCATCACAACAATTAGTTTTGGTGTGACAAGTCGGGCATAACCACCTAGTTGCAATTGGGTCATACGGTGCGCCGCAGAAATCGCAAGGCATTTGGTTATTCGAACTCATGCACCAAACTTTAATCCAAGCCAAGCTGCAAATAAGCCAAAGCCTAAAGACACTCCCAAATTGATCAGTGCTTCGCTCTTTCGTTTAAGTTCGAAGGCGAGGTAGATATCGAGCATAAAGGTTGACCAGGTAGTAAAAGCACCGGCAAATCCAATCGCAACTAAGTCATGAGCATGATCTGTGCTCTTAAAAGTAAACCCAAGTAAGAAAGAGCCAAGCACGTTAACTAGGAATATTCCGTAAGGCTTGCTTGTGAATTTACGAATGTATTGATCGATTGCAAAGCGTGCAGGTGCACCTATTGCTGCGCCAAGAATTACATAAAGCGTTCTCATGAGCGCACCGGAATTACTTTGCGGGCCAAAGGCAGCACAATTGCCACAATCACTAAACTCAGAATTACGTTTTCAGCCAAGAACACAAAGCCGCCATCTTTAGGCTCAAGAGATTCGGCGGTTACTGCAGAAAAAGTCGTTAACCCGGCACAAAAGCCAGGTAAAAGTAGATGGCGAAGTTCGGTGATTCCACGACGTTCCATTAGTACTAACAACGCAGCAGCCAGTGCAACACCAATTAAATTTGCAGTTAGCGTGCCAGTTCGATCATTCTCTATTGCTATGCCGAGAGCAAAGCGCACCAAAGTTCCCGCAACGCCTCCGATCGAGACAAGCAGTAATGATTTCAGTTCGAAGTCGCTTTCTTGGAAAGTCCGCCAAGTACTCGAGTCATTACGCTAATTACCAGAGAGGCAAGTACTGCTGACCAAAAATTAGTTACATCTAACTTGTCGCTCCATTCGGCAGTAAGTAATAACATCGACGCATTAACGACGATTAGAAACAGCCCAAAAGTTAAAATGACAGCCGGCAGAGTTAATAATTTAACTAATCCACCCAGAATTGAATTAATTAATCCGAATAGAAGAGCGACCCAGAGGTAAGTTGTGAAACCACCTTTGACTTCGATGCCCGGAATTAATGCGGTTGCTACCCAGAAAGATGCAGCTAATGCGCCCCACCGGATTAACATTTTCACTAGTTTCGCTTATCTCGTTTTAGAAGACCAGCAAACATGCGTGCTGGATCGTACTTAATATCTACAACGCGTTCCTTCATCGGAATAATCGCATTGTCGGTGATCTTGATGTGCTCTGGGCATACTTCGGTACAGCACTTTGTAATGTTACACATTCCAAGGCCGTGCTCTTCTTGCGCAGTGCGTTTGCGATTCTTCAACATATCAAGTGGGTGCATATCTAATTCGGCGATACGAATAAAGAAGCGAGGTCCAGCGAATGACTTCTTATTCTCTTCGTGATCGCGAATTACGTGGCAAGTATCTTGGCAAAGGAAACATTCGATGCATTTACGGAACTCTTGTGAACGCTCCACATCGATTTGTTCCATACGAGCATCACCTGGTGCGAGATCCTTAGGGTGCTCATAAGCTGGTATTTCCATGGCTTTGCGGTAGTTAAATGACACATCGGTTACGAGGTCTTTAATTACTGGGAAAGCACGAAGTGGCGTAACGGTAATAGTTTCGTCATCGCCATATGAAGCAACTTGAGTCATGCAAGCAAGACGTGGCTTTCCGTTAATTTCCATTGAACAAGATCCGCATTTACCAGCTTTGCAATTCCAGCGAACAGCCAAGTCACCCATTTGAGTTGCTTGCACACGGTGAATTACATCGAGAACAACTTCTCCCTCATTGGCTTCTACAACAACATCTTGTAATGCACCATCTGTGGCATCGCCGCGCCAGATACGAAGATTAAGTTTGCGAGTCATTAGTTGGAACCGCCTTTCGCAATTTCTTCGGGAGTCATATATTTCTCGAGTTCGTGAATATCAAAGAGGTCAAATAACTCTTTTGGCATTGGTGGTAGCGGCTGAGATTTTACATTTACTTGTTTGCCATCAAATGATGAAATGTTATTAACCTGGCGCCAAGTTGTATCCATACCTGGGAAGTCATCTCGTGTGTGACCACCGCGAGATTCTTCGCGACGAAGAGCTGACTTGGCGGTGCTTTCAGCTACTAACAACATATTGTCTAAGTCGAAAGCTAAGTGGAAACCAGGATTGAATTTACGCCCGCCTGCGACAGAAACATTTGCACTGCGCTTACGAATGTCGGCGATCTTTTCAATAGCTTCTTCAACTTCTTTACCGGTGCGGATAATGCCAACTAAGTTATGAGTAACTTCTTGTAGTTCGGCGTGTAGTGAATATGAATTCTCGCCACCTTCGCGTGAGAATGGCGCTTCAATTCGAGCTGCAGCAGCTTTTATGGACGCATCACTAACTGGGTTAGCGCCGTTGTTCTTCACATATTCGATAGCGCCCATTCCGGCGCGACGACCAAACACCAAGAGATCTGAAAGTGAATTGCCACCAAGTCGGTTAGAGCCGTGCATTCCACCAGCAACTTCGCCAGCGGCAAATAGGCCCGGAACCCCAATAGCGGCTGCGTTATCTGGCTCTACTTCAACGCCACCCATTACATAGTGACAAGTAGGGCCGACTTCCATTGCTTCTTTAGTGATATCCACGCCTGCTAGCTCATAGAACTGGTGCCACATAGATGGCAAACGCTTCTTAATTACATCGGCTGGGATTCGCTTTGATACATCTAGGAATACGCCACCGTGTTCAGTGCCGCGACCAGCTTTAACTTCGCTGTTGATTGCGCGCGCAACTTCATCGCGAGGCAAAAGCTCAGGCGGGCGACGGTTGTTATCTTGATCTAGATACCAACGATCTGCTTCGGCTTCGTTATCGGCATATATATTTTTAAACACTTCTGGGATGTACTTAAACATGAAGCGTTCGCCAACATTATTAGTTAGAACGCCACCTTCACCACGAACAGATTCAGTAACTAAAATTCCACGAACTGAAGGTGGCCAAACCATGCCAGTTGGGTGGAATTGCAAGAATTCCATATCAACTAAGTTCGCACCAGCTTTTAGAGCAAGAGCATGGCCATCGCCAGTGCCTTCCCAAGAGTTTGAAGTAATCTTGAAAGTTTTACCAACGCCGCCAGTTGCAATTACAACTGCTGGTGCTTCAAATAGAACTTCACTACCACTTTCACGCCAGTAACCGTATGCACCAGAGATCTTGCCATTCTCTTTAAGGATATCAGTGATCGTTAATTCCGCAAAAACTTTAATGTGGCTTTCCATGTCGCCAGTTTCGCGACCATCTTTTTGTTGTAGCGCAACAATACGTTGCTGCATGGTGCGAATTAATTCCAAACCAGTGCGATCGCCAACGTGAGCTAAACGTGGGTATTCATGTCCACCGAAGTTACGTTGAGAAATTTTTCCCTCTTCGGTGCGATCAAATAGCGCGCCCCATGTTTCGAGTTCCCAAATACGATCTGGTGATTCTTTAGCGTGTAGTTCCGCCATGCGGTAATGGTTTAGGAATTTTCCACCACGCATTGTGTCGCGGAAGTGAACCATCCAGCTATCTTTATCGTTTACGTTACCCATTGAGGCAGCTGCGCCACCTTCGGCCATAACGGTGTGGGCTTTGCCAAATAGTGATTTACAGATGATTGCTACGCGCAAACCTGCCTCGCGAGCTTCAACGGCAGCACGTAAACCAGCGCCACCGGCGCCAATGATTAGTACGTCGTAGTTATGACGTTCCATATTTGTCATTTACTAGTGCCCCTTTTAGAAGAAGTAGAAATTTAGTGAAGGGTGGATTGAAACTGTGCGCACATAGATGTCAGCAAATGCCACACCGAAGAGTGAGACCCAAGCAAATTGTTGGTGATAGTGATTTAAAATTGAAACTCGAGTCCATAATTTGTAACGAAAAGGGTGCTTCGAGAAGTGCTTCAAGCGACCACCAATAGTGTGGCGGCAAGTGTGACAAGAAGCCGAATAACCCCAAAGTAGAGTTGCATTAAGTAGTAGCACTAATGTGCCGACACTCATGTGTCCCCATTCCATAACTTCTGAACCTTCGGATACAGGGCCCCTGAAAGCTAGAACGGCATCGATGGTTAGGAGAACATTGAAAACTAATCCGGCGTAGAAAAACCAACGGTGTGCATTCTGCATAATTAAAGGTGCACGAGTTTCGCCAGTATATTTTTCATGTGGCTCGGCAACTGCACATGCAGGTGGTGATAACCAGAATGAACGGTAGTAAGCCTTGCGGTAGTAGTAGCAAGTCATACGGAACCCAAGTGGGAATATCAAAATAAATAGTGCTGGCGAAATTACCATTCCGAAAATTGCAAGTGTTCCGATTGGTTGGCCAATTAAAGAAGCGCCATCTTGGCAAGCCGTAGATAAGCATGGTGAATAAAAAGGTGAAATTAGCGGTTCAGCAAAGTAGTTAGCATTTTCAAATGCGCGGAAAGTTGCGTAGATGATGAAGGAAAATAGAACTCCGAAAGTAATTGCGGGTTCGATCCACCATTTATCGGTGCGAAGGGTGCGCTCTTTTATCTTGGCGCGGCCCGGTGAAAAAACTCCCGACATATTTCACGACTCCCTTAGTTACTGCTCATAAATCTCTAAGGCGAAGTCTCCTCTCATGGCTTTGTGTGCGCTAGGCGATGTCTTGCTTGAGCGCTATGAAATCAGCCACAAGATTCCACCTAAAAACGGTGGCTTAAGTAACTTTATAAAAAATGGCGGAGGGCGAGGGATTTGAACCCTCGAGGCTTTCACCTGCCGGTTTTCAAGACCGGTGCACTCGGCCGCTATGCGAGCCCTCCGCGGCGTAATCTACCTGAGGATGGCACTTATCTAAAATTGAGCAGAAATTACAAGATTGTTAGGCGGGAAGTTCGAGTAGCTCTTCAATCACAATCGCAACACCATCATCGGTATGCGGCAGTGCAACTGATTTAGCGTTTTTCGGTCCGTCTGGGTGGCCATCTGCCATTGCATATGAGCGACCACACCATTGCAACATTGAAAAATCATTTGGATTATCACCGAATGAAACACAATCGGCTGCATCAATATTTAAACGTGCTGCCATTTTGGCCAATGTGGCGCCTTTGGAAACATTTATTGCAGAAATTTCTAGCAATGAATCATGTGGATTTGAATGTGTAACGGTAACAATTCCATTTAGTTCTCTTTGTGCAATCTCTAACATCTCATCAGATGAAAGTTCTTGGTCTGAACATCTGGCTAATAACTTTAGTGCGGGTGCAGTCATTATTTCTTCAATGTTATCTACGCCAACATTATCTAAACCAACATCCCAGCGAGGAATATATTTTTTCTCACGATGAAAATAATTATGTGATTCGACTGCAAAACTAACTTGCGGAATAGCAGCTCGTAATCGTTTGACGGTTTCAAGTTGTGCATCTACTGGCATCAACCATTCTTCGAGAACTTTTCCATTTTGTAAGTCATACAGCATTGCCCCATTGCCACAGATTGCATTTCCAATACCGAATGCTTCTTTAATTTCTGGCATCCAACGTGGTGGGCGACCTGTTACAAAGAAAATTTCGATTCCCATTGCATGTGCGCGACGGAAGGCATCGATGGTGCGCTGTGAGATTTCTCCGTAGTGAGCTACAACAGTTCCATCTAGATCGCTAGCGATTAATTTAGGGCGTCTGCCTGTCACACTAACTCGAATCGAGTCATGCCTAAGAAAGGTTGCAGCGCGGCTGGCACATTTACAGTTCCATCAGAATTTTGATGATTCTCAAGAATTGCCACAATCATGCGGGGGATCGCAACTAATGTGCCATTAAGGGTTGCGACAGCTGATGTTTTATCGCCTTCTTTAAAGCGAATATTTAAGCGTCGTGCTTGGAACTCAGTGCAGTTAGAAGTACTGGTAACTTCACGATAAGCGTTCTGGGTTGGAATCCAGGCTTCAATATCAAACTTACGAGTCGCACTTGAGCCAAGATCACCTGATGCCACATCAATTACGCGATAAGGGATCTCCATAGCGTTCAGGAATTCTTTCTCCCACTGCAATAGGCGTTGGTGTTCAGCAACTGCTTGATCTGGATGACAGAAACTAAACATTTCAACTTTATCGAATTGATGTACACGAATAATTCCGCGGGTATCTTTTCCGTAAGTTCCAGCTTCGCGACGAAAACAAGTGCTGTAGCCGGCATAACGCATTGGTAATTTATCGGCTGGTAAAATTTCATCCATATGAAACGCAGCCAGTGGTACTTCGCTAGTGCCGACTAAATACTGGCCATCTTTTTCTAAGTGATAAACATTTTCGGCAGCTTGGCCAAGAAATCCAGTGCCTTCCATCGCTGCTGGATTAACTAGTACTGGCGGAATAACTGGAGTGAAGCCAGCTTTTACTGCGCTACTAATTGCATAGTTAACGAGTGCGAATTCAAGCAATGCGCCTACGCCAGTTAAATAATAAGAACGAGAGCCTGAAACTTTTGCGCCGCGCTCGGTGTCAATTGCACCAAGTAGCTTGCCTAATTCAACATGATCTTTTGGTTCGAATTCAGAGAATTCGCGCGGGGTGCCAACATGTTCAATAATTACAAAATCTGCCTCGCCACCAATTGGTGCAGCTGGATCAAGTACATTTGAAAGCTTGAGCGCTTCGGTATTCGCTTCAACTTCTATTTCAGCACGCTTGCTATCGGCAGCTTTAACTTTATTTGCTAAATCTTTAGCATTTTCAAGCAGTGCTGCTTTTTCATCGCCTTTAGCGCTACCAACTGCTTTGGAAAGTGTGTTCTGTTCAGCGCGTAACGCTTCGAATTCATTGATTGCAGCGCGACGCTTTTCATCAAGAGCTAAAACTTGATCAACAATGCCGGCATCTTCGCCACGGCCAGTTTGAGAGGCACGGATTAAATCTGGGTTCTCGCGCAGTAATTTGATATCAATCATTTACTTTCCTCTCGCGGGTATGAACCTAGGAATCTTATTTCCTCACAGATCTCGCGCAGGCGAGTTACTGCTTGGCCAACGTTAGCGTCGCTGATGTGGCCTTCAGCATCGACAATAAAATGGTAGTCGCCTAGCTCTTTGCCAGTTGGGCGACTTTGAATGAAAGTTAAGTTGACATTTCGGGTAGCAAACTCAGTCAAGATCTCAAGTAGTGCGCCAGCGTGGTCAGTGCCGATAAAAATCGCCATCGAGGTTCGATCATGTCCGGTGGCTTTAGTTAGTTCGCCAGGTTTGGAAACTAAAACGAAACGAGTTACCGCTTCGGTGTTATCACCAATATTTTCAGCCACAATTTCTAAGCCGTAGCGATCAGCGGCAACGGCTGCAGCTATTGCGGCATCAAACTCACCACGGTTAAGCGCTTCTGCTGCTGCGGCAGTTGAATTTGTTGCAACTACTTCGGCGTGAGGATAGTTGGTTGCGACATAGGTGCGACATTGTGCTTCGGCGTGTGGGTGAGTAGCGATGCGCTTGATCTCTTTAGTTCCTGGCCTAACCATGAATGCAAATGAAACTGGCAAAGTAACTTCGCCAGCAATTACAAGAGGTTCACCGGTTGCAAGTTCATCTAGGGTGCGAGCAACAACACCTTCGATGGAATTTTCAATAGGTACTAAAGCAAATTCAGCTTCATTTTTACGAACCGCATTTAAAGCTGCAGTCACATTTGCATACGGAATAAGTTGATCAGATGAGTCTGTAATTTTCTTTAAGGCTGCCTCGGTAAAGGTCGCTGCTGGACCAAGATAGGCGTATGTGCTCACTGGTTAAGGATACCCGAGCTCACTTACTGCTCGCGCCGGCATATCTGTAATTACTACGTTGACTCCTAGCTTTGCACATAGTTTTAGATCAATTACTTCATTTACGGTCCAAACGAAAACCCGTTTTCCTTCACTTTGATATTTAGCCACTAATTCAGGGTGGTCTCTGATTTCTTCAATACTTGGTGCAACAGATTTAGCGGATGAAAATCGATTCATCACGGGTGCATTTAGCGGATTTACTAGCGCAACTGTTTCTATGCTGGTTTCTAGTCTGACAACTTTTTCTAGCGCTAACCAGCTAAAACTAAGTAGTGCGATATCTAAATCTTTATAAGGTTTAACCAGTTCAATAATTTTATTTTCGACCTCGTTGCCCGTTGGCACCGGGTGCTTTGTCTCTAGCGCCAACGCTTTTTTATGATTGCTGGCAATCTCAAGTAATTCAGTTAATAACATTAAGTCTGGATAAATATCTTTTAACTCTGAGTATTCGGTGTGAGCTACTACTGCTTTATGGTTTGCCATACGCAACATATTTGAATCGTGCCAAATAATTACCTGGTTATCTTTAGTCAGCCTTAAATCACATTCAAAACCATCGGCGCCATCGTTGATCGCGGCCATAAATGCAGCGCGGGTGTTTTCTGGATGATCGAATGAAGATCCACGATGCGCATAAATGAGTGGTCTAGGCATTGATCACTTGCTTATCAGCATTAGGCTAGGGGATATGAGCGACATGAGCCAACCGGTATTCGCACTTGCTGCGCGTTCGGCTATTGGCCTGCGTCGATCTGGTAACGAAGACTCTGCGATCACATCTGCAAACTTAATCGCTGTTGCCGATGGAATGGGTGGACACGCTGGCGGAGAAGTCGCATCTGCTATTGCTATTAAAGAGTTAACAAAATTAATCCCTATTTCACAGAGTATTCATATTGATGCTGACTCCATTGAAGATTTATTGGCGCAAGCGATGGTAGATATTGATTTGGAAATTGCCCGTGTTGCTAATGATGATCCTGAATTACGCGGAATGGGAACTACTTTGACTGCTTTATTGCTACACGAAGATCGCATCGCGCTTATGCATATTGGTGATTCGCGTGCATATCGGTTACGTGATGGCGAACTTGAACAATTAAGTCTTGATCACACAGTTCTTCAAGAGTTAATTGACCAAGGAAAGTTAACAATTGCCGAAGCTAACGATCATCCGCAACGTTCTTTGCTTACTCAAGTATTGATGGGCTCTGGAAATCTCGACCCGGTATTAGTGGTTTATGAACGTAAAGCCGGCGACCGTTACTTACTTTGTAGTGATGGTTTAAGTAGCGTGCTAAATAATAAAGAAATTAAATCGTTACTGAAGAAAAACAAGCGTGAAGATGCTGTTGCTGCTTTAGTTGATGCCACTTATGTAAACGACGCACCCGATAACGTGACAGTAATCGTCGCTGATATTGCGACAGATTTAACTGTTGAAACAGAGTTGCATGGGGCTAGTAAATGAGCCAATTACTAGGTGGTCGTTATCGTCTTGGCGACATGATCGGCACTGGCGGAATGGCCGATGTTTATGAAGCTAGCGATGAACGTTTATCGCGCAAAGTTGCAGTGAAGATTCTTCGTTCTGATTTAGCTAAAGATCCATCTTTTGTAACTAGATTCCGTAAGGAAGCGCTGGCAGCTGCGGGCTTAAACCATCCCGGAATTGTTGCGGTTTATGACTCTGGTGAAGATCCTGCTCCTTATATTGTGATGGAGTTAGTTTCTGGAAAAACATTGCGCGAAATTATCCGTGCTGGTGAACGTTTGCCACTAGATCGCGCTTTGGAAATTGGCGAAGGAATACTGGCCGCCTTGGATTACTCGCACGAGCGCGGAATTGTGCATCGAGATATCAAACCAGCAAACGTAATGATCACCGATAAGGGTGATGTAAAAGTGATGGATTTTGGAATCGCGCGCGCACTCGATGATTTAGCCGCAACGCTTACCAATACCTGGAACGTTGTTGGCACCGCTCAGTATCTTTCACCAGAACAAGCTGTTGGTGAAGTGGCAGATGCCCGAAGTGATATTTATTCGGCAGGTTGTTTGTTATATGAAGTTATGACTGGGCAACCACCATTTACTGGTGACACTCCAGTATCGATTGCATACCAGCATGTTTCTGGTGAATTTCCATTACCTAGTTCTATATTGCCTAGTTTGCCTGAAGGTATCGATGTCATGCTCTCGGTTGCACTAGCCAAGCGCCCAATTGATCGCTATCAAAGTGCCGGATTAATGCTTGATGATTTATTTCGAATTCATAGTGGCCAAGTTGTAAAAGCTAAAATTGCTCGCAAGCCGATCACTCGTAAAACTTTGGTCATCGGTTTGATCGGTTTGTTAATTATTAGTGGAGCAGCAGTCTTTGGATTGAATTTATCTAATTCTGGAACAACTGGTGGACCTTCTAATTCAGTTCCAAATGTAATTGGGTTAACTGAAGCCGAGGCAAAAGCACAGCTCGGTGATTATGTAGTAACTGTGCAGCACGCACACGACCCACAGATACCGGTCGATCGAGTTTCTAATCAAGTGCCGGTGGCGTCAGCGCAAGCAAAGAAGGGCTCAGCAGTAGTAATTACTATCTCTGACGGCCCAGGAGATGCGCTTGTTCCCGATGGATTAATTGGTTTATCACTTAGTGATGCACGCGCTGTTCTTACTTCAGTTGGTTTGGTTGTAGCCCGAACTGAAGTTTCACCATCGGATAAGCCACAAGGAACAGTTTTGGCAGTTACTCCTGAAATGGGTTCAACTGTTACAGCCGGTACTGGTGTGGTTTTAACTATCGCAAACGGTCAAGTTGAAATTCCTAATTTAATTGGTGTTGAAGCAATTCAAGCTCGCGCAATATTAATTAATTCAAATTTCTTAATTAAAGAATTTGATGATTACGATCCCGCACAAGCTATAGGTGTAGTAATTCGTCAATTCCCAGAAGCTGGCGCAACTCGAACTATTGGCGAATCAGTAACTATCACAATTAATAAGGCACCTTAGCCAAATACAAAGAAGGTTTGGTTTTTATCTAGCCGCTGATTATTAGCCGCGGATACCTATAACTGGTGATAAACCGACCGCTTTAGATTGTGCATTCTTATCGCCGCATTCTGTTAGCCAGTTAGCTAACATTGCATGACCGTGTTCAGTTAAAACAGATTCAGGATGGAATTGCACGCCTTCAATCGGAAGCGACTTATGTCGCACAGACATAACAATGCCGCCTTCTGTTTCACCGGTAATTTGTAATTCAGTTGGCACGGTGGCACGTTCAATTGCTAATGAGTGATAACGAGTTGCTGTAAACGGTGAAGGTAAATTTGCAAATACTCCCTCGCTATTATGAATAACCTCAGAAGTTTTTCCGTGCATTAATTCGGGGGCGCGTGAAACAGTTGCACCAAATGCAACGCCGATGGCTTGATGTCCTAAACAAACTCCAAACAATGGGATCTTTTTCTCGGCACAGAATTTGATCATCGGAATACTTATGCCGGCTGCTTCAGGTGTTCCTGGTCCTGGTGAAATTAATACGCCGTCATGCTCAAGGGCTGCCTCAACTAAAATTTCATCATTTCTTACAACTTTGGTTTCAGCGCCAAGTTGGCCTAAATACTGGACCAAGTTAAAAACAAAGGAGTCGTAGTTATCTACGACAAGAATCTTGGTGGGCTGGTTGACCATGGTCTAATTCTGGCCTACTCACAGCATTGACGCGGTTGATATTTGGCGCCGCCCTGTTACCCTTGGCGACATGCCTAAGTCCAAATTGCGTAAGAAAGTTCAAGAGCAGCACGCTCACGTTCAAGATGTCGTTGACCACGCACCACACGGTCCGCTTGAGAGCCCAAAATGGCTAGCCCCAACAATGGTTGCCTCTTTCATACTTGGTTTGCTCTGGATTGTGGTTTTTTATGTAGTCGATAGCCACAACGCCCCGCTAAAAATTGGATCTTGGAACATGCTGGTTGGCTTCTCGTTCATTGCCTTTGGCTTCTCGCTAGCTACCAAATGGCGTTAAAGAACTAGCTCGCTGGGCATTTAGAGCGTCAGTTTCTACTTTTTAAGTAGTTATCCACAAGTATCTCCACAGATGTGGAGAATTACAGCCATGTAATTAGGTCAGCGATTAGCGGCGTCGGACAAGAAGTAATTGTGCAGCCAAAGCTCCGCCAATTAAACCGCCCAGGTGTGCGTGCCAATCAACATTTGAAATAGTAAAGCCGACCACAAAGTTAATTCCGATAACGGCCAAAATGCTTTTTATGTCAATTCCATGTTTTCTGCCAACAACAGCTAAAGCTCCAAATAGTCCAAATATCGCACCAGAAGCTCCAATAGAGGTTCCATTAATTGGAAGAGTTAAAGCCGAGAATAGAGATCCAGTTAATAAAGAAAAGGTAAAAATCGCAATCAGTTTTTTTGGTCCTACAAAAATTTCTAGTTGGTTGCCTAAGGAATGAAGTGCCAACATATTTAGAGCTAAATGAACCGGAACCACGAACGAGGTGTCGTGTAAGAGTGTTACTGTGAAAATTCGGTACCACTGATTTGTATATTTTAAAATTTCGATACTTTGTAATTCAAAATTAAACTGGAAATTCTTATTTAATAATTGCACAAGAAATCCTGCACAGATAATTGTGATTAACGCATTTGTTGCAGTGCGTTTATTTAACACATTAATGACTTAATGTTGGTTCTAGTGTTATTAAGCGACGGTTATAGAATTAATTTTGATTGGTGTAACTGGGCGATCTTGTGCGCCAGTCTTTGTTGTGCCAATCGCATCTACAACAGCTTGGCTTGCGGCATCTTTAACTTCGCCGAAGATGCTGTGCTTACGGTTTAACCAAGTTGTTGGTGCAACTGTGATGAAGAACTGTGAACCATTGGTACCTGGGCCTGAGTTAGCCATTGCAAGAATGTAAGGGCGATCAAAAGTTAGTTCGCCGTGGAATTCATCAGCAAATTTGTAACCTGGGCCGCCAGTGCCTTGACCTAGTGGGTCGCCGCCTTGAATCATGAAGCCATCGATGACGCGGTGAAAAACTGTGCCGTCGTAAAGATTGGCTGTCGATTTTTCGCCAGTGCGTGGGTCAACCCATTCACGTGCACCGGTTGCTAGTTCTACAAAGTTAGCAACTGTCTTTGGTGCGTGATCAGGAAAAAGTTCAACAACGATGTCGCCCATAGTTGTGTGCAGTGTTGCTGTTGTCATTTTATTTTTCCTTTACGTTTTTTATAAATGGGGTATGAAAAGTATTACTTGAGTGGAGACCAGGGGAATCGAACCCCTAACCCCCGCCTTGCAAAGGCGGTGCTCTACCAATTGAGCTAGGTCCCCGTGTTGAGCGGGGGGTGGGCCTAGATGGACTCGAACCATCGACCTCTTCCTTATCAGGG
>CANHRM010000021.1 GCA_947463725.1 Actinomycetota bacterium | reverse complement strand
CAAATCCCTTTTCGCGATCGCTTATATATTTGTTCCAAGAAGTTGCATCCCAGATTTCAACGCGAGTATTTACGCCGATAACAACGCAATCGCGATCGAGTCCGGCATATGTGCGAAGTGCCTGCGGAATAGTTATGCGACCTTGACGATCAGGAATTTCATCGTGAGCGCCAGCGAACATCACGCGCATGTAGTCACGTGCACCTTTAACAGTTACTGGTGCTTGACGAAGTTGTTCAGTAAGAGTTGCAAATTCAGCTGACGGAAATACATAAAGACAACGCTCTTGGCCTTTAGTAATTACTAGGCCGGCAGAAAGATCTTCACGGAACTTGGCAGGAAGGATTAAGCGACCTTTTTCATCAAGGCGAGGCTCGTGAGTGCCGAGAAACATGAGCTCTCCCTTCCCCAAGGTTTGAATGCTCTAGTTCCCCACTTTACTCCCTTTTCCTCCATTTGCAACCACCTTTCGCCACTTATTTCCCTAATCCCCCCTTATTAATCCCAGATTCCTCCACTTGTTTTTTGGCTGATTTCTCAAATTGGCAAAGGTTTAGCGGGCATAAAAAAAGACCCCCTCATGGGAGTCTGAAAATCGATTACTAGTTAAAAACTACGCCAGCGGATCTCGAGAAATTAGGCTAGTGGATCGCGACCGCGATCATCCCAGCGATCATCCATTCGCTCCTTAAAGCCCTTTTTAGCTGGCTTTACAGGGCGTTCACCTTTAGCAATTGCTTCTACTTTTCCCTTAAGCCCGGCAGCTAAAATCGATAAACCAGTCAAGCAAACTAGAAATCCGACCCAGCTAATTGGATAGATCTTGCTAAATACGCCACCGAAAACTGCGCCAAAACCTGCGAAAAATAGGACCACTGCTAAACCTAAATTGCGGCGGCTAGCTTTTGTGGGCGCACCAGTTAGCGCTGAAACTAGGCGTGGATCATCGGCCAACATGGCCTTTTCCATCTGGGCCAGTAGCTTCTCTTCGCGCTCCGAAAGTGGCATAAGGCCACAATAGAACATGTGCGCGTTACTCGCTACTTTTTTCGCCCTCTGACTCCTTTGGGTCTGCTGAGGATTTCTCAATAAGTCGCCCAGGACGAACGCTGCCCCCACCAAAGCGTAATTTTGCCCGATCAATGGCGGTATCTGCCTCGCGCCAGCCTTTCTCGCGGGCGCCTAAAAGCAATTGCTCTGGGGCTGCCTCGCTTAAATTATCGAGTGAGATGCCAACTAGACGCAGGCGAGCGCGATCGAGGTTAAGCGCTAAGAAAAGGGATTTAGCGATTTCGTAAATGTCGTGCGTGCTATCTATCGGTAGTGGCAAAGTTTTTGAACGCGAAATGGTTGAGAAATCAGCGAAACGAACTTTGATCGAAATTGTTTTGGCGTAGTAATCATTTTCACGTAATCGGGCTGCTGCTTTTTCGGTAAGACGTAAGAACTCTTGCAGAATTTCTTCGGGGTCATCAATATCTTGCGCAAAAGTTTCAGCTGCCGAAATACTTTTATCTGGTTCATTCGGAGTTACATCGCGATAGTCGCGACCCCAAGCTAACTCGTAGAGTGAAGCACCACTTGCTTGGCCAAGGGCTCGAATTAAAGTGGCGCGAGGCAAGTTTGCAATGTCGGCAACAGTGCGCAAACCCAACCGCTCAAGTGTTTCAGCTGTCTTAGGGCCAACTCCCCAAATTGCATTTACTGGTAACGGATGCAGAAAGTTTAGAATGCGATCAGCTGGAATTTCGAGAATGCCATTTGGTTTGCAATGACCAGATGCTAATTTGGCAATGAACTTTGAAGGAGCGATACCAACTGAACAAGTAATGCCTTCGCTAGCTTCGACTTCGCGCCGAATCTTAACTGCGATCTCGCGGCCAGTTCCTAGTAATTTACGGGCACCGGTTACATCAAGGAATGCTTCATCTAGGGAAATCGGCTCGACTAGTGGCGTAAAGGAATCAAAGATCTCCATTACTTTTGCTGAAACTTCGGCGTATCGCGAGTGATCTGGAGGTACAAAAATTGCATGAGGTGCCATTCGCTTTGCGCGCCCAACTGGCATAGCAGCTCGAATTCCATATTTACGGGCGGCATAGTTTGCCGACAGCACCACACCACGTGCACCTACTCCAACTACAACAGCTTTGCCGCGCAGCGATGGGTCATCTCGTTCAGCAACTGAGGCATAGAAAGCATCCATATCAACGTGCAGAATCGTTGCGGTGCCTTCAGTTGGTTCCGTACTCATATCGCCACCTTATTAGATGTATCTGCTTTATTTGCTAACCATTGGGCGTAAATATCAGGCAATGGCCAAGCTGCATCAGCGCGTAGTGACACTCCCCTAGCGCCAGTTCGACGTACTTCACCGCGGACTAATAACAATTGTGAGTTATAAAGCGTGCCAGCGTAATCAGTTTGGGCATCCGGAAAAAAGGTCGCATCGCTGCAACCGTAGCCATCGTCTAACGTTAAGAAAATTACTCGTTTACCTGATCTAACTGGCGGTGTCTGCAACATAACTTTTACGCCAGCTACCAAGATCGAATTTCGTGAACGTTGTTTTAAAAGTTCAGATGAGCGCACTGCACCAATTGCATTTAAGAATTCACCGTAGAACTCGATCATATGATGCGTTACATCCATACCTAGTCGCTCTACTTCATGCTGCACTTTTTCGCTTTCGCGTAATTCGGGCAAACCACTTGGAATTAGCGCAGGGGGTGCAAACCCGAAAGTTAATTGCGAACCAGAAATTGCTTGCACTGGCCCATGCTGTAAGTCGCTTAAATGTAGTAAGAGATCTCGTCGATTAAGTTTGGTGCTATCTAAATTATGTATTGCATCAAAAGCACCAGTAAGAATTAGTGATTCGATCGTCGGCATCGCTGCCCCGGAGCGGCGGAAGAAATCTGCCAGATCAACATATGGCCGAGCAGCAATAATGCTTTCGATTTCGCGATCACTAATACCGCCAACCGTTGATAGTGAAATGCGAATTGCGCTGCCCTTGTCTTCAACTCGATAAACCCGATCAGAGTAATTAATATCAAGAGGCGCAATCGCTAAACCTAATTGACGCACCTCATCGAGAATTAACCGCTTCGGATACATGCCTGGGTCATGGGTTAAAACGCCAGCTAGAAATGCTGCTGGGTAATGAGTTTTTAGCCAAGCCGATTGATAAGTGGGCAGCGCAAAGGCTGCAGCATGTGCTTTACAAAAACCAAAGGAGGCGAAAGCGCGCAAGACTTCCCACACTTCACTAATTACCGGCAGCTCAAAACCCGCTTCGGTGGCAGCTGGAAAGAACCAATCGCAGACTTCTTGTTGGCCATCGCGGTCGCCAAGTGCGCGTCGCTTCTCATCGGCTTGAGCCAATGAAACCCCGGCCATCTCAGCAATGATGCGGATTACCTGTTCGTGAAAGACCACCACGCCTTCGGTTTCAGACAAAATATCGTGCAGTCTGGGATCAATTAATTTAGCTGGCGACCAACCATGCCGCGCTTTTAGAAATGGCGTGATCATGTCGCTTTTAACTGGCCCCGGGCGAAAGAGTGAGATTTCGATAATTAAATCGTTAAAAGTATTTGGTTCGAGTTTGCCCACTAGTTCGCGCTGCCCCGGACTTTCAATTTGAAATATCCCGAGCGTCTTAGTCGATTTAATCAGTTCGAAAGTTTCCGCATCATCTAGTGCGACTACATCGATATCGATACTTTTAGCTTCGGTGCGTTCGATCTCAGAGAGCGCAAAAGAAATACTGGATTGCATGCGCACGCCTAAAATATCTAACTTTAATAACCCAACTGCTTCGACATCATCTTTATCAAATTCGACCATCGGATAACCACCCGCATTTAACGTTAGCGGTGCCCGATCTAATAAGCCGCCATCAGATAAAACCACAGCACATGGATGCATCGCTAAGTGGCGCGGTAGACCATCGAGCCGTTCGGCTAATGAAATAGTCATAGCGGTAAGGGGTGCCGATAAATTTAAACTCTTTAGTTCGGGCAAGTTAGCTAAAGCTTGTGAAATATGTCGTGCCCGCACATGTGGCAACGATTTGGCGATTAAATCAATTTCACCCAGCGACATTCCCATGGCAGCGCCAGTATCACGAATGGCATGACGAGCCCGATAGGTATCAACCATCGCCACAGTTGCACAGCGTGAGTTGTTGCCCGGTTTGCTCCAATTGCTATCGCCATAACGCTTGAAAACTAAATCATAAATTTCTAGCCGCCTATCTGATTCAACATCGATATCAATATCAGGCAGCGCCCGACGAAGCGGTGAACAGAAACGTTCCATCAATAACCCGTGAGTCATTGGTTCGACACCTGAAATGCCAAGTAAATGACAGATCAATGAACCAGCACCTGAACCACGTGCTGCAACGCGAATCGAACGTTCGCGCGCCATATCGGTAATGTCAGCAACGGTTAAGAAATATGACTCATAACCAAGCGTTGCCACAGTTGCCAGTTCGTCATCTAAGCGTTGCTTAGCTTTCACAATCGTTGCGCTATCGCGATATCGCCAGTTCAAACCGCTTTCGCAACGGGTGCGCAATAACGTGCGCATCTCTTGTTGATTATTGGCACCAACCACGTGCGCTTCAGGTAGGTGAATACCGCCTAACCCAATATCTCGCGTTGGCGATAACAATGCACGTTCGGCCCATTTGCGAGTGGTCTTTAATAAATAACGTGGCGTTCGCTCTCCCGCAGCTAGTGCAATTTCAGCAGCGAGTGCAGCCATCGCATCAGTTGATTTCAAAAATGCTTCAGCATTGCGTCGTTCAACATGGCGTGGATGCAGCGGCACTAACTGTCTAGCCGCATCGAGAATGTCAGCAATTGGCCCATCTTCGGGGTCGCGCATGCGCACTGCGTTCGTTAATACCGCATCAAGATCATGATCGCGCGCGAAGATTAACGATCTAGCTGCATGCGGTGTCGATCGTGGGCCACTGCCAGCAACTAAGTGCGAAACTATTTCGATCGCGTGATCACCAAATAAATCACGAGTTTTATTAAAAACTTCAATCGCTAAATCAGGTCGCTTATCAGCGATGGCATAACTAACTGGAGATTCGGGACCATGTAGAACTTGTAACCCTAAACTGTATTCACTAAATCGTTCGAGTAGCTCTAAGGTAATGACTGGGGTGCGATCGACTGCATTTAAATTCAAACTGGTCATGAAACGACAGAGTGATCGCCAACCACCATCGCCATTTGCCAGCAGTGTTAACCGCGGCAATTTCTTTGCTGTAAAGCCCGGCAACTTAATTGCTAAATCAACACCGATGATCGGCGCTATTCCTTCGGCCACGCAACTTTGCGCAAAACGAATTGCGCCGGCCAAGCCATCACGATCAGTTATTGCTAGCGCCGGCATATTAAATTCGCGGGCACGAGCAACTAAATCAGCAGGTTGCGTTGTGCCGTACTTAAGTGAGTACGCGCTAGCAACATGTAGGTGAATAAAACTCATAACGGTAAGTGCAGCTAAACGCTACGAATAATCCATTGACCTGAGATCTCATCGCGTTCGAGTTCGAAGGTAGTTAGCGCCCCAATCGGTGCTGCCTCAACGCGCCAAAGTGCGCGGGCTTGATCATCGGGACGATAGATGCCATCGCTAATGCGATTCCACCAACCGCCTGCTTCGCACCATCTAGTAAGCACTGCATGAATGCGAAAGCGTCGACCGCGATAGGAAAATTCAATTGGTGTTGCTGCGCCATCGGTCATAACTTCTGGACCGGCAACGACGATAGGTGCGGTATTGGCTGACATTTTGCTGGTGCTCCTGGTTTTCCTGTGGATATTCGAACAGATGTTCGAAAAGTACCGCTAGTCACTGACAGAGGCAAGTGGCTACTGGCACGCGTAAATGCCCCTTATCGAGGCGGCAAAACACCTCAAAATAGTTTAACTTTCAACTACTTTTGCACTACTCTAGCTAAGTAAGCAACACATTCAAGCCCCACCACAAACCCAAATAAGTAAGAAGGAGTCCCATGAACACAGTTCTAGTTATCGGTCGCGTACTTTTCGCGCTGATCTTCATCAATTCAGGCATCGCACACCTCACCAAGCTTGAGGCAATGACTGGCTATGCCAAATACAAGAAGGTTCCAGCTGCCAAGCTAAGCGTGATCGTTTCCGGTCTGATGATCTTGGTAGGCGGTCTTTACATCGCCCTTGGTATTTATGCTGACCTTGGTGCGCTACTAATCGCAATCTTCTTAATTCCAGCTGCAGTACTAATGCACGCTTTCTGGAAAGAAACTGATGCAACTGCAAAGCAGAACGAGAGCATTGGATTCTTTAAGGATCTAGCTTTGGCTGGCGCAGCGCTAATCATCTTCGCACTAGTTGCAACTGGTACAGATTTTGGCACTCATATTACAGAGGCATTCTTTAGCTTCACCAGATAAATCCTCGTTAAATAAATTCAGAAGTAACCAGAACGCCCTCGGATATTTCCGGGGGCGTTCTGCCATTCTGTACCAGTGCTAATCATCGAAGCTCTCATCGCTGGCGTGCTGATCGGCTCGGTTCTAGGTTTTATTGGTGCCGGTGGGGCGATGCTTTCAGTGCCTATCTTGATTTACGGTTTTGGTTTCTCGGCTAACCACGCATCAACTGCCGCTTTGGCCGTCGTATTACTTGCTGCCGCATCAGGGTTAATTCCCAAATTCAAAAGTAAAGATGTGTTGGTTAAAGAAGCTTTTATTATCAGTGGCCTTGGCTTAACTACCAATATTTCAACCTCACTAATTGCGCATAACTTGAGTGAAAAATTCATCTTGACTGGCTTCTCACTGGTGCTTCTAGTCGCCGGTAGTTCAATGCTCATTAAACCTTTTGATAACGGACCCGAGCGAAAGATGCCAGCTTGGGCTCTAGTTCTAGTTTCATTAGTGATTGGTTCGATGACCGGGTTATTTGGAATCGGCGGCGGCTTCCTCGCTATCCCCGTGCTCGTTTTATTCTTTCGAGTTCCACAAAATAAAGCAGCCGGCACATCACTATTAATCATTACGCTGAATTCAATCACGGCATTCTTGGGTCACTATAAAATTTGGTCTGAAGTAAGTTGGGGAACGCCAATAGCGATGGCAATATCGGCGGTAATCGTCGCTCAATTAGCATCAGGCAAAAGCGCCGGAGTATCGCCAGTAATACTTAAACGAGCTTTTGCTGTTTTGCTCTTTTCAATTTCTGTAATCACGCTATTAAATGCGTGGGTCTTCTAAAACGAGTATTTTGTAGCTATGGATGGCGTCCTTGAAAAAGCGGCAGTAAAGCGAGTGCTCGCTGCACTGTTAGAACATGGCTGTGCTGGGCAAATTAAAGTTCTATCCGACAGCGCACGCACTGCAGCAGAGGCGGCAGCTGCTCTTGGTATCGAAGTTGGCCAAATTGCATCATCGCTAATTTTCAAATTACCTGATGGTTCACCACTTCTAGTAATTACAAGTGGCCGACATCGTGTTGATACTGATCTAGTTGCTCAGAATTTAGGAATTGAAAAACTTGGTCGAGTTGATGCTGATTATGTAAAGGAGCAATCTGGCTTCTCTATTGGCGGTGTAGCTCCAATTGGTTGGGTCTCCCCCGCAACTATTCTTATCGATCAAGCCCTAAATGATTACGAAGTCATCTGGGCGGCTGCCGGCCATCCACATGCGGTTTACCCAACTTCCTTTGCCGAGCTATTGGCAATTACTTCAGCGCAACCAAAGGTCGTTGGTGAATAAATGAATACTCTCGGAATGATTGCAATTGTGATCGATGACTACGACGTAGCCATTTCACATTTTGTAAATGATCTTGGCTTTACCTTAATCGAAGACAAAGTTATGTCTCCTGAGAAAAGATGGGTCGTTGTTGCTCCAAGCAAAGAAGGAGCCAGAATCCTTTTAGCTAAGGCGGCAAATGATCAACAAAGATCAGCAATTGGAAACTCAACAGGCGGACGGGTTGGTTTCTTTATGTACACAACGAACTTTACAGAAACTTACGAAAGCTACAGCTCTCGAGGGATTGAATTCATTGAATCTCCTCGCCAAGAAGAATACGGTCAAGTAGTTGTCTTCAAAGATAAGTACGGAAATAAGTGGGATTTAATTGAGCAGAAATAGCCCAGAAAAACCAAACAAATATTGGTTGGCGAAAAATTGATTCTCACCTATAAAGAGTATGGATCTGCAAATACTGGCCTGCCGTTAATCCTGATTCACGGAATGGGTTCAGCAGCTACTGCTTGGCAGTTAGTTGTGCCTGAGCTTTCCAAAACTCATCGTGTTATAACTGTTGATCTACCAGGTCATGGCGAAACTCAATTACCAGCTGGTCTAGATATGAGTCCAAAATCTTTAGCCGAGTATGTTCTAGAAACAATGGATTCATTAAGTATCGAAAAAGCTCATCTGGTTGGTAATTCATTAGGTGGTTGGGCTGCGCTAGAACTTGCGGCGCTGAAACCTGAACGTGTTGCCAGTATTTTAGGCTTAGCGCCAGCAGGGCTTTGGTTAGCGCCATTTAATGTTCGTTATCCGGGCACTGCGATTGCGCGAAATTTAGCAAGCAGTTTAAAAGTTGTTTCACCCTTTGGACTTAAATATGAATGGGGTCGCAAACTTGGTTTCGGCGATGTAAGCCCACAATGGCGAAAGTATTCATACCAACTTTGCTTAGATGCCACTTTGGCGCTAGGTAATGCAGCAGGATATTTTCCAGCTTGGGATGCACTTTTAAAAAAGCGCTTTGACGAGCAAGTTTCACCAACTGTGCCAATCACAATTGTCTTTGGTGATAGTGATAAAACTTTGCCGGCTAGCTCTTGTCAAGAAAAATCATTAGCTCCGAAACATGCCAATTGGATTAATTGGGAAAATTGCGGGCATGCGCCAATGTGGGATCACCCAGATCAAGTTATTGCTGAGATTGAAAAGCTAATCAAATGATCACAGTAATTTACTTCTGGAAAATTGAGCGAAGTAGCATTCCATTCGCCCTATTTCGCATGGCAATCGATCGCACTCTTTTGCGCAGAACTAAAGGCGTGACGTTCGCAAAGATGCTTGGCTGCGGAAAAGGCGAAACATTTACTCCTAGCGATGCCGATCCAACTCGCTGGGGTTGCCTGGTGGTAATTCCAGAAAGCAAGTTAGCGCAGTTTGATAGTTCAGTAACTATTAGAACATGGCGAAAAAAGTCAGTTTCCGAATTTCGAGTTGTTCTTGATCCGATTGCAGTAACGGGAATGTGGTCAAAACAAAAACCATTTGAACCAAGTGCGCCAGCTAATTTTGATGGCCAAGTTGTTGCAATTACTCGTGCTCGCATTAAGGCAAGTCAAACGATGAGATTCTTTAAATCAGTCCCTCCGGTTACTGCGAGTCTGCATTCCAGCCCTGGCTTAATTTCTACTATTGGCATTGGTGAAGCGCCGATTGGATTACAGGGCACTTTCTCACTCTGGGAGTCAATGCAGGCAATCAAAGATTTTGCATACAAAGGTGCTGCACATCGAAAGGCAATTGCCCAAACAAGTGAATTTGATTGGTATGCCGAGGAGCTTTTTGCCCGATTCGCCGTGCGCGAGATACGAGGCACGATTTAACTTGCCTAGATAGGGCAGACTAAGCACATGTCCATTCGCAACTACGCTCCTCGTCGTCAGCGCCGTGGCGTATCGCCCTTTGCAAATGGTCTCCAAGTCGGCACCATGGTTGCGGCTCTTTTCTTACAAATTACTTATCCGCTTTTGTCCGGTGAGGCTCTTCGTGTAGTAACCATCGCAACTGTCTATTTCGGCGCAGCTGCCATGTTCGTGCATGCCCGACTTGCTTATGGCTGGAAATACACAATACGCTATTTAATAATTACTTTGCCGTTTGCATTTCTAATTGAACTTGTTGGCGAAAGCACTGGTTGGCCATTTGGAACTTACTCTTATGACTCATCCCTCGGCCCTCAGCTTTTTGGAATTCCAATCGTGGTTCCGTTTGCTTGGGCGATGATGGCTCATCCATTATTAATTGTTGCAAGACGTGTGACAAAAAAATGGACTTTCCTGTTTGGTGGCTTTGCACTAATGGCATGGGATCTTTTCCTTGATCCCCAAATGGTTGGTGACGGTCGTTGGAAATGGGAAGTAACCGGCTCACATGTTCCATTTCAGCCAAATATTCCATTATCAAATATGTTCGGCTGGCTATTGGCCGGAATCGCATTGATAGCAATTCTCAATGTCTCCCTTCCTGAAGAGCAACGTAAGTATGGTTCCTCACTGATTGCTGTAGATATCTTCTTGGCGTGGAGCTGGTTTGGCGGAATTATTTCAAATCTTTTCTTCTTCGACCGACCTGGTGTTGCGTTATTTGGGGGTCTTTTCTACACGTTGGCATTGGCGCCATACTTTTTCGCTCGCTGGCTCGGTCGTCCATAAATATTTAATATGCTAAATGTTTCTCTCTTTTTAACGTTAACGATTTTTTTGCTGACCTTTATAAATGCCCAAACAATCCGCATCCCCCGCAATGCCCGTGACTTATCGGCATCTGTGGCTGTACTTCTGCCAGTTCGTAATGAGGCTGCCAATATTGTGGAACTAATAGCTTGCCTCAAAGCTCAAACTGGCATCTCAGAACTTAAATTTTATTTTCTCGATGATAATTCTGAAGATGAAACACTTGCGCTCTTAATGCGCGAAGTTGCAGGTGATAAAAGATTCTCCATCTCAAGTGGCCAAGAGCTGCCTGAAGGCTGGCTCGGAAAGCCGTGGGCGCTTGAACAGCTGCGTTCTAAAGTGAAATCAGATTACATCGTAAATATCGATGCTGATGTGCGCTTAGTTCCACGAGCAATTTGTGCGACTATAAATTTACTAATTGATAAAAGTCTCGATTTCGTTTCTCCATATCCAAAGCAAATTGCAAAATCTTTTGCCGAGCGAATGGTCCAACCACTACTTCACTGGTCTTGGTTATCAACCGTGCCACTTCGGATTGCTGAGAAATCTGGCAATGCAGCGTTTGCCGTAGCTAATGGGCAATTCTTCGCCGTACGTGCAAGCGCACTTGCTGCCATTTCTGGATATACAGTGTCTAAGGAATCTGTGTTGGATGATATGGAACTTGCACGCACGTTGTTGCGTAATGGATTTAAAGGTTGTGTTGCAGATGGATCGCACCTAGCAACTTGTCACATGTATAACTCATGGACAGAAGTTAAAGCCGGTTACGGTAAATCACTCTGGGCTGCTTTCGGATCTAAAATCGGTTCTTTGATTGCAATCTCTTTCTTGTTTATTACTGGAATTCTTCCCTTGTTCGGTATCGCTGCAGGCTTTATAGCTGGCTTCTATGCACTCGAGTTTGTAATTGTTTCTCGCATTATTGCTGCTCGCCTATCAGGTGGTCGAATTCTGGATTCCTTCTTACATCCGATCTCAAGCGTCTTCCTGATTTACTTAATTATTTACTCTTGGAGCGCCCGCGGAAAAGTGCAGTGGAAGGGGCGCACGTTATGAGCAAAGTAGTTGTCATTGGCGCTGGAATTGGTGGCATGAGTGCCGCCGCACGTATTGCTAAAGCTGGTCATCAAGTCGAAATCTTTGAGGCTGCAAACTTCGTCGGTGGAAAATGTCGCACCGAATGGATTGGTCGCTATGCCTTTGATACTGGCCCATCACTGCTAACACTGCCGGCCGTTTACCGGGACTTCTTTCTAAAGACTGGTTCGATCATGGAAGATGTACTAACTCAGATTCCAGTTGATCCCGCTTTTGATTATCGCTTTGCCGATGGTTCAAACGTTAAGTTTGCAAACCTCTCGCGCTACCAAACTCTTCAAGCGATAACGGCATCTTTGGGAAGCGAAGCAGCTGCCGAGTGGGATCAAATCATGAAGCGCGCCGAGGCAATGTGGGATGTTTCGCGTGAACCTTTTATTGAATCTGAACTTACTTCGATAACTGCTCTCTTCAAGCGAGTGACCTTGATTAGAGATTTACTAGTGATTGCGCCGCATAAGACGCTACGAGATTTAGCGACTGAAAAGTTAACTGACCAACGTTTGCGTTATATCGTCGATCGCTATGCCACATATAGTGGATCTGATCCTCGCAAAGCACCGGCAGTATTGCTAAGCATTGCTTTTGTTGAAGAAGCTTTCGGCGCTTGGCATTTAGCTGGTGGAATTGGCCAGTTAGCTGTTGCGATTGAAAAACGATGCTTGCAGCTAGGCGTAACGATTCATTTAAATTCACCGGTAGCCAAAATTACAACTAATCACGGAGTTGCCACTGGAATCGTCTTAGCCGATGGCACTGAAATTGCGGCTGATTTCATTGTTTCTAATAGTGATGCCAGCCTTACTTATCATCACTTAATTAGTCTGGAAGAAAAAAGAGCTAAGGGCGAACGTAAGAACTTAGCCAAGACCCAAAAATCATTATCTGGCTTCTCACTTCTTCTAGGTTTGCGGCCTTCTGAATCTGCTGAAAAGTTGAACCATCACACTATTCTTTTCCCGGCAGATTACGACGCCGAGTTTGAAGCGATCTTCACGCAGAAGAAACCGGTAGAAAATCCCACTATCTACATCTGTGCGCCTAATGATCCACTAATGGTCAAAGATGCTGGGCATGAGAGTTGGTTTGTTTTGGTAAATGCTCCACGCCATGATGAGAGCGCAAAGAATGGCTTTGATTGGCGCGATGAAAATTTCAAACATAAATATGCCAATTCAATTATCGATCAGATCGAAGCTCGCGGTATCAAGATTCGAGAACGTTTAGATGTCTTAGAGATTCGTACTCCCCTAGATTTACAAGAATCAGTTATGGCACCTGGTGGTTCGATCTATGGCACATCTAGCAACAGCGCGTCCGCTGCATTTTTACGCACCAAGAATCGCTCACCTATTAAGAATTTATTCTGTGTTGGTGGCTCAGCGCACCCTGGTGGTGGATTGCCTCTAGTAGGAATTAGCGCCGAAATTGTGGCGAATGCGATTGGGCGTGCGCGTTAGCGAAGTTGTTTATAACCAAAGCGCATAACTTGTAGTGCGCCAATTACTTGCAAAACTAAGAAAGCACCAGCAACGGCTGCCAGACCAGGAATATCTAATTGCCAAGCAATCAAAATTATAAATAGCAGGCTGGCACGCATAGGGCGCTCAGCGAAAGTAACGATTCCTAAATCTTTAACTTCAAAGGCGGCTAATCTGGCGCGGGCATATTCCTGCACTGAAGCTGCCAGCCATAGGCCAACCGCGATTTCCAGTGGAATTCCGACTTGATAGAGCGCATATGCCCAAGCTGCTTCACTAATGCGATCGGCAACAGAATCCAAGATTGCGCCCCATGCACTTTCGCGGCGTTGAAAGATAGCCACACTGCCATCGATGCCATCGAAGAGAAGTGATAACACGACTAAAGCAATGGCCCAATAAGAATGCGGAATAAGGGCAGTACCGATTGCTGAAATTAATCCTAGAAGAGTTAACACGTTGGGCGAAATACGAAGCAGTGTCGCAATTAATGCGAATCGATACGAGATTGCTAGCCAAGCATGAACGATGCCAGCTATTTCAGCGTTGCCATGTAGTTCACTCCAACGCTTATAGAACTCTTTCTTGGTAATCATTTAGAAACCAACTTTCGATATATCTCAAGTGTGGCAGATGAAGTATTCATCGTATAGAAATGCAGACCAGGTACACCTAATTCGAGTAATTGCTCGCAGAGTTCGGTCGCAATCTCGATGCCTAATTTTTGAACTGCTTCTTGATCATCTTCTATGGCGGAGAATTTCTCTAATATACTTGCTGGAATCGCAGTTCCACTAAGTTCAGACATACGAACCAATTGCTTAACATTTGTAACTGGCAAGATACCCGGAATAATTGGCAAGTTAGATCCTTTTGCGGCAAGTGCTTCAACTAGTCGTTGGTAACTTTGCGCTTCAAAGAAGAATTGAGTGGTAGCAAAACTGGCGCCTAAAGATTCCTTGCGGATTAGCACATCGACATCTTTCGCCAAATCACCATTTGATGCTGGGTGACCATCAGGGAAAGCAGCCACCCCAACTTCAAAACCGCCAACTTCTAGTGCTAATTCAACTAATTGATCGGCATGGTTAAAGCCACCAACTGTTGGCACCCAAGGAGCACTAGGCCCACCAGTTGGGTCGCCCCGCAGCGCAAGAATGCTATGAATGCCAGCTTCTTTATACTTCTGCAGAATTTCGATTAGTTCGCCCCGCGTTGAACCAACGCAAGTTAAGTGGGCAACCGTCGGAATCGAGGTTCTCTCGGTTATCTGTGAAGTTATCCGAATTGTGCGATCACGGGTTGATCCCCCGGCGCCATATGTGACCGAAATGAAATCTGGGGCGATTGGTTCAAGTGCTGACATGGCAGCCCAAAGCCGTTCTTCACCAGCCTGATCTTTAGGCGGAAAGAACTCAAAAGAGTATTTGGTCGCGCGGATAGCCACTAGGTCAGCGTATCGTTACGCGCGTGAAACCTGAGGCATCTGCTCAAACCCTTGAGCAACTTAAATCTTTGCGCGAGCAAGTCGAGGCGCAACTCAAGGATTTCCTGACAACGCAGAGTGAGTACTTCACTGCAATCGCACCTGAGTTAAAGCCGGCGGCAACAAGTTTGACTGCTTTTGTGGTCAATGGTGGAAAACGATTTAGACCTTTATTTGCAGCCGTTGGTGCAATGGGTGCGGGTTCTCAGTTAAGTGATGCCGAGATTCGAGCCTTTGCTAGTTTGGAATTACTGCAAGCATGCGCACTCGTTCATGATGACTTGATGGATGCCTCAGATACCAGACGTGGCGAACCGGCTATTCATAAACTATTTGAATCGATGCATGTTGCCGAAAAGTATCAAGGCAAAGCAACTCAATTTGGTTTATCCGCATCTGTCTTAATTGGCGATCTGGCACTTATCTGGTCAGATCAAATGTTGAATAGTTCTGGAATTAAGGGCGACTCGTTACTTGCAGCCCTTAGCGTTCATGATGAAATGCGAGTCGAATTAATTGCTGGGCAATATCTAGATGTTTTCGAACAAGCTCGTGGCACTCAAAGTGTTGCTCAAGCACTAAACATCGCTCGATATAAGTCCGCTAAATACACAATCGAGCGTCCACTGCATCTTGGTGCTGCCATTGCGATTCCTGATGCAGCTAAGCGCGCACAAATTGTTTCGATCTATTCCGAATTTGGATTACCTCTTGGCGAAGCATTCCAACTGCGCGATGACTTACTTGGCGTCTTTGGTGATCCTAAAGTCACGGGCAAGCCAGCCGGTGATGATCTGCGCGAAGGAAAGCGCACCGTATTGATGGCGATGACTCATGATCGAATTTCCGGCCCGGCTGAAGCCGAGTTTCTCAAGGAATTCGGAAATCACGATATCTCCGAAACTGCTATCGCGCGCCTACAAGAGATCATTTCTGAAACTGGCGCTGCCATGCACGTAGAAGATTTAATTGAAGAACTAACATCGACTGCACTTGAAGCAATTAACCGCGATGAAATTGACTCGCAAGTGCGTGAACTCTTAACTCAAATGGCAATCATCGCTACTAAAAGAAATACGTGAACATAAATGGTTAAGCAGATTAAAGGTCCTAGCGATCATGTTGTTGTTGTCGGTGCGGGTTACGCTGGATTAAGCGCGGCTCTTCGACTAGCTGGAGCTGGCCGTAAAGTAACAATCATTGAACGTGAGTCTGTGCCTGGTGGCCGCAGTGGCTTGTTACGGAGCAATGGTTACTCATTTGATACTGGGCCAAGTGTTTTAACCATGCCATCTTTAATTAACGATGCATTTAATTCAGTCGGCGAAGAATTAAAAGACTGGGTCGACTTAATGCCATTGAAGCCGCTTTATCGCGCGTTCTATGACGATGGTTCACAAATCGATGTTCACGCCAACACGCAAGAGATGGAAGCAGAAATTGCTCGCACTGTTAGCTCTGCTGAAGCTGCGGGCTATCGCAAATATGTAGAGTTCGTAACTAAGTTATATAAGTACGAGATGAACGATTTTATTGATCGCAACATTGATTCACCACTAAATCTATTGACGCCGAACTTGGCTCGCTTGGTAGCCCTCGGCGGCTTTAGAAAGTTACAACCAAAAGTTAATCAGTATCTGAAAGACCCTCGCTTGCAAAAGGTTTATTCTTTCCAAGCAATGTATGCCGGGGTTAGCCCGCAGCAAGCTCTGGCAATTTACGCTGTCATCGCATATATGGATTCGGTAAATGGCGTCTTCTTCCCTAAGGGCGGCATGCATGCAGTGCCAGTTGCACTGGCTGCAGCTGCGCAAAAGCATGGCGTTGAAATCAAATACAGCACCACTGTTGCCAAGATTGATTTTGAAAACGGTCGTGCAAAAGCAGTAATTACCGACAAAGGTGAGCGAATTACCTGCGATGCGGTTGTTCTAAACCCCGACCTACCTGTGGCTTGGCGTGATCTATTGGGTCAGACTCCTCGTTCGGTAAAGCGACTGCGCTATTCACCATCTTGTGCAACCATGTTGATCGGTTCAAGTAAGAAATATGATCACATCGCACACCACAATATTCACTTCGGTAAATCTTGGGATGGCGTCTTTGATGAACTAATTAACAAGAAACAATTGATGAGTGATCCGAGTGTGCTTGTCACAGTGCCAACTCATGATGATCCTGATCTTGCCCCTGCTGGCAAGCAGAGTTACTACGTTCTTTTCCCAACCCCGAACTTAACTGCCGATATTGATTGGCGCAAAGAGTCAAAGCCTTATCGTGACGAGATGATTCGTACTCTTGAAGAACGTGGCTATGACGGATTTGGCGATGCGATTGAAGAAGAGCATTTAACTACACCGCTGGAATGGGAAGCGATGGGAATGGAAGCAGGTGCGCCATTTGCGAGTGCGCATACTTTCTTCCAAACTGGTCCATTCCGCCCAAGTAATCTGGCCAAAGGTTTTGAGAATGTAGTTTTCACAGGTTCAGGCACACAACCAGGTGTTGGCGTTCCAATGGTTTTAATTTCTGGTCGCTTAGCAGCTGAACGAATTGTGGGCCCAGTTAAGTAATGGATGAATTAACTGCTGCCGGCATAATTGATCCGCAGTTGCGGGCGTCATATGAAGAATGCAAACGACTCAATGCTCTGCACGGCAAGACTTATTACTTAGCCACTTTGCTCTTACCTAAAGCTAAGCGGCCGTTCGTGCACGCACTTTATGGATTTGCTCGCTATGCCGATGAAATTGTAGATGATTTAGCTTCGACGTTAACTGATGCACAAAAAGCTGCTGAGCTAAAAACTTGGGGCGATGGAGTTCTATCGGGGCTAAAGAGTGGCGACTCCAATGATCAAGTTGGTCGCGCGCTAATTGACACGGTAACTCGCTTTGCTATCCCCCACGAACATTTTGTGGCTTTCTTGCATTCGATGACTATGGATTTAACAGTTACTGAATATGCCAATTACGAGGCGTTAATGGAATATGTATATGGCTCAGCAGCTGTAATTGGCCTCGAAATGGTGCCTATATTGGGGGCTTTAAACCAAGGAGCTTATGAACCAGCTGAAAAATTAGGTGTGGCTTTTCAGCTAGCTAATTTTATTCGCGATGTGGGCGAAGACTTAGATCGGGGCCGGGTTTATCTGCCGCAAGATGAGCTAGCCCAGTTTGGGGTTGATCGTGAAATGTTAGAAGCGAGAAAGTTAACCCCAGAAATTACTGCAGCGCTGAAGTTTCAAATCGAACGAGTACGTCAACTTCAACGTGAGGCGACGCCAGGCATATTGCAGCTCGAGCCAGCCAGCCGACCTTGTATTGAAGCGGCTAGTGAACTTTATTGTGGAATTGTTGATGAAGTTGAAGCAATTGGTTATGACATCTTTAATAAGCGAGCAAAAACCTCTACTGGGCGCCGATTACGAGTAGCGGGTAAAGCATATGTAAAGGCGATTGCTGCTCGTTAGTTCTTAGAAGTTTTGCGACCCAGATAAACCCAAGTTGCCATTACTGAAAGAACTAGCGCAAAGCCAAAGAATAAATCTTCTAGTGGAGCCGATGCTATGCGAAATCCCAAAATAGCATCCTCGCTATACATAACAATATTTCTAGAAGTTAGCCACCAATTAGTCAGCAACTGGAACGGCAAAATAATGACGTACGAAGTCCAGAAAACTTTTCGTTGCAACAACTTCGTTTTAAGTACTTCTAGATCAATAAAAGCGGAAATGAAAACTGCGATCAGAGCGATTTGGGTGTAGGTCATGACTCATCCCCTACTTTCCAATCTTTCTTAACTGTACGTACTGCTTCAATTGTTAATAGTGCAGCTAAAGGAACAATGAAGAAAAATAAGAATTCTTCAAGTGGAATATCAAACGGGCCAAATATTCCCAAAATTTGTTTAGGGTCAAAATGCCAATGGCCACGATTAATTGCGTAGGCATCCCAAATAACAAAGAAAACAGCTGTAGGCAAAATACTCAAGATCACTCGCTTAAATCTGCGAATTACGCCGACCTTTAAAAACACTTCTAGCCAGATTGATCCAGAAAGCGTAAAAACTAACATCGCTATATAGCCGTATTTCTGCACGGGTTAATTCTCTCGCAAAGCAGCACCAATTGCTTACTAAATCGCTATAGTTTGCGATGCGGGAGCCGAAAGAAATTGGCTGAGAGGATCTGTAACTTACAGATCGACCGCTTGACCGGTCCGGTAATGCGGACCTGGAATTGGGGTTCAACGTGTCATACGTTTTATTCACCGCTTGGGGTTACGAAGTATCGATCCTCGAATTCGTAGCATCGCTTACTTCGCTCATTGGCGTTTGGTTAGGAACAACAGGTAAACGCATCACTTGGCCGTGGTGGGCAATAAGTAGTGCGCTATATGGAATCTTCTTCTACCACGTGAATTTGATGGGAAGCGCGTCACTCCAGCTAGTTTTTATCGCAGCTGCAATTCGGGGTTGGTTTGGCTGGGCACCTACGGGCGCGGTTCCAGGTCGGCTAACTACTCGGGCACGCATCTATACAGTTTTGGCAGTACTTGGGCTCTGGGCTGCTCTTGAACCACTTCTGTCGCATATTGGTGCTGCTGCAACCGTTGTTGATTCATTTTTATTTGTTGGATCTTTAGTTGCTCAAGTTTTAATGGTTTACGAGAAGACCGATAACTGGCCACTCTGGTTCGTAGTTGATCTGGCAGGCACTATCTTGTATTTCAAGCAAGAGTATTACTTCACCGCATTTCTATATTTGGTTTTTACTGCAATAGCTCTGATCGGATGGTGGCGCTGGAATGCAAATCAACGAAGCACTTCGCGACCTATTTAACCAATCCTCTAAACCGCTGATTCTGGCAATTGACGGCCCAGCAGGTTCGGGCAAGAGTACTTTAGCTGGCGAGATCGCACGTGCATTCGCCGGGACTTATTCAATTGAAGTAATCCATCTCGATGAAATGTATAACGGTTGGAACAATGCACTATCGGATGAGCTTTTCCAAAAATTATTAGGACTGATCTATTCTCAAAAATCAGGCGAAACTTGCGAGCTTGCAATATATGACTGGGCGCTTGATTCATATGCAGGATCGCGCCAGCTAAAGCCAGTAGAGCTACTTATTATTGAAGGGGTGGGCAGCTGCAATGAACTTCTCCGCGAGAAATTAACAACTTCAATCTGGCTAGATATCGATCAAAGTATTGGTTTAGCGCGGGTATTAGAGCGTGATGGCGATGAGATTCGTGATGAGATGGTTAAGTGGCAGAAGATGGAAAATGAATATTTTGCTCACGACTTAACTCGCGAAGGTGCGGATTTCATCCTCTCCACGCAGTAGCTAGCCTAAGATTTAGCTGTGTCTGATCTAACCGGCGAATTAATTGATGACCGTTATCAGTTAACGGCGCTGCTTGCCACAGGCGGCATGGCCACAATTTATAGCGCAATCGATACTCGGCTAGATCGCAAAGTTGCCGTCAAGATCATGCATCCACATCTGGCACAAGATGAAGATTTCGTTGGTCGCTTTATTCGCGAAGCCAAAGCTGCAGCATCACTCTCTCATCCAAATATTGTTGCAGTGCAAGATCAAGGCTGGAACCAAAGCGGAGTTCCAGCAGTTTTCATCGTGATGGAGTTAGTCGAAGGCCACACGCTTCGTGACTACATTTACGAACGAGGAAAACTTACAGTCGATGATGCACTTTCTTTTATTGATCCGGTCTTAAGTGCATTAGCTGCTGCACACAACATTGGCATTATTCATCGCGATATCAAACCTGAAAATATCTTGATCTCAAAAGAAGGTCGCGTAAAGATCGCGGACTTCGGACTTGCACGTGGCAATATGTTGGGCACGACGATGACCGCTGAATCCAGCGTAATTCTCGGAAGTGTTTCATATCTATCCCCCGAACAAGTACAACGTGGCATCGCAGATTCACGCAGTGATGTTTATGCCGCAGCCATTGTGCTATTTGAAATGATTACAGGCGAAAAACCATTTGCCGCTGATACACCGATTCAAATTGCATACATGCATGTAAACGAGAAAATTCCATTGTTAAGCAGCAAAGTAAAAGGAGTGCCATTAGCCCTTGAAAACTTGGTTGCTAAAGCAACAAGTACGAACCCAGATGATCGACCACGTGATGCTGGTGAATTTCTAGCTGAGTTAGATCGGGTGCGTAGTGAGATTGACCCGAAACGCAAGCAGTTGAGTCTTCAACTTGATCTTCCAGTTGCCCCAATCAGAGAGGAAGTGCGAGATAAATCTCGTGCTGCCAAGCGTGCCGAAGCTGCAAAATCACCCGAGCCAACCGAGATAGTTACCCCCATGACCGAGAACACCGCAGGCACTAAGAAAGATCGTGCCGAAGAACGTCGCCGCGTAAGTAAACGAGTTCGTCGCAATCGCATTATTGCTTTGGCGCTAGCAGTAAGTGTTGGCGTCGCAGGTTGGTGGGTTGTGCTTGGTCCAGGTGCAAAAGTTGATGTGCCTTCTGTTATTGGTGCTTCAGTTGATAAAGCTAACTCACTATTCACTCCGCTTGGACTTAAAGGTGAAGTTGCCGAACGTGTTTATAGTGAAGAAGATGCTGAAGGATTAATCATTGCGCAAGACCCAGCAGGTGGCGACAAGACCGATCCAAATGGCACTGTTAAATTAACTGTATCAAAAGGTCCAGAGCGTTACACAGTTCCGCAACTTGTTGGCTTAACACCAGAGGCAGCAGTAAATGCGATTGCTAAATTCCCAATAACTACTGGAACTATTACTGAAGTATTTAACTCTGAAGTTCCTAAAGGTTTTGTGATTTCAGCTGATCCTGCTCCAGGTACGCAAGTTCGTCGTGATGCCACAATTAATTTGGTAGTCAGCAAAGGAATTGAAACTCTTGCGCTAGCTTCATACGTTGGAAAAATTGGCGAAGAAGCGCTTACTGAATTAAGTGATGCTGGCTTCGACGTTTCGGTCACATATGCTTTTGATGAAAAAGTTATCCCGGGTGGTGTGATTTCGCAGAACCCAGCTAGTGGCGATATTCCTAAGGGCGCCAAAATAGAATTAATAGTTTCTAAAGGTTCAGCTTTCATAACAATTCCAACTAAGGGAATCGTTGGGCAGACTCAAGCAAAAGCGACGCAGATTCTCAAAGACCTCGGCTTGGTGGTTAAAGTGAAAACTCTTGGCGCCAATAAGGCCAAAAAGGTAATTAATGTTTCACCGAAAGAGGGCACCAAGGTCAAACGTGGCAGCACTGTGACCATCACAGTAGGCTAGCCAAATGTCTAAAGCGAAAATTAATGGCCCGCGGCTTGGTGCTCACACCCCTACTTCAGGTGGAATGGCCAAGCGTTCGATCGCTTATGCCGAACTAACTGGCGCTGAAGTTATTCAAGTTTT
>CANHRM010000020.1 GCA_947463725.1 Actinomycetota bacterium | reverse complement strand
TGACCTTGGTGCCACAGACTGGGCAAATGCCCTGTGCCATGCGACGACCAGAGTCGGAAACCTTTACAGTTCCTTCAAAATCACGCTTCTCTTTGCACTTAACGCAGTAAGCGTCACCTTTGTATGTCTCTGCCATGTGAAGCCTCCAATCGACGCGAGCATTTGTCGATGGAATTCGACGAAATTTACTTGCGTGCAGGCTTTACGATACCCCCGCTCACGCTCAATCTGGGGTTTCTGAGCGTGGTTTGTAGGAAGTTTTTTCGCCGTGTTTGGGACTTATTTAACCTCCGGCGGGGCCAAGTCGCTCTCGGCCAGCTCGTAACCGTCGAGATAGGCCTGTGCTTTCTCGCCATCGGGGTAGGCGGCCAGGATTCGCTGGAAATCGGGGCCGTGGTCGAAAAAGCGCAGGTGAATCGCTTCATGAAAGAGTACGTAGTCCTGCACATAGGTCGGGGCAAAGCGCAGGCGGTCTGAGATTCGGATGCTCCGGTCGAGGCCAGTGCAAGATCCCCAACGCTCACGCATCTGGCGCCAATCGATACTGGCGGGGCGCTCGATGATTTCGGGAGCAAAGGCCTCGATTAGGGCCACCGTGCGGGCGATCAAGGCGCTTTCCGACGGGGTGCGATCCTTTTCGGCGCTACGAATCCGTTCGACCATCTCGGGAACGATTGATCGCTCGTCAGCTTTACTCATTCGGGCCGGGATCGAAACTACTATCTGTCCACCTTGGCGATATGCCGAGATATTTTTCTTCCGTCGTTTAGAACGAATGACGACGATTTCGCCTTGGTCAACCCCAGGCAAAGTTGGTGCAATTTCAAGAGAAGTATCAACTACAGGTTTAGTTATTTGCGATTCAGCAATTGAAAATAAATCGATATTTTCAGATGAATTCATAAGCAAAAGGTAGCGTGAAAGTAGTTCATTACAAGGAAAAGAATCACTTTGTCAATCTGAGAGTCGGTTGATTCAGATTGAAAACTTCGTTAAGTTCACGCTTACGAAGTCCTCGGATAACAGTTTTATATCTGCAAGGGGAAGGCAGATATTTAACAGCGACCGGGGACTTCGCTTTTTTATTTTTGTCTTACTTAGAGTAAACCACTTAAATCATCAGGTACTTCAACGCTTGTTAAATAAAGCTGCGGATTAAGCAACTCTTCTTGCGTTGGCAAGATGCCAGACCAAATCTTGTCACGAGTTGAGATATCGCTGAGTTCAGAAATTGAACGCCAGAATGCACTTGCTTCGCGCGCAAGCCGAGGGGATACCTCTAGGCCCAGGAGAGAAGAAAAGAGTTGTTTGGTTGGTGCGTTAGTTGCGCGATGGCGACGCAGAGTTTCACGCAACTTTTCTAAGTTTGGTAACCGCTCACCAGCTGCAGTTGTCACAACTTCATCAACCCAACCGTCGATAAGAGCGAGCGCGACTTCAAGTTTTGTTAGCGCAGCTTTTTGTGCTTCAGATTCTTCGGGCGTAAATAAACCTTGGTTAATTGCATTGGCAAATGACTCTGGATTATTTAAATCAATTTCAGCTGAACTAAGTGCTGATGTTGCTTGATCTTGAATTGCATCCATATCAATCGTTATTCCGCGTCCATAATCAGTAATTGACTGGCGCAAATATGAAACTAACCATGGGTTGTTATCAAAAAGTCGAGCAATTGCAGCTTCGCGTAGTGCTTGGAATAAGCGAACTTCAGCAATCGGCACATCAAGATCCTGCGCCCAAGTGTTTATATTTTGCGGAATTAGCGCTGGGTGAGCAGGTGTAATAAGTGGCAAACCAACATCGTGGATTCCGGTAACACTTGCTGAAAGTTGACCAATAGCTTGGCCTAGTTGGGTAGCGATAAGTGAGCCAATGAAGCCTTTTAATAACCCACCAATCATGTCCATCGAAGCATGTGCATTTCCGATGCCACCTAAAATGTTTTCGCCATTAGGACCTTTAAACATGTTTGGATCAACGCCAGCTTCAGCCAAAAATTCTTCATTAAGCGAACCATCGGAATTAAATGCTTGGTCTGCAGCTTCGCTTGCTTTAGATAACAAACCGGCCAGCGCATCAGCTAATCCAGCAGCAAGAGGTTCAACCGTTTCTTGCCAACCAGCCAAAGAAGTATCAACCCAATCAGTGCGGCTTAGCGCGATTCGGTTTTCAGAAGAATTTAAAGTGAAATCTGTTTTATCATCGAGCCAGAGTTGTGCGAGATCAAGTGCGATTTTTATCTCAGCAACATCATTTGCACCAACTGGTTGCGACCCATGTGCTTGGGTAAATTTCTTAGCAGTGTCACGCACAATGTTTTTTGGCAGCGGTTCAGGTTTTGCAGAATTTGAAAGTAGCGGATTAATAAATCCAGCAGGGTTAATACCAAGTTGTTCGAACTGTTCTTTCATCTGGGCTTGCATTGCTTCAAGCGCTGCTGCCAGTTCGGCAGATTTTTCAGCGTCGTCTGAGTTATCGCTGGGTCCAAAACCAAAAGATGTCATGGCTACCTTTCTGCTGTTACATAACTCTCGTTAATCACATGAAATTCTTAAAACCTGCCGAAGTAATACTAGTTAAACAACTCAAGTGGGCACTTTCTTCCCGAAACCTCTAGGCTAGGCCTATGTCCAACGCCTTCACAGCCTTAATTTGGTGGCTAATTCCCCTTGCCGGGCTTATTGGCGCGCTTGGATATGTCCTCTGGGTTAGTAAGTTTCAGGGCAAATTCGAGCAAGAAACAACTCGCTCAGTGACCTCTTTCCAGAAATTCCAAGATTCCTTCCGCGATCAACAGGCACGCGATCTTGAAGCAAAAGAAAAGCCAGTCGATCCAACTGCCTAAGCGCATCCGATGAGATTCTCGCCGCTGCCCCGCTTAGTTAGATATTTTCTCTTTTTGATTTTGATCTTATCTCTATTCATTCCATTGCCATTTGTGATCGTGCTACCGGGCCCAGCAACTGATGTCTTAGGCCCAGTTGTTAAAATTCCAACTCGCTTCACCGAAAAAGTTCCAGCGCCCACTGGAAAATTAATGCTGACCACAGTTTCGATTTCAACTCCAAATGCCAAAGTATTCGGGCTCGAAGTTTTAGCTCGTTGGATTCAAGCCGACGGGGTAGTGGTGCCAAAGTCAGTTGTCTATGAGCCGAATGTAGATATTGAAAAAGTTAATAAAGAGAGTCTGGCTGAGATGGATGGTTCTCAGAACAATGCAGTAGTGGCAGCATTTAATTACTTAAACATGTACGAACCAGCCCTAGCGCCTTATTTGCGATCAGGTGAGCTAAATAGTCAGTTGGTTAAATTCGATTTACCAAATACTGGCGGGCCAAGCGGTGGCTTAATTTTTGCTCTTGGAATAGTTGAGAAATTAAATAGCGCACAACTTGTAAACGGACGTCTGATTGCAGGAACTGGAACGATTAATAAAAAAGGTGAAGTTGGCCCGATTGGTGGCATTGAAGATAAGTTAATCGGAGCTAAACGTGCCGGGGCAACGCTTTTTATTGCGCCAATTGATAACTGCATCGACATCGGCCATATTCCTAGCGGGTTACAGATTGTGGCGGTTTCGACCTTGGCGCAGGCTGTGACTCAGCTTAAAAAGCCAGTTCAGGAGTTGGCTAAGTTACCTGCACTCAGCGGCTGTTCTAACGCTTAGAAACAGTTCTAATTAGCGTTAAGCACTCAAATAGCGCAAAATTGGGTTATCCCAACCTGGTTATTCAAACTAGTTGGTTTAAGAAAATGGAGAAATAGATGAGTTCGAATCCGCAATTTGATTTCGCAAAGAGCTTTGGCCGCAAGTCGGGTGGCCGACGAGTAAGCCCTCTTTCGATCACTGCCGGAATCTTGGTAGCCGCTGCAATCGCACTAGTTTCACTTAGTGGTTTTTATGCAGACTGGCTCTGGTACAAATCTGTTAACTACACCAGCGTTTGGTCAACCACACTTTTCACCAAGGTGTATCTCTTCATTGGTTTTGGTTTTGTTACATCTTTATTTGTTTTATTGAATGTTTTCTTAGCATTTCGCCGTCGCCCAGTTTATGTATCTATGGCGACCGAGAGCGACAACCTAGAACGTTACCGTTCGCAAATCGAACCACTTCGCAAAGTAGCTTTTGCCGGAATTGGTTTAGCAGTATTTTATTTTGCAGGTACCGCCGGAACTTCACTTTGGCGCACCTGGTTACTTTTCAAGAACTCAACTGAGTTTGGTGTAAAAGATGCACAATTTAATTTAGATATTTCTTTCTATGCTTTCCGTTTACCATTCTGGCAATCGCTAATCTCTTGGGGCTTCTCAGCTCTAATCTTGGCAATCCTGGCATCGAGTGCGGTTCATTATTTGTATGGTGGCTTGCGCCCACAAATGCGTCAAGATCGCTCTACGCCATTTGCGCGTGCACAGCTTTCTGTTTTGCTTGGTTTAGTAGTACTTCTTAAGGGTGTTGCGTATTGGTTAGATCGCTATGCACTATCTCTAAAAGAGAACAAACTAATTACCGGTCTAACTTATTCCGATGTAAATGCTTTGCTCCCTGCTAAAGCAATTTTGGCGGGCATCGCAGTTATTTGTTCCCTGCTTTTCTTCGCTAACATCTTCCGCAAATCCTGGTTCTTACCAGCATCTGGAACAGTGCTACTCGTGATCTCAGCAGTTTTAATCGCTGGCGTCTACCCAGCGGCAATTCAAACTTTCCAGGTCAAGCCATCTGAATCATCAAAGGAAGCGCCATATATTCAGCGCAATATTGATGCCACAAGAGCTGCTTTTGATTTAAGTGGCGTTGAGGTTAAAGACTATGCAGCAACCTTGAAAACATCTTCAGGTCAGCTAGCAAATGATGCAGCAACAATTGCCAACATTCGATTGATGGATCCAAATGTAATTTCAGCAACTTTCCGTCAATTGCAACAGATTAAGCCTTATTACTCTTTCCCGGATTCACTTGATATTGATCGATATACCGTAAATGGCGTTCAACGTGATGTTGTCGTTTCGGTACGTGAGTTAAATATCGCGGGCAATCCAAGTCGTAACTGGATCAACGATCACTTGGTTTACACTCACGGTTTCGGTTTTGTTGCAGCTTATGGAAATACCGTTGACCTAGATGGAAAGCCAAACTTTGCAGTTGGCGATCTTCCGCCAACTAAAGGCTTAGGTGATTTCGAACCACGTGTTTATTTTGGCGAGAACGTACCTGACTATTCAATCATCGGTGGCGTTAAGACTGATTCACCTGTCGAATTTGATTATCCAGATGACACTGCAGCTAACGGTCAGAAGAACTACACCTATAACGGTGCCGGTGGCGTTCCAGTTGGTTCATTCTTTAATAAATTAGTTTTCGCAATTAAGTATCAGGAACAGAAGATCTTGCTTTCCAGCTTGATTAATAAAGATTCCAAGATTCTCTACGAGCGCAACCCACGTGATCGTGTGGCTAAAGTGGCGCCATGGTTAACTCTTGATGGTGATCCGTACTCTGCAGTTGTCGATGGCAAGTTGCTTTGGATTATCGATGGCTACACAACTAGTGCTGGCTATCCATATGCCCGCAAGACTTCACTTTCAGGCTCAACAGCTGATGCGCTAACTTCTAATTCAAATTCGATTACTGCCCAGGCTGATACAACGGTTAATTACATTCGTAACTCAGTAAAAGCCACAGTTGATGCCTACGATGGCACTGTTTCACTTTATACCTGGGACGAGAAAGATCCAGTGCTAAAGACTTGGAGCAAGGCTTATCCAAATACCGTTAAGCCAAAGAGCGCCATGTCTGCGCAATTGCTTGAGCACGTGCGTTATCCAGAAGATATGTTCCGTATTCAACGCGACATTCTTAGCGCGTATCACGTTAAGACAGCAGATGCCTTCTACGGTGGCCAAGATTTCTGGCGCGTACCTCGTGACCCATCAACATTCGGTGCAAACGCAGGCAACCAACCTCCGTATTACATGACACTACAAATGCCAGGTGCGACTAAGTCAACTTTCTCGTTGACCACACCTTTCGTGCCTCGTGGTGGTCGTGAAAACCTTTCCGCATTTGCCTCGGTTAATTCTGAAGCTGGGCCGGACTATGGAAAAATTACAGTGTTGCAATTACCACGTAGCACAAATATCGCGGGACCTTCGCAAGTGGCATCTAACTTTGAAGCCAAGCCAGAAGTTGCAAATTCATTGTCATTACTACGTCAAGGTGGTTCTGATGTAGTTCTAGGTAACTTGTTAACTCTGCCAGTAGGTAGTGGCTTGCTTTATGTGCAACCAGTTTATGTAAGAGCAACTAGCAACACTGCGGCTTATCCATTGCTGCAGAAAGTTCTAGTTTCCTTCGGCGATCAAATTGGTTATGACGACACACTCAAGGGAGCACTTGATCAAGTATTCGGTGGCAACTCCGGAACAACATCAGCATCAACTCCATCAACTTCAACAACCACAACAACGCCAAAGAATGCAACAGCGCTTTCAACTGCATTACGTGCAGCTGCTCAAGCAATGAAGGATTATCAAGCCGCAAATGCCAAGGGTGATTTTGCTGCTGCTGGTCGTGCACTAGATAAATTACAATCAGCACTTGCTGCGGCTGAAACTGCGCAAGGAAAGTAAGTAATAACTAGTCAATTTGGTTATTAACGCTGCACCGCTTACGATTAGGGCAACCGACGCGGGGTGGAGCAGCTCGGTAGCTCGCTGGGCTCATAACCCAGAGGTCGTAGGTTCAAATCCTGCCCCCGCTACTAACGTGAAATGCCCCCATAGATATCAATTTATGGGGGCGCTTTTCTATAGCTAGCTCATAGCTGGGCTATCTGATGCGAAGTGAGTTAGTTACTACAAATACTGAGCTAAGTGCCATCGCTGCAGCTCCATACATTGGATTTAGTAGACCGGCTGCTGCAATCGGAATACCAACAACGTTATAAGCAAATGCCCAAGTTAAATTGCCTTTAATAATCTTGATCGTGCGTTCTGATAACTGCAACGCATCAATTGCGGCGTTTAGATCTGGTCGCATCAAAGTTATATCGGCTGCAGCAATTGCTGTATCTGTACCAGTTCCCATTGCCATACTTAAGTCAGCGGCTGCCAGAGCTGCGGCATCATTAATGCCATCACCAATCATCAATACTTTATGACCTTTAGATTGTAAATTCTTAATTGCAGCTAATTTACTTTCAGGTGATGCAGCTGCAGTAACTTGGCTGATATCGATTCCAACTTTGAGAGCCACGGCGTGGGCAACTCCCGGTGAATCACCAGTTACGAGCCAAGGCGCAATACCCATTGCTTTAAATTTAGAAATGGTTTCAGCCGCATCGGCCTTAATCTCGTCGCCGACGGCAAAGACCGCAAGTGCGATGCCATCCCAAGCCATCACTGAAACAGTAAGTGCTTGTGCCTGCGCTGCGCTAACTGCAGCTTGAATATCAGGGTGGAAATCAACGCTGCTATGTGCAACAGCTGCTGGTGTACCAATTAGAACTACAGGGGAGTGCATTCCCAAATTAACTCGTCCTGCTGCGCCATTTCCGGGTGAAACAGAATAATCAGTAACTGTGGTTGGTTTAATTCCTTGCGTTGCGATGTATTCGGCAATTGCTTGGCCAACTGGGTGAGTATTCTGACTTTCAATGGAAAGCGCCGATGACAAGAATGTTGCCTCTTTAATTAATTCTGGATAAATCTGGGCTAATTGCGCAGCGGCACCAAGTGAAACAGTGGCAGCACTTACTTTCATCTTCCCGGTAGTTAAAGTGCCAGTTTTATCGAGCAATACTCGATCAATTCCGCGAGCTGCTTCCAAGGCGCTAGGAGCTGAAATCACTATTCCGCGCTGGGCACCGCGTCCTGATGCGACCATCAACGCAACAGGAGTAGCTAACCCAAGGGCGCATGGACATGCGATAACAAGCACTGCAATACCAGTTGCAATTGCATGAGTTAGTTGAGAGTCATATAAATACCAAGCAAAACCTGTGGCGATTGCAACTAAAGTTACGACTGGCACAAAGATAGCGCTGATTTTATTTACCCGAGTTTGAATCGGCGAGCGTCCGCCTTGTGCTGAAAGCACCATTGCAGTGATGCGAGCTAATTCAGTATCGCCACCTATACGTGTTGCTTTAACAATAATGCGGCCGTTGTGATTAACCGTTGCGCCAATAACTTTAGAACCGGGCTTTACTTCAATAGGTAGTGACTCACCAGTGATCATTGAGTTATCAACTGAGCTAGTACCTGAAATTACTTCACCATCAGTTGCAATTCGCTCGCCGGGCTTTACTAAGAATTCATCGCCGACTTGCAAGTTAGTGATTGGAATAATCACTTCTTGACCAGAACGAATAACGGTAACTTCTTTAGTTCCAAGCTCTAGTAATGATTGAAGTGCACTGCCAGCTGAAGATTTTGCACGTGCTTCTAAGTAACGACCCAAAATTACAAATAATAGAACACCTGCGGCAACTTCGGTATAAACATCACCATTACCGGTTGCGTTGGCATATATCGACCAACCAAAGGCGGCAAGCGAGCCAAGGGATACCAAGTTATCCATAGTTAATGCACCTTGGCGCTTTGGGTTGATAAAGATTAAGAAGTTATTAAAAGCAGCTCGATGAATTGGAAATGCCACAATGAGAATAACTGGCGCCGTTAAGCCAATTGCCACCCATGCAGTTGGTGAATAAAGCGGATGGGCTAAACCGAATGCATCTAATTGATCATGCACGAACATATCTATTGAATGGTGCCAGCTCATTACCATTGAAATTGCTATTGCTGGGACGGCAAAAAGGATGGAAAGAGCTAAAGCCAGCCCAGAACGCTTGCTATGTAGGGCTAATTGCGAAGGATCCGTAACAAGTGTGGCGCTGTAACCGGCGCTTTTAATGGCAGCAATCAATGACTTGGTTGCGACACCATCTTCAGCATTAACGTGCACAGACTCGGTTGCGAAGTTAACAGTTGCCCTAACGCCAGCAATTGAATTTAGAGCACCTTCAATACTGTTTACACAAGATGAGCAAGTCATGCCACTTACTTTGAAGGTATAGATCAATTTAGGGCCGCCATAACTGTTGGGTGAAGCAAAGTATTTGTAGAAATTCCACTACCGCCAAATGGGCCAACTTCACCAGTTAGATTTGAAAAAGTTCCGCCGGCTTCGCGAACAATGACATCAAGTGCGGCCATATCCCAAAGTGCCAGCGATGGTTCAGCTGCAATATCTACTGCGCCTTCAGCAACCAACATATGTGACCAGAAATCACCATAACCTCGAGAACGTGTGCAATCGGTAATTAAGTTTTGAAACTTTACTAAGCGATCGCCCCAACCTTGAAAATCCGAGTAAGCAACTGAAGCATTTGCTAACTCAGAAACTTTAGAAACCGAAATTTTGCGTGGCTCACCACCATTTAAAGTTGTAAACGCACCATTACCTTTGCTTGCGTACCAACGACGGTTCAAGGCCGGCGAGCTAGCAACGCCAACGATTACTTTTTCGTTGCGATCGTCTTGTCTTTCAACTAACCCGATTAAAGTTGCCCAGGTCGGAACACCACGCATAAAGTTTTTAGTACCGTCAATTGGGTCAATAACCCAATATCGCTGCGCATCTTTGTTTTCGTTTCCAAATTCTTCACCTACTAAACCATCTGTTGGTCGTGCTGTTGCTAAATGTTTGCGCAGCGCTTCTTCAGTCGCGCGATCTGCATCAGTTACTGGAGTGTTATCTGGTTTGGTAGTAACAATTAAATCTTGGGCTAGATATCGGGTCATCGTGATTGCATCGGCCAGAGCCGCCAGCTCGAGAGCGAGCTTTAAATCAGATTCCAACGAGTATTTTGCGCTCATAATGTGTCGATTCTATTGCTCGAGCTCGACCTTCGGGGCATCTAAGAGTGATCGCAAACTAGCAACTCGTGCCGAGCGCACTGCATCTACAACACCATTTGGTGCTGCCCAGATATCTAGTTGGCAGCCGGCGCCATGATGAGCGCAATTAGTCATACAGGTTGCCGCAATCGGACTCAAATCTTCGAAGGCGGCAACGATGCGATTGGGGTCAATATGTGAAAGACCAAATGCGCGAATTCCGGGTGTATCAATCACCCAACCGATTGCACCTTCGTGTGCAGGTGAAAATAACGGCAAGGCAACTGCGCTCGAAGAAGTGTGACGACCTCGGCCTGACACATCGTTGATTACTCCGGTAGCGCGATCAGCTTCAGGCACAATCGCATTGATCAAAGTTGATTTACCAACACCGGAATGACCAACTAATACTGAAATCTTGCCGGTTAGCATCTCATGCAACCTTTGCAGATCAGCTTCTTTGCTTTCAGTTTTAATCGCAGTGGTCAGAATTTTCACACCGAGAGATTTGTACTCTTCCATAAATTCTGGAATCTGCCCTAAATCTGTTTTAGTAACCAAAATTACTGGAGCGATTGCTTCGTTAAAGGCACTAACTAAGAAGCGATCGATTAAGCCGCGACGAGGTGGCGGATTAGTAGCTGCAACCACAATCACCAATTGATCAATGTTGGCAACAATTGTGCGTTCAACTTTGGCTGAATCATCAACAGTGCGACTAAGTGAATTACGTCGTTCTGTTATCGTCACGATTCGTGCAAGTGAATCAGTCTTTCCGCTTACATCGCCGACTAAACCAACTCGATCACCAACTACAACTGACTTTGGGCCAAGCTCGCGAGCTTTCATAGCAGTAACGACTACACCGTCATCAGTAATACAAGTTGTTCGGCCACGATCTACCGCAGTTACTAATGAAAAGATGGCGTCATCATGTGCTGGACGATCTTTAGTACGGCGGCGCGTGCTTCGCGCTGGGCGTACACGCGCATCAGATTCGTCGTATTCGCGCTTACTCATGCAGTAAGTGAACTCCAAAGGCCAGGGAAATCTGGCAAAGTTTTGCGGGTAGTCGCAATATTTTCGACTTCAATTCCAGGCACAACTAAGCCAATTGCAGCACCCGCTGTAGCTAAACGATGGTCATCATAAGTATGGAAAACGCCAGCATGAAGCGGGGCCGGAGTTATATGTAGCGCGGTTTCTTCTTCAGTCACGTTGCCACCTAAAGCGTTAATTTCATTAGTTAGCGCTGCCAAACGATCGGTTTCGTGTAAGCGCAAATGGCCGATGCCACGTAAATGTGAAGGTGAATCAGCCAATGCACACAAGGCAGCGATTGCTGGCGTTAGTTCGCCGACCTCATGTAAATCAATATCAATTCCGTGAATTACACCAGTGCCACTTAGTTTTAATCCAGTTGAAACGAATTCAACTTTAGCTCCCATTTTAGTCAAGATATCGCGCAGTTGATCACCTGGTTGAGTAGTTTGCTTTGGCCAATCCGCAATCGTGACATCGCCTCCACAAATCATGGCAATTGATAAGAATGGCGCAGCATTTGATAAATCTGGTTCGATTACAAAATCTTGACCAATTAATTTTCCAGGTAGAACGCGCCAAATATTATTTGCGGCATCAACTTCAACAGTTGCACCAAAGAAACGCAACATATCTACCGTCATATCAATGTGTGGCATAGATGGAAGGGCGCCACCAACATGTTTAACGGAGATGCCATTTGTCATGCTTGGTCCGATTAACAAAAGCGCTGATAAGAATTGGCTAGAAGCGGTCGCATCAATTTCCAATTCTCCACCTGGAATTTCACCGGTGCCATTTAAAGTTAGCGGCAAGCTGTAACGACCATCATGTTCAACTGAAATTCCTAAATCTTCGAGCGCCTTGATTACAGGGCCAAGAGGGCGTTCATGTGAGCGAGGATCACCATCGAAGGCCACCGAACCAGTTGCCAGCGCTGAAAGTGGCGGCAAGAAGCGCATTACGGTGCCGGCATTACCAACATCTATTTTTACTGGCCCACGCATTTTTGCTGGTGTTACTTGCCAAGCGGCATCGCCATCAACCGTGGTCTCGACAATAGAAATTCCTAATTCACATAAGCCGGCAACCATCAGTTCACTGTCGCGCGAAATTAGCGGGCGCCGGATTAACGATGGGGTAGTTGCTTGCGCCGCCAAAATCAGGGCTCGATTAGTTACCGATTTAGAGCCCGGGATTGTGACGGTAGCGCTGATTGGCTGGGGGCCACGAAAGATGGCGGGCCAATTTCCAGAAGCATGCGCTGAAGTCATGTGCGAACTCTACTGGGTTAGCGATTGCGCTAGCGTTGCGCATATGTGCGGCCGCTTTGTACAGACCCATCAAATGCAGGAGCTAGTCGAACAATTTTCGGCACATGGCGCGGTCCCTGCATATTCATTGCCAGCTAGTTGGAATATCGCTCCGACAAATCCGATTTATATCGTGCGCGAAAATGGTGGCCAACGCGAATTAGCAATTGCTTCCTGGGGTCTAATCGGAAATTGGCATAAAACTATTTCCGAAGCTAAAGCTTCGCAATCACATGCGATAAATGCGCGCTCAGAATCGATCCATGAAAAACCAACATTTAAAAGTGCATTTCGAACCACCAGATGTTTGATCCCGGTGCAGGGGTATTACGAGTGGGCGACAGCACTCGGTCGCTATAAACCAAAACAAGCTTTTTATATTTCTAGTGATAGCGGCCAATCACTATCAGTTGCTGGACTCTGGAGTAGTTGGCGGACACCTGATGGTCAAATTATTGAGAGCGCATCGATAATTACTCGAGAGGCAGTGGGTGAACTAGCAACAATTCATAGTCGCATGCCAGTGATGATGAGCAAGGAGCGATGGAGCCAATGGCTAGATCCAAAGCTGCATGATGTCGCTGTATTACAAGGCTTAATGCACCACGAAGATCCAGCATCGGGGCTGGTTCCAGTTCCGGTTTCTAGTGCTGTTAATACGGTGGCGGTAAATAATTCAGAATTGATTAAGGAAATCGAACTCGGCGAGCCCGAAACTCTATTTTAATTCCCAGTTCGCTAACGCCGTAAAAAATGCGAAAACCAGTGGTTGCGAGATAACCTTACGGCGATGACATCTACTGAGTTGGTTAAAGAGAGCCCGGCCGAACGCGCTTTGCGCTTCGAGCGAGATGCCCTTGCCTACACAAACCAGTTATATGCCGCAGCAATGCGTTATACAAAAAACCCTGATGACGCAAAAGATTTAGTTCAAGATACTTATCTAAAAGCATTTGCTTCCTTCCACCAATTCGAAGCTGGAACTAATTTAAAAGCTTGGCTTTATCGAGTGCTGACTACAACTTTCATTAATAGTTATCGTAAAGATCAACGTCGGCCACAACTTTCAAATGGCGAAGTTGAAGATTGGCAATTAGCGGCAGCTGCTTCTCACACTAGCGATCAAGGCAAATCTGCTGAGGCTGAGGCACTTGAGAATCTGCCAGATAGCGATATCAAACGAGCACTGCAAGAAATACCTGAAGAATTTCGGATTGCTGTTTATCTTGCTGACGTTGAAGGATTCTCTTATAAGGAAATTGCCGAAATTGTTGGCGCACCAGCTGGCACGATCATGTCTCGTCTGCACCGTGGCCGTAAACAACTGCGCGAGAAATTAGCAGACTATGCAGCCGAACTGGGTTACGGCCAAAGCAAAGGAGGCGCAGATGAGTAATTCAAAGTATGAACTTGAATGCGTCGAAGTTTTAACTTCTTTTGTGATTTTAGTCGATGCCGATGTTGCTGAAGTTCAAATCGAACTTCAATTCGAGAATATGCCACAATTAACTTTAGCTAATATTAATTCGCATCTTTCTGGATGTGTTCCTTGTTCCATGGAATTAATCCATGAAAGAACTATGCGCGATTTAACTCGCGATGCGTTGCGTCGAAGCTGTAATGAAGAAGCACCGAGTGACTTGCATGAAGCTTTAGGCGCTATGTTTAACCAAGCTAATTTTGCTGGCTTTAAAAATGAAGTAATAACTGAGTTCAGCATGCACGAAGTAACCATTGAAATTGATGAGTTTGGCAATATCCAACATCGCGAGATCAGAGTCGAAAGCCGCACTGAGTTTATAAATGAAGAAGAGCAGTAGACATGAATATTGAGAGTGAATACTTAGGCGCCGTTGGATTAGCAACCATGGTGATTCGTCCTGGTGATACAGCCGTGGCGCTCGGAATAGGTGAATTACCAATTGCCGCTGGCTCACATTTATTAAATGTAATGGAAAGCGCATGCGTTACTGCGATTGCGGAATATTTCGAAGGAAGCGAAACCACGATTTTAAGCGGTAGCTCAATTGAAGTTCTAGCTGGAGTTTCAATCGGAACCGAGATTCGGGGAATGGCTAGATGTATTGAAGTTAATGGCAAAGAGTTAACTTTTGAATGCGATATCTACGATGGTGAACGACACATCGCCCATGGCCAAATAAAAAGAACCGCAGTCGAGCGAGTTTCTTTCCTCGCCCGAACTGCGGCTCAAACGCTAACTAGCGCGCCACGAATTAATTAATTTTTTTACTTCTTGGTCTCCCAGAAGATTGCTGCAATTTCATCAATCTTGGCAATTAACTTGTCTGCAACTGCAACGTCTTGAGTGCCCTTTGTTCCGGCAGCCCCGGCTAACTTAGTTGCATCGTTAAATAGTGTGTGAAGTTGTGGGTATGCCTCAAAGTGATTTGGCTTGAAATAATCTGTCCAGAGAACCCATAGGTGCTCTTTAACTTGGTGTGAACGCTCTTCTTTGATTGCAACTGAGCGAGAACGGAAATCAGCATCTGTGTTAGCTGCATACTTTTCCATGCAAGCTTTAACTGAAAGCGCTTCGATCTTTGCTTGAGCTGGATCGTAAACGCCACAAGGCAGGTCGCAGTGCGCGTAGACAGTGGTGCTTGGCTTTAGAAATGAAATCATTTGAAGTTCCCTTTCGAGCAATTAACGTTTGGTTTTTTGATTCCTAAGTGTGACACTACCGCCTATGGGGAAATTTGGCTCGTCCGCTTGGCGCACAGTCGCCGTTGCTGGCAATTCCATGTCACCCACGCTGGTTGAAGGGGATTGGCTCGTGGTTTCTTGGGCTGCAGAACCAGCGATACCGGAACTAAAAAAGCTCAAAGTCTATGTAATTGAGCGTGCCGATCGGCCAGGTGTTTTTGTGATCAAACGGCTGATTGAAATCGGTAGCGATGAGAACGTTGGAAAAGTTTGGGTCGAAGGTGACAATGAGGCCAGCACAGATTCACGTGAATGGGGCTGGATTCCAGAAACTGAATTACGTGCTCGCGTGATATTTCGTTTTAAAAGAGCGACTAGCAAACGCGGCCCTAAGTAATTAGCGAGTAAATGCCTCAGTCATTAAAGCTTTTGCTTCTTCTTCATGCCAATGATGATTTCCGGTTGCAGGAGAAGCACTCGCTAATCGAGAAACTCGACGAAGTGTGCGACCACTAAAGCCAGTACCACCGAAGTGTTCAGATGTACCAAGTGCGATATGTGACCACGCACCCTGATTAGCTGGTTCATCTTGAACCCAAAGTAAAGTTGCATTTGGATGTTTAGCTGCTTCAGCTGCCATTTCAGCTGCAGGCAATGGATACAACTGCTCAACTCGAATGATGGCAGTGGAATCTTCACGATTCTTTTCGCGTTCAGCAACTAGATCATGATAGATCTTGCCAGAACAGAAAATTACACGTGATGCGTTTGCGACTTTGTCATCACCAATAACTGGGCGGAAAGTGCCAGAAGTAAAATCACTTAGTGCAGATGCTGCAGCCTTTAGTCGCAACATAGACTTAGGTGTAAATACCACCATTGGTCGGCGAGCAGGGTTAGCTGCATGCCAACGCAATAAGTGGAAGTAAGAAGCAGGTGTTGATGGTTGCGCAACGGTCATATTGTTTTCAGCGCAAAGCATTAGGTAACGTTCAATTCGGCCTGATGAGTGATCTGGTCCTTGACCTTCATAACCATGAGGAAGAAGCAGAACTACTGATGAACGCTCGCCCCACTTTTGCAGAGCGGAAGAAATAAACTCATCGATAATTGTTTGAGCGCCATTGCTGAAATCACCGAACTGGCCTTCCCACATAACCAGTGCTTCTTCGCGAACCACCGAATAGCCATATTCGAAGCCCATTGCAGCGTATTCCGAGAGCAACGAGTCGATAACGAAGAATTGATTCTCATCTTGAATCAGACCACGAAGTGGAGTCCACTCGCTAGCGTTTTCTTTATCAACAATAACAGCGTGACGATTTGAGAATGTTCCGCGGCGTGAATCTTGACCAGCTAAACGAATTGGTCGACCTTCAAGCAGCAATGAACCAAAGGCAAGAGTTTCACCCATGGACCAGTCAATAGTTCCATCGTTTAACATTTCAACGCGCTTAGTAAGTTGAGGAACTAACTTTGGATGAATTGTAAATCCTTCTGGCACCGCAACTTGGGTGGCTGCAATCTGGCGAGCAACGGCTTCAGTTATTGAAGTATCAACAGTTGTAGGTGCTGGAACTTGTGGAATCTGTCGGTGAGCAGGTTGCTCAGCTTCGTGGTTATGAACTGAGGCAAATACCGCTTCGAGCTGATCCTGGAAATCTTTAGCAACTGCTTCAGCTTCGACCTGTGTGATGTCGCCGCGACCGATCAAGCTCTCAGTGTAAAGAGTACGAGTGGTGCGCTTTGCATCAATCAACTTATACATAAGTGGCTGAGTGAAACTTGGTTCGTCACCTTCGTTGTGTCCACGACGTCGGTAGCAAACCATGTCGATAACTACATCTTTGTTAAATTCTTGGCGATACTGGAATGCTAGATGCGCAACACGGACACATGCTTCAGGATCATCTCCATTTACGTGGAATACCGGCGCTTGAATTATTTTGGCAAAATCGGTCGAATAAGTAGATGAGCGAGAACCATGTGGTGAAGTTGTGAAACCAACTTGGTTATTAACCACGATGTGCACAGTTCCACCAGTGCGATAGCCACGTAGTTGCGACATTTGCAGAGTTTCAGCAACTACACCTTGGCCAGCAAAGGCAGCATCGCCGTGCATCAAAATTGGCAGAACTGAGAATATATTCTTGATATTTAACTTATCCTGCTTAGCTCGAACAATGCCTTCTAATACTGGGTTTACAGCCTCAAGGTGCGATGGGTTAGCGGCTAAATAAATCTTTGTCGTAGCTCCTGATTCGGCAGTAAATATGCCTTCAGTACCTAAATGGTACTTAACATCGCCAGAACCTTGAACTTGATTCTCTTGATAGTGACCTTCGAACTCCTGAAAAATCTGACCGTGTGATTTACCAGCAATGTTTGCTAAAACATTCAAACGACCACGGTGTGGCATTCCGATACAAACTTCATCAAGCTTTGCTTCGGCAGCTGCTGAAATAACTGCATCAAGAAGAGGGATTACAGCTTCGCCGCCCTCAAGTGAGAATCGCTTCTGTCCTACGAATTTAGTTTGCAAGAATGATTCAAAAGCTTCAGCACTATTTAGTTTGCGCAGGATACGTAGTTGTTCTTCGCGGGCTACTTTTGGAGTGCCAACTTCAATATGTTCTTGCATCCATTTACGTTCTGCTGGATTTTCAATAAACATATATTCGACGCCGATTGAACGGCAGTATGAATCGCGCAGAATTCCCAGGATATTACGTAGTGGCATAAATGCTTTGCCACCGAATCCACCAGTTGCGAATTCGCGATCTAGATCCCAAAGAGTTAGGCCGTGTGTTTCAACTTCTAGATCTGGATGAGAGCGCTGCTTGTATTCAAGTGGATCGGTATCAGACATTAAGTGACCGTTAGTGCGATATGCCTGAATCAATTGTTGAACGCGAGCAGTCTTTGAAATATGGTCATCGCGAGTGAAATCAAGATCAGTCGCCCAATGAATTGGCACATATGGAATTCGTAGCGCGGCAAAAATATCTTCATAGAAGTGATCTGCGCCAAGAAGAAGTTCATGAATGCGACGCAAGAAATCACCAGATTGCGCACCTTGAATAACTCGGTGATCGTAAGTGCTAGTTAAGGTAATTACCTTGCTAACAGCCATGCGGGCCAAGGTTTCATCAGATGCGCCTTGGAATTCAGCTGGGTAATCCATGGCTCCAACGCCAATAATTAAGCCTTGACCTTGAACTAAGCGTGGAACCGAGTGAACGGTGCCCAGAGTGCCTGGGTTAGTTAGCGAAGCTGTAGTACCTGCGTAATCTTCAACAGTAAGTGTGCCGCCACGAGCTTTGCGAATAACTTCTTCATAAGCGCTTACAAATTGCGCGAAATCTAAATCTTCGCAACCTTTAATCGAAGGAACTAACAATTGACGTGAACCATCGGGTTTAGCTAAATCGATTGCGATACCAATATTTATATGTTCTGGTTGACCAACTGCTGGTTTGCCATCAATCTCGCCATAGAAAACATTCATCTCTGGCATAGCTCGCATTGCCTTGATCATGGCGAAACCAATTAAGTGAGTAAAGGAAACTTTTCCACCACGAGTACGTTTCAAGTGATTGTTAACAACAATGCGATTATCAATCATTAATTTTGCTGGAATTGCACGAACGCTAGTAGCAGTTGGAACACTTAGCGACGCTTCCATACTTTGAACGACACGTGCGCTAACTCCGCGAATCGGAGTTAATGATGAAGCTGCAGGTGTTACTAAAACTGGAACTGGCTTAGCAACAGGATCTGCTGGTGTCGGAGCAGTTGTTACAACTGGCGCTGTTACTAACGCTTGTTGGGTTTGAACTGGAGCAACTGGTGCAGGTGTAACTACAGGAGCTGAAACCGGGGCAGCAACTTTTGCTTGCATCGCTTTAGGAATTGGTGGAACGCCGGCCTTGGGAGTCGCTGATGAACTTTGACCAACAGCGCCATTCTTTGTGAAGTATTCAATCCAAGCTTGATCAACTGAGGCAGGATCTGCCAGATATCGCTCTTGCATTTCCTCGACTAACCAATCGTTAGCACCAAAATCGATATTTGAATCGGAAGCCGACACTGGCTTTCTCCCCTTGTTAGTAGCGATCTACGAATGAAGTCTACCGAGATGAGCCCCAATGGCTAAAGTCGTCTCGTCAAAGATCGAAGCGTAATTTAAGCGATATTGGGCACATTTAGCATCGATCGGCTAAGCCGAAAGAAAGTCAGTAACTTCAGCAGCCGTCGGATAAGAGCTCTGCGCCCCTAGCCGAGTAACACTAAGCCCTGCGGTTTGGCAGCCTAGGGCTGCAGCCTTAGCTGGCGACATTTGCATAGCTAAGCCAAAAGCAAAGGAACCTACAAAACAATCGCCGGCACCGGTGGTGTCAACAGGTTTAACTTTTTGCGCCGCAACTTTTGTGATTGTGCCATCAGCGATGACTACGCCATCTTCGCCCAAGGTGACAACCAAATTTATTTTCTGGGCAGCAGCGAAATTTGCGATTACTGCATCTGAACTTGGATCTAATTGTTGAGGGTGTAAATCTTGGAATTCATGGCTATTAGGAATTAACCAATCAGTTACCGCTAATAAATCAGCCGGAATATCTCGATATGGAGCAGGATTCAAAATGGTTGTGATTCCTAATTTTCGGGCAGCTATAAATGCTGCGGTAGTAACTTCAACTGGAATTTCAAACTGTCCAACGACTACCTTTAAATCTTTAATTGAGTTAATTGCGTTCTCAACTTGGGCAACAGTTACTTTTGCATTAGCCCCTGGCACCACGATGATGCGATTATCGCCACCACCGTCAACCCAAATAGGCGCCACGCCACTAGAACCTGGCACGGTTGCTAAAAATTCTGTGTTGACACCTTGATCAACAAAATTCTTTATTGCAGATTGACCGAATACATCATCACCAACGGCACCGACCATATAAGTGTGAACACCTAAACGTGCTGCCATAACAGCTTGGTTTGCACCTTTGCCACCAAAACCAATTGCAAAATCTTTTCCGGCAACAGTTTCGCCACGCTCTGGAATTTGATCGGTGTATGCAACCATGTCGATATTGGTGCTACCCACAATTGCAATGCTGACCATTACTTTTCTTCACTTTCTGGAACAATCGTTACTGCGCAATAAAGAGTTATTACGGCAACAATAACTAGTGGCAGGGCAACAAACCAAAGGCCACCTTCAAATTGATATTTCGCTACGCCGAGGGCAATTAAGTTTGCCAACACTGCCGGAGCACGACCAAAATGACGCTTATTTTTAAAGGAATAGGCCGATGCCAAGAGCCCGAAACCACCGATGGCTGCGAAAATTATTTCACCGGACAACGGCGCAAGTTCAACCGAATCGGCAGTTATCGTTTTGAAAATTAGAAAAGTCCCTAGGGCTAATACGACAGCGCCTTCTAGGTTGAGCAGGGCTGTCACGATATTGCGACGAGCAGATTGACTGAGATGCTTCTTTGATTCAGCGCTCACATCATGCTCCTTCGATCTTCCTTGAGATGAGTAATCTAATGGAAAAACCGATTTTCGAACCAATCTCACACGATGGCCGCCATGATTCGCTAACAAATTTATTAGCACCGCCACTTTATTACGAAGAAATGGCTCGTGAACTGGCTCGTTTTCAGCGAAGCGATATCGAACTTTGCGCAATTAGATTAGAACTACCAGCCACTTCAACAATTGATGAAATTGTGGCATTTGCCGACGTCTTATCAAACAGCGCAAGAGCCGAAGATTTAATCGCCCGAACCGGTGAATTCGAATTCGCGCTACTTGTGCGAGGAGATTTATCGGTGGTCGAAAAATTCATAGCCAGAATTGATTTTGCGATTGAAATCTCTTATGCCTGCGTTGCACCTAAAGCCGGTGAAGTAACCCTGGAGTTACTAAACCGGTTAGATCAAATCAGATTAACGTGGGCGACGACGTCGTTCGCTTGAGTTAGGGCGTGGGCGACGGTTGCCGCGACTTGGTCCTTTGTTCTCCATCACTGGTGCGATGTATGGAATACCTGAAGGTTCAACAGCGCCAGTAATATCAATTAACTCGTTAGACATTGGTTCGACATGAACGAATATCGGAGAAACGCCTGCGCGTGAAGTTAGTGACTTAACACCTGACTGGCTCTTAGTGGTTGAAAGAAGAACAACATTGCCTTCTTCGCCAGCACGAGCGGTACGTCCGGAACGGTGTAAGTAATCTTTGTGATCAGTTGGTGCATCGAAGTGCACAACTAATGAAATGCCATCAACGTGAATGCCGCGAGCAGCAACATCTGTTGCAACTAGGGCTGCGTTAGGAGTTTCCTTAAAGAGTGCCAAAGTTCGAGTACGAACTGCTTGAGACTTTCCACCGTGAAGTGCACCAACCGGAACACCTGCATGAGCAAGTTTGTCAGCTAAGCGATCAGCACCGCGTTGAGTCTTTACGAACAAGATGGTCTTGCCACTGCGAGATGCGATCTGCGCAGTTACATCATCTTTATCGGTGGTCTGCATTGTTAGTACGTAGTGCTTCATCGTTGAAACTGAGGCACGATCGTTCTGCAATGAGTGAGTCTTTGGATTGTTCAAATACTTCTTAACTAGCGCATCTACGCCACGGTCAAGAGTTGCTGAGAACAACAGGCGCTGTCCATCTGGCTTAGCTTGATCAAGAATTTCCTTAACAACTGGCAAGAATCCCATGTCAGCCATTTGATCGGCTTCATCAAGAACGGTGATCTGTAGATCATCGAGTTGAACTTCGCCTTTATCAAGTAGATCGATCAAGCGTCCTGGTGTTGCTACCAAGATTGGGCATGATTGACGCATTGCAGTTATCTGCTTGCCGTAAGGCATTCCGCCAGCGATTACTACTGAATCAAGACCAATTGATTTCGCAAGTGGTGTTAAAACTTCATCAATCTGCTGTGCTAATTCGCGAGTTGGTGTTAGAACTAAACCAAGTGGCTTGTGTGGCTTTGCTACGCGACCATTTAGATTAGTCAGCATCGCTAGACCGAAAGCAAGTGTCTTGCCTGAACCAGTTTGGCCACGGCCCAAGATGTCATTACCAGCTAGAGCATCAGGAAGTGTTGCAATCTGAATTGGGAATGGGTGGTTGATTCCTTGTGCTGTAAGGCGTTCAACTAACTTAGGTGCGATACCTAGTTCAGCAAAAGTCATTGTGATTTCAGTCTTTGGTGTCGCATCAATTAAATTAGCATCAGCTAAATTCGCTGAAATGTAATTATCATCCGCACCGAAATCGGTTGTTGCTGAATGAGTGCGACCGTAAGCACTTGATGTGCGCTCTGGGCGGTTATAAGAGTTAGTGCGATCTTCCGAACGCTTGAAATCGCGAGCTTCATTTTCGCTGCGTTTGCCAACGCCAGGAACATATTTTTCGCGCTTGCGAGGTTCAAAATTTGGGCGACCATCATTGCTGCGATTAGCACGTGCTTTAGCTGCATCGCGACGAGTTGATGGAACAGTGTCGGCATTACGAGCTGAGTCTGTATTGCGAGCTGGTGCTGGATTGCGATCAGGACGTGTTGCGCGCTCTGCTACAAACTTAGTTGCACGAGTTTCTGGCTTTTCGCGCTTGTCATTAAAAGTCTTTTTAAATGCTGGCTTTTCGCTGCGAGGTGCATCAGTACGTGGACGATCGTTGCGTGCGCGATCTGAAGCTGGACGCTCAGCACGTGGGCGATCAGAAGACGGACGTTCAGATGATTTACGTTCTGGGCGACCTGTTGTTGGGCGTGCTCCACGGTCATTGCGTGGTGAAGATGAACGAGTATCTGATGAACGTGGTGCTGAAGTGCGTGACTTGCTGGTTGTTGGCTTTGATGAACGAGAACGTTCGAACACTGGAACTTCAGCGCTTCCATCAACTGGCTTTTCAGCGCGTGGCTTAGAAACTTTTGATTCGGCGTAACGCTTTGCGCGTAACTTCGAACGCTCTAGGTTGCGAGCTTCTTTCTTAGATACAGAACGTGGATCAATATCGGCATAACGACGAGTGGCAGATTCTTTCTGCGCCGTTGTTTTATTTGCTGGCTTGCCAGCTTTAGCGGCGGCCGCTCGTCGAGCTTTGCCTGGGGCAGGGGTACGTGGTTGTAGAGCCATAGAAAATCAACACCAATCAAGACGTAAACAAGCGCGTCTTGGTTTGACTCAAATTGGTCAGGGTGGAGATAAGACTCGCAAGAAAGTGCAATTTTG
>CANHRM010000019.1 GCA_947463725.1 Actinomycetota bacterium | reverse complement strand
CGTTTGGCCGAGATCACTAGCGAAAAATAGCCACCAGTTAGTTAGATCGCCCGAAGGCTGGCAAGATAGGGCTATAGAACGCTTACGGGTGAAAGGTTGATCGTGGCTCAATTCGACTTGGTAATTCTTGGTGGTGGCAGTGGTGGTTACGCCTGCGCCCTTCGAGCAGCTCAACTAGGCAAGAACGTCGCGCTGATCGAGTCTGGAAAACTAGGCGGAACTTGTCTACACCGCGGATGTATTCCTACCAAAGCCCTTCTGCACTCTGGCGAGATTGCCGACAGCGCACGTGAGGCAAGTACTTTCGGAGTCAACGCCCAATTCCTATCCATGGATATGGTCGCAGTTAATGCGTATAAAGATGGTGTGATTTCAAAACTTCATAAAGGACTTCAAGGGCTAGTTAAATCACGCAATATTACTTTTGTTGAAGGTCACGGTCGTTTGGTTTCTAAAGACACCGTCGAAGTAAATGGTGAGCGCTACACCGGAACCAATGTTGTTTTAGCAACTGGTTCATATGCAAAATCTTTACCAGGTCTTGAAATCGATGGCGTTCGTGTCATGACTTCTGATCACGCAACAAACCTCACTTACGTTCCAAAGTCTGTCATCGTGCTAGGCGGCGGTGTAATTGGTTGCGAATTCGCATCAGTCTGGAAATCTTTCGGTGCTGAAGTAACAATCATTGAAGGTCTGCCTCACTTAGTTGCTCTCGAAGATGAGTCAAGTAGTAAGCAACTAGAGCGTGCTTATCGCAAACGTGGCATCAACTTCGAACTAGGTGTTCGCTTTAAGTCTCACACCGTTACAGCCGATGGCGTAACTGTTGAACTCGAAGATGGAAAAACTTTCTCAGCCGATGTACTTCTGGTAGCAGTTGGTCGCGGCCCAGTATCTGCAAATCTTGGATATGAAGAACAAGGCATCACAATGGACCGTGGCTATGTATTAGTTGATAACAAGTGCCGCACCAATGTTCCAGGCATCTGGGCAGTTGGCGACTTGATCCCTACTTTGCAATTAGCTCACGTAGGTTTCGGCGAAGGAATTTTAGTTGCCGAAGAAATCTGCGGATTAAACCCACGTCCGATTAATTATGATGGTGTTCCCCGCGTTACTTACTCTGAACCAGAAGTAGCATCTGTTGGCTTAACAACTGCCCAAGCTAAAGAACGTGGCCACGATGTAGTCGAATTAAATTATGATTTAGCTGGCAACGGAAAAGCTCAGATATTGCGCACAGCGGGCTCAATTAAGTTAGTTTCACAAAAGAATGGTCCTGTACTAGGTATTCACATGGTTGGTGCGCGAGTTGGCGAACTATTGGCTGAGGCGCAGCTAATCTTTAATTGGGAAGCTACCGCAGATGATGTGGCACCTCTTATCCATGCACACCCAACACTTTCTGAAGCAATGGGTGAAGCTCACATGGCACTTGCCGGTAAACCATTACACGCCCACGGATAAATAAGAATTTCAATCAGGAAACCAAGGAGATAAAGAGATGACCTTCTCACTAACAATGCCAGCACTTGGCGAGAGCGTTACCGAAGGTACGGTCACACGTTGGCTCAAAAACGAAGGCGACCAAGTCGCAATCGACGAGCCACTCCTTGAAGTATCGACCGACAAAGTTGATACCGAGATTCCTTCACCTGTAGCAGGAGTTTTGCAAAAGATTGTTGTTGGAATTGATCAAACTGTTGCAGTCGGTGCTGAGTTAGCAATTATTGCTGATGGCGCAGCCACTGCTACACCAGCTCCTGCTGCTCCGGTTGCTGCAACACCTGCTCCAGTTGTTCAAACTCCAGCCCCTGTAGCGCCAGTTGTGGCTGCTCCTGTTGTAGTAACACCTGCTCCAGTTGCATCTCCTGTTGCGCCAGCGGCTAGTGGTAGCGGAACGGTTATTTCAATGCCCGCTCTTGGAGAATCAGTATCCGAAGGAACTGTTACGCGCTGGCTAAAAAATGTTGGTGATTCAGTTGCAGTAGATGAAGCGTTACTTGAAGTTTCTACCGACAAAGTTGATACTGAAATTCCTTCACCGATTGCGGGTATCTTGCTTGCAATCGATGTACCAATCGATACCACTGTTGCAGTTGGTGCACGTTTAGGGTTAATCGGAGCCTCTGGTTCAGCACCGGTTGCAACTCCGGCCGCACCTGCCGCACCAGTTGTGACTGCTGCGGTTGTAACTCCCCCACCCGCTGCGCCTGTTGTGGCAGCGCCTCTTGTTGCAGCACCTGCAGCGGTTTCAACTTCTATAGCGCAACCAGCAGATGCCTATGTAACTCCACTTGTTCGCAAGTTAGCTTCTGAACTTGGTGTAAATCTTGCATCGGTTAAGGGCACCGGTATCGGTGGACGCATTCGTCGCGAAGATGTTGAGCAATCAGCACCTGTTAAGTCCGCGCCAGTTGCCGCAGCACCAGTTGCAGCAGCGGTTCGCACTTCTGCGCCAGCAATTGCAGTCTCACCTCTTCGTGGAACTACAGTGACGATGACACGTCTGCGCAAAGTTATTGCAGCACGCATGGTTGAGTCTCTTCAAGTTAGTGCGCAACTAACAACTGTTATCGAAGTAGATGTTACGAAGATTGCTCGTTTGCGCGATAAGTCAAAGGCAAGTTTTGAAGCTCGTGAGGGTGTCAAACTTTCATTCCTCCCATTCTTCGCAGTAGCAACTTGCGAAGCACTGAAGCAACACCCAGTTCTTAATTCATCCGTTGAAGGTGACCAAATTACTTATCACGGCACCGAACATCTAGGTATTGCAGTTGATACTGAACGCGGCTTGCTAGTTCCAGTAATTGCCAATGCTGGCGATCTAAATATGGGCGGTATTGCTCGCAAGATTTCAGATCTTGCAGCGCGCACTCGTGATAACAAAGTAACTCCTGATGAACTTGGCGGCGGCACTTTCACGCTAACTAATACCGGTAGCCGCGGCGCTCTCTTTGATACCCCAATCATCAATCAACCACAGGTTGCTATTTTGGGTCTAGGCGCAATCGTTAAGCGACCAATGGTTGTTCGTGGCGAAGATGGCGGCGAGACAATTGCGATTCGTTCAATGGTTTATCTTGGACTTTCCTACGATCATCGTGTTGTCGACGGCGCGGATGCCGCTCGTTTCCTAGTTACTTTGAAAGAACGTCTTGAAGGCGGCGCTTTCGAATCAGATTTAGGACTTTAATTTGCTGCCTCCACAACGTATTGCCGTAACTGGTGCCTCAGGGCTTATCGGAACTGCTTTAGTTGGCTATCTAAAGTCACAAGGTCACACTGTGCAGCGTTTAGTTCGCAGAGCCGCTGTATCTAGTGAAGAAATCACTTGGGATCCAATTGCCGGAACTGTTGATATGGAAGCCCTTGCTGGGGTGGATGCGGTCATTCACTTAGCGGGCGCCGGTGTTAGCGATAAGCGTTGGACAAAAAAGTACAAGAGCGAAATTCTAAATTCACGTTTATTAGGAACAACTACCATCGCTAAAGCGGTAGCAATTGTTAAGCCACAAGTCTTTATTTCAGCCAGTGCAATTGGCTGGTATGGCGAAAGTGGTAATCGTGCAGTTATTGAAAGTGATCGAGTTGGTGATGATTTCTTAGCTACCGTTTGTCGCGAATGGGAATCTGCCGCCGATCTTGCTGGTGATGTGCGAACCGTAAAGATTCGTACTGGTTTAGTGCTCGACCCAACTGGTGGCGCACTAGGCAAAATGTTGCCACTCTTTCGTTTCGGCCTAGGCGGAAAACTTAGTAACGGTAAACAATGGTGGTCCTGGATTACATTGCATGATCAAATCCGCGCAATCGCATTTCTACTTGAAAACAAAATTTCCGGGCCAGTAAATATGACTTCACCAAACCCGGTTACTAATTCCGAATTTACCGCCGGCTTGGCCCGTGCGATGCACCGTCCCGCACTTTTCCCGGTACCAGCAATAGCGTTAAAGATTGCACTAGGTAGTTTCTCTTCTGAAGTACTTGGCTCGAAGAAAGTAATGCCACAGGTTTTAACCGAGGCCGGATTTACTTTTGATTATCCGCACATTTCATCAGCGCTAGAAAAGTTAGTTGATTAGTTAGCTAATACTGCCAAGGCAGCCAAGCGCCCTGATTTTAGAGCTCCGTTTTGCGATGGACCTACTTGGCCATCTCCGGCCAGGTAAATACCTTCACGAACTCGGCTTTGAATAGGTTGAGATATTCCTTTAGCTCCAATTGGAAGCGCTGCTGGAATTTCATACTTAGCGATCAACTCCCAATCGCGATTGTCGTAGCCATAAAGTGTTGCTAAATGACGACGAACTTCAGATTCGGTAATTCCAGTATCGGTGGTGGCCGAAATTAGATTTTTGCCGCTAGGTGCATACTCCGGAATGAAATTTGAAATGACTAAGGTATTAATCACTGCACCACGATTCTGACCATCAACTATCAACTGACCATGAGAAACCGGAGCTAGTGGTGCGCTGTGATACCACGTCGTGCAACCTGCCAGTTTAGGAACTGAAGGTATGTCCAATAGCTGCGCAGCCGATGTGCTGTCTGTGGCGACAATAATTTCGCTTGCGCCTATTTCGCCTATTGAAGTCGAAACTACCTCAGCCTTGATCGAGTTAACCGTTATACCTAAACGCAGATCGTCAATCTGCTTTGCCATTGCCATCGATAGCGCTCCTGCCCCGCCACTTGGCAATCCAGGCTTACCGGTGATGAAAGTCTTAAGTATTTCTAAGCCAGCCGGAGCTGAAATATTTCCTAACTCAGTTAAATAAACACCTCGTAGAAATGGCCGTAATGCCCGATCAAAAGTTTTACCTAAACCAGATGCGATCAAATACTCTGCAATAGATATCCCGCTACTAGGTTTTCCAGCAAGTGCTTTCACAAGATTTAACTTCTCAAATACAGATCCGGTGGTCGAATCAAAAGCCGAAAAGAAGAACTTTCGCGGATCACCTAACCGATGCAACTGATCGTCAATCGAAATATTTATCGCCCTATCTGCGAATCGGAAATCGAGTGATCCCAAAATGTTTAACGGTGCTAATTCTGGATATTTTGCATTGATCAACTGGAAACCACGGTCACAAGTAAAGCCATCAATAACATCTGTCTGCACTCGGCCACCAGCTCGATCTGCTGCTTCAAGCACAACTACTTCGCGACCTGCTTTTTGAAGATTTAGAGCTGCATTCATGCCAGCCAAGCCAGCCCCAATTATTACAACCGGGTTACTCACGAAAGTTTAATTCTCGTGCTCTATCAATTATTGTTGCAACGGCAATAATTTCGGCCTTGCTAACGGGCCACTCATTGGCACCGGCAATTGCGCCAGCAACTAAAGAGTAGAAAAGTGCATAGTTACCATCTTCAACCTGTAACTCGCTGGCTACATCGCCACGAATTATCAGCGCTTCAGACTTAGTCGAAACATCCCACTTACCGCCACTTGGAATTTGGCCAGAACGTAATAGCGCTTCTTGCGGGTCTAGTTCACCAATTACCAAAGCACCGTTGCTACCTAACATTCGAATTCGTGGTCCTGGAGCTCCAACAATCGCACTTGCCGATAAATATGAATCGACCCCGCTATCGTGTCTTAGAACTAAAACGACATCATCGTCAGAAGCACCACGAATACTTCGCACACTTGCTGAAACTAATTCGGCTGGGCCAAACCAATCAAGAGCTGTTGAAACTAAATGAGATTGCAGATCAAGCAGCAGTCCGCCACCCTCTGCTGCACTGCTTTGCTCACGCCAAGACTGCGCAGCTAAATCAGGGCGATACCTTTCGAATCGAGAGTCGATCCGGAAAACTTTTCCAATTTCGTTCTCTCTAATCACTCGCTTAATTGTTAACGAATCTGAATCAAAAAGGCGATTAAAGAAAGTTGTTACCGGCACCCCGGTCTCCTCTGAAACTTTCAGAATCTCTAGGGTCTCAGTTAGGTTTCGGCCCATTGGCTTATCGACAACTGTCGGAATACCCGCTCTTAACGCAGAGGTAGCTTGTTCGACATGCACTGAATTGACCGATGCCACAATCACTAAATCGAGATCATGCGCCAATAACTCTTGCATATCCGAAACGACTGCAGCATTCGGAAAATCGGAATTAACGTGAGCAACTCGTTCAGGGTTTGAAGTTAGGACTGCAACTAATTCAAGGTCGCATCCTTTGAGCAGAGGCGCGTGGAAATAGCGACCAGCTAAGCCATAGCCAGCCAAACCAACACGTAGCGTCATTTACTCTCCGAACGAGATGCTAGTTAGCTGATTTAGATAACTTAGATGGCCACCATACCTTAGGGCCGATTTCATGAACTAAAGCGGGAACCAAAATTGAGCGAACGACGATGGTATCTAACAGCACGCCAAAGGCAACTGCGAAACCTAGTTCGGCAAGAGGCACCAAAGGCAATAAGCCAAGAACGGCAAATGTGGCTGCAAGTACGATTCCGGCAGATGTGATGACTGCGCCCGTAACAGTTACGCCCTTGATAACGCCGGCTCGAGTGCCAATCTTCTGTGACTCTTCGCGAACGCGAGTCATCAGGAAGATGTTGTAATCGATGCCAAGTGCAACTAAGAAGATGAATGCAAACAGTGGGAATGAATTATCTCCCCCGGCAAAGCCGAAGATGTGATTGAAAACTAGTGCACAAACGCCCAACGTCGCAAAGTAGGAAAGCACAACTGTTCCGAGTAATAAAACGGCACTAAGGATGCTTCGTAACAAGAGTCCAAGAATCAAGGTAATTACCAACAAGATGATTGGAATAATAGTTCGATTATCACGTTTATTTGCTTCGCGAACATCATAGTAAACAGCACTGGTACCGCCAACTAAGGCAGTGGCATCTACTGATCGCGCTATTTCACGGATCTTTGGAATATCATTTCCAGCTTCCACGCTATCTGGCGCTTTGTCTAGAGTTACATTCAAGATAGCTCGACCATTAACAACTTTGACCATTGGCATCGGTTGTCCTGGTACAGGGATTCCATCAAGCATTGGAACTACAGAAGCAACACCAGGAGCCTTCTTTACTGCATTTGTAACGGCTTCCATTTTATCTGCTGCAATCACAATCTCAGTTGGATCACCTTCGCCACCTGGGAAATGTGTAACCAATAATTTCTGACCAACTACCGACTCTGGTTTACCAGTGAATGAATCAACTGTTCCGAGTCCATCAGCTTTTAACGTGGTTGACGCAAAGGCAAAAACCAGCAGAACTGAACCACTAATAATCCAAGCTTTACGCGGATTACTTCCTATCGCATTGCCCACCTTTGACCATGGGCCAGACATGACATGATCATCGCCATCAAATAGTGGGCGTCGCGGCCAGAAGATCCAGCGGCCGAAGATCAGTAACAAGGCTGGAAGCAAGGTCAAAATAGTGATCATTGAGCAAACGATTCCGATAGCACCAATCGGCCCAAGCCCCGCGGTATTGGTCAATTTGCTAAACAGTAAAATTAACAACGAAATTGAAACTGTTGATCCGGAAGCCAGAATTGGTTCCCAAACACCCTTATACGCTGCACGCATGGCATCAAAACGATTTTCATGATGATGCAACTCTTCGCGATAGCGAGCAATCAATAGCAACGCATAATCTGTTGCTGCACCGATAACTAACACCGACAGAATTCCCTGTGATTGACCATCAACATCGATGATGTTCTTCTTTGCTAGCAAATAAACAATTCCACCTGCTGTAGACAGTGCGAACAATGAGGATAGAAGAGGAATGATCCATAAAATTGGTGAGCGATAAACCACAATCAGAATCAACGCTACAACTCCGAGCGTCGTTAACAATAGTGAAGAATCGAGAGTCTCAAAGGCACTAAATAAGTCACCTAAGATTCCGCCAGGGCCAGTCACGTATGGAGTAACTCCATTGGCTTTTGCAATTGGAGCGATATCAGCTCGAAGTGCTTTAACAATTGCTGGCAAGGCGGGTTTGTCGTTACTTAATACTTTGCTGATTGAGTTTCCATCGAGTGGCACATTTGCCAAAACTGCCTTGCCATCTTGTGACGGGAAGACGGTGATTTGTTCACCCGGAGCTAAGAAATCAGAAATCTTCTCAGTTGTTCCATCAAGTGTTAGATCCCCGACCTTGCTCAAGTGGGCATTTAAGGCAGCGAAAGTTTCGGCATCGCCTTTTCCTTCAAATAGAACCAAGGTTGGGAAATTAAAAGTTTGTTTCCCAGAGAAAGTTTTGATTTCGTCAGCGGCCTTTGTAGCTTCGGCGCCTTTAGGAAGAAATGAGGAGTTGTTATTCTCTTGAACCGATGAGAGCTTACCGAATAATGGGCCGAAGAAGCCGGTAATCATGAACCAGGACAAAACCACCAATAAAGCGATGGCAAATGGTTTACGGTTTGAATGCATGCGGCTTCTCTTTAGATTTTTGGGTGTGCGATTGCTAGTTGTAGACACGGCTTATGGCCCCTTTTGCGCAAATCTGAAAATATTGCACCTCGATTAGTAATGAGCGCGATTCTACCTTTAGGCTATTGGCTATGCCCATCGAAGCCGCTCTTACTACCGGCCAAATAGCCGTAGCTCGTAGCGGACTAGTCGATTATGAGAGTGCGCTTAAGATCCAACGTAGTTTTCATGCCGAAATTGTGGCCGATGAGCGCCCGAATACCTTGATCTTGCTCGAACATCCATCTGTTTATACCGCCGGCCGACGAACTGCCATCTCGGATCGACCAGTAGATGACACCCCAGTAATTGATGTTGATCGTGGCGGCAAAATCACTTGGCACGGACCTGGCCAACTTGTGGGGTATCCAATTGTGAAGTTAGCCAATCGCTTAGATGTTGTTGGCTTCGTGCGACATTTAGAAACTGCCCTGATAAATACTTGTGAGCAGTTCGGTATATCAGCAATGCGTTATCCAGATCGATCTGGCGTTTGGTTACGTGATGGTAAAGGTGATCGCAAAATCGCTGCGATCGGCATCAGGGTTGCAAAAGGTGTGACCATGCATGGCTTTGCTTTAAACGTAAACCCCGACCTGGCTGGGTTTAGTCAGATCGTGCCATGTGGAATCTCAGATGCCGATGTAACATCAATGTCTCGCGAGTTAAACCGTGAAATTACTATTTCCGAAGTTTCGCCAATCTTAGAACGTGAACTATTCGAAGTATTAACGAAGGTGAGCGCATGACAATTGCACCCGATGGCCGCAAGATGCTTCGTATCGAGGCGCGCAACGCTGAGACCCCGATTGAACGTAAGCCGGAATGGATTAAGACCCGCGCCAATATGGGTCCGGAATACACGCAACTACGTTCACTTGTAAAGAGTGAAGGGTTGCACACCGTTTGCCAAGAAGCAGCTTGCCCAAATATTTTTGAATGTTGGGAAGATCGCGAAGCAACTTTCCTTATTGGTGGCGACCGCTGTACCCGACGTTGCGATTTCTGCAACATCGATACTGGCAAGCCACTTCCAATTGATCGCAATGAGCCAACTAAGGTGGCCGAATCGATCAAGAAAATGCAATTACGTTATGCGACTATCACTGGCGTTACTCGCGATGATTTACCTGATGAAGGTGCCTGGTTATACGCCGAGACTATTCGCAAAGTTCATGAGCTAAACCCTGGCACTGGAGTTGAGATGCTCGCTCCAGATTTCAATGCGAATCCAGACTTACTAAACCAAATATTTGAAACCCGTCCGGAAGTTTTTGCTCACAACCTCGAGACTGTGCCACGTATCTTTAAGGAGATTCGACCTGCTTTCACTTATGACAAGTCGCTATCAGTTATCACTATGGCACGCGATTACGGCCTGATCACAAAGTCGAACCTGATTCTTGGTTTGGGCGAGACTCGCGAAGAAGTTTCCCAGGCACTAGTAGACCTACATGCAGCAGGCTGTGACTTAATAACTATTACTCAATACCTGCGCCCAACTAATAAACACCATCCAGTTATTCGCTGGGTAAAGCCCGAAGAATTTGTTGAGCTAGCTACTGAAGCAAAAGAAATCGGGTTCTCTGGCGTAATGAGTGGACCACTTGTGCGATCAAGTTATCGTGCCGGTCGCCTCTACCAACAAGCTCAAGATGCCAAGGCCGCCATTAATGGGGCTGCACTGCATGGCTGATCGCGTCTATCCCCCAGTAATTGTTTTTCTTAAAACAACCTGGAAATATCTTGGATTGAAATTTACTTTTACTGGTGATGTAAACATTCCACGCAATGGTGGAGCTATCTTGGCCATTAATCACATTGGTTATTTAGATTTTGCTCTAGCTGGTACTGCTGCATTGCCAGTTAATCGTTATGTGCGGTTCATGGCTAAGAAAGAAATATTTGATAATAAATTAGCTGGGCCACTCATGCGCGGAATGCATCACATCTCGGTAGATCGCGCTAATGGTTCAGCTTCTTTTGTCGGTGCCTTGCGCGCGCTTCGTGCTGGTGAAATTATTGGCATCTTTCCTGAAGCCACTATCTCGAAGAGTTTTGAGATAAAGGAATTGAAATCAGGTGTGATTCGGTTAGCGATGGGCGCTGGAGTTCCAGTAATTCCCACCATCGTTTGGGGCAGTCAACGGATTTGGACTAAAGGCGTTAAGCGAAATCTAAAGCGGAATAAGTTCCCTATCTTTGTGACCTTCGGCGAACCTATGCACTTTGCCAAAGATGCCGACGTGGAAGCTGGTGAGGCACTTCTGCGAGCAACCATGATCGAAATGTTGCATGAAGTTCAGGGTCGATATCCAGATAGCCATGTTGGCCAACGTTGGGCACCTGCGCGTCTTGGTGGTACCGCGCCTGCTCCACTAAACTCCTGACATGTTTAATCGAAAGAAGAATAAGTCCAGCGAACCCAAGGCACCAAGATTCAAAGAGATTCGGGATGCCTACAAAATAACCAAGACCGCCAAACCATGGATTGGCGCAGCTATGGGCGGCATATTTGTAGTTGCTTGGGCCATCGGAATCGGTTTTGGAAAATTTGTTGGACAGACTGGTTATCTCGCTTTCGTAACTCTGCCAGTTGCGGCGCTGATCTCTTTCTTCTTCTTTACCCGGGTAGCTCGGTCTGCAGCTTTTGGCTCAATAGAAGGTCAGATCGGTGCTGGTGCAAGTGTTTTGATGTCTATCCGTAAAGGTTGGTCAACAACTCCTGCCGTCGCTGTATCCCGTAATCAAGACATGGTGCATCGCTCAGTTGGTCGTGCTGGCATTGTTTTAACTGGCGAAGGTAGTGGCGCAGTTCGTCAGTTGTTGCAAGATGAGAAACGCAAAACTGAACGTTACGCACCAGGTGTGCCAATTTATGAATTAATTGTTGGAGACTCAGATGGGCAAGTTCCACTTCGTAAGTTACAGGGTCGTATGAAGAAATATCCTAAGAAATTAAGTGCTAATCAAATGCGCGAAGTAAGAGCTCGTCTAAAAGCAGTCGGCGGAATGGCAATGCCAATTCCAAAGGGACCAATGCCAACTCGTGGTATGAAGATTCGCTAAATCCGCAAATTAAACTCGCGATAATTTTGTTTTACTGAATCGTTCGTGAATTCCGCGGCCGTCTTCATCGTAAGTTACGGCCGTAATAACTAGCGCCATCAATACTGTTCGAATTAAAGACTGTCGAAAGTTTGGCAACCCACCATGGCTAAAATCGACCACTTTTAACCTCAGCAACTTATGACCAAAAGATGCTCCAGATAGGGCGACTAGAACGGCATATTCGATTACAAATATTAAGTATGTGGGAATGCGAGCGCCAGATACTCGTTCTCCTAAATTATGACCGCCGGCGAAGAAAGCAAAAGCAATCGCATAAGAGGCAAGCCAATCGATCGAGATAGCTGCCAATCGACGGCCGAGTGATACGCCTTCAGGGTGAGTCATGGCGCGAGCCTAGATGACTAGATGATTTAGCGCACAACGACCCATTTATACGCTCGGGAACGGAACATTGCCTTCAAAACCCAGAATTTTTTAACATCGCTGTAACACAACAGTTATGAACTTTCGACCGCTGGGGCATAGATTTCCACCCATAAAGCACGGCCTCAAAGGCGAGGAAACCGATCGGTTGATTCGAAGCAACCATCATCTGAAAAACAGGAGAAATATGTTTAAGAATTCTGCAGAAATCTTTGCATACATCAAGAAAGAGGACGTTAAGTTAATCGACGTTCGCTTTACTGATTTGCCAGGTATCCAACACCACTTCAATGTTCCAGTTGAATCTTTTGACGAGGCAGTTTTTACTGATGGTCTGATGTTCGATGGTTCTTCAATCCGTGGTTTCCAGTCAATTCACGAGTCAGATATGAAGTTGCTGCCAGTTCCAAGTTCAGCATTCATCGATCCATTCCGTGATCAAAAGACTTTAGTAATTCTTTTCTCAGTTCATAATCCAGTCGATAACTCAGCTTATTCACGTGACCCACGTGGTGTAGTTGCAAAAGCTGTTGATTACATGCGTTCACTTGGTTTTGCAGATACTGCATTCTTCGCGCCAGAAGCTGAGTTCTATGTTTTCGATAGCGTTCGTTTCAAGACTGGTATCAACGAGTCCTATCACGAGATTCAATCTTATGAAGGCGCATGGAATACCGGCGTTGAATACGATGCTGATGGCACACCTAACCGTGGTTATCGCACTCGCGTAAAGGGTGGCTATTTCCCAGTTTCACCAACCGATCAATTCGCAGATCTTCGCGATGAAATGGTTATGGAACTTGGTCGCTCTGGTCTTCTAGTTGAGCGTTCACACCACGAAGTTGGTACCGCGGGTCAGATGGAAATTAACTACCGTTTCAGCGACATTCTCCAAGCTGGCGATGATGTAATGAAGTTCAAATACATCATTCGCAACGTAGCTTGGGAAGGTGGCAAGACTGCAACCTTTATGCCAAAGCCACTATTCGGTGACAATGGTTCAGGAATGCACGTTCACCAATCACTTTGGAAAGATGGCAAGCCACTGTTCTTCGGCGATGGCTATGGCGATCTTTCAGATATGGCACGTTGGTATATCGGTGGCTTGCTAAAGCACGCACCTTCACTACTTGCTTTCACTAACCCAACTGTTAACTCTTACCGTCGCTTAGTTCCAGGATATGAAGCACCAGTTAACTTGGTTTACTCAGCACGTAACCGTTCTGCTTGTATTCGTATCCCAATTACTGGTTCGAATCCAAAAGCAAAGCGCATTGAGTTCCGTTGCCCAGATCCATCATCGAATCCATATCTAGCATTCGCTGCAATGTTGATGGCCGGTCTCGATGGAATTCTAAATAAGATCGAACCACCTGCCCCAGTTGATAAGGACCTCTACGAACTAGAAGGCGCCGAAGCTGCTGCAATTCCTCAGGTTCCAGGTTCACTTGGTGAAGTTCTAGATAGCCTAGAAGCTGATCACGAGTTCCTAACTAAGGGTGGCGTATTTGCTGAAGATCTAATTGAAACTTGGATTGATTTCAAGCGCAAGAACGAAGTTGATTATGTTCGCTTGCGTCCACATCCAGCTGAGTTCGAACTTTACTTCGATATTTAAATCGAATTGAAAATAGAAACCCCGTCAGAAATGGCGGGGTTTTTATTTTCAAATTTATTGACTAGGTTTAATGCATGAGTGACGAGCGCGAGAGACTTGATTATCAGAACTTTGGCATTGCAGTTCGCGAGTTGGCCCAACAAATTTCCGATAGCGGGTACCAACCAGATATCGTCTTATCTATTGCTCGCGGAGGCCTCTTATTAGGTGGCGCTCTTGGGTATGCACTTGGTGTCAAAAATACTTTCACGATGAGCGTTGAGTTCTACACCGGCGTTAACGAACGCTTAGCGATGCCTGTCGTTCTGCCACCAGTACCGAACAAAATTGATCTAACCGGCCTAAAAGTTCTAGTTGCTGACGATGTAGCCGATACCGGTAAGACCTTGAAATTGGTACGTGAGTTCTGCGGTGATTACGTAGCAGAAGTTCGAAGCGCAGTCCTATACGAAAAATCACACAGCATTGAAAAACCAGATTACACATGGCGCCATACCGATCTGTGGATTGAATTTCCTTGGTCAGTACAACCCCCGGTGAGCTCTAAGAGTTAGCAAACCATTTGTTCGTCACTAGTTTGTGCGTCAGTGTGCCAGTAATTGCAAACATAATTGCCATATAAACCCAGCCACGTTGGCCCAAAGTAATCGCCATAGCTGTAACAAAAGAAGGGCCAAGTGTTCCGCCTACTCCCCAACTTAATTGGTAGACACCTTGGTACTGACCTTGATGTTTCTCATCAGCCATTCCGAAGCCAACGCTCCAGGACCCGGAAGATCCAACTAGCTCACCGTAAACATGCACAATCATGGCAAGGATTAACAATGTGCAGGCCATAAAAACATTTACGCCCGAAGAGAGCGCGTACAACAGACACGCGATCGCGACTGCAAATCCGGCACGCTGAATTAGTTTTGCGCCAACCTTTATATCGCCGGATCCGCGACTTACTCGAACTTGAAAGAGAATTACGCCAATTGTGTTTACGAACATAATTACCGAAACCCACCAACGTGGTGCGTTTGTTTCCTTAACCACCCAAAGCGGGATAGCTACATTTTGTAAAACAAAATGTAAAGACATGATGCCATTTAAGACTGTAACACCCAGGAATTTTCGATCCTTAAGTGCTGTAAAAGAGAATGGTTCACCTTTTTCCACCGTAGGTTCAACAAATGGCAACCGCTTAAACACTTGTGAGGCAATAACAAATGTTGCAGCATCCAGCAACATCATTGTTTGGTAACCCGCACGAGTATTAATTGCTAGCGAAATACCTGCAAACACCGTGCCCATAGCAATTCCAAAGTTGGTTACTGAGCGCTGGTAAGCGCGGATAGTAACTCTTTCATCGCCTGCGCCCAATTTTGAGATCATTGCCATTCGCATTGTTTGACCAATAGTTCCGACGATCCCGAGTACTACAGAAAGCAGAAGGAATGGCAGATATGAATGAACGAAGAAGAAGCCTGCCATTACAAAACCTTCGGCGGTATATGCAAGAACTGCCACATCGCGAGGACCACGCCGATCTGCGAAATGCCCAGCCGGAATACTAAATAGCAGCGAGACTCCCCCGGCAATGGAGAGAGCTAAGGCAACTTTCGCGGCCGAGAGACCTACAACCGTGGTGAAATAAATGACTTCCACGGTCATAAAGAGGCCATTACCAAAAGTATTAATCAAAGTCGCTGTAGCAAAGATCCGTAGAATTGGATCGTTCGGAATAGCTTTCGCCCGAATTCGGTGTATCAAAGTACTTTTCTCAGGCATTGGGCTACTTTAACAAACCCCCAAGCATCCTGTGACGCATTAGGATCTAACAATGCGCCGTCGAATTTCCTCTCAACTTCGTAGCTTCTTCGCACTTGAAAGTGCTGGCGGCGTCTTTCTCTTTTTGGCAGCAGCTATAGCTTTGATTATCGCAAACACTTCTGTTGCTGCCGATTTTGATCATGCCATAGAGCCTTTTCATGGCTTCATTAACGAAGGATTAATGGCAGTTTTCTTCTTTATGGTCGGCTTAGAGATTCGTAATGAAATTCGTCATGGTGAGATGCAAAATCCAAAGAATGCAGCGCTTCCAATCTTTGCTGCTATCGGTGGCATGTTGTTGCCCGCACTTATTTATACATTTTTCAATCACGGTGGATCAGGGCAATCTGGTTGGGCGGTACCTATGCCTACAGATATTGCTTTAGCAATAGGCGCCCTAGCTTTACTTGGTTCACGTATAGATACTTCCCTTAAGATTTTTCTGCTGACTCTGGCGATCGCAGATGACCTATTCTCAATTATTATTTTGGGGATCTTCTACTCATCCGGGCTATCGCCAATCAAGATTTTCTCCACTGTCGGCGTAGTAGCAATTGCGCTTCTTATGCCAGAGATCAGACAACTTCCCACCAAGCGCCTAATTGCGATTCTGCATCCATGGAGTGCGTTTCTAATAATCCCGATCTTTGCCTTAACAAATATTGGAGTCGCTATTAATTGGAGTTCACTCTCTCAAACCCTGAGCGGCCCGGTCGCCGGCGGGATAATTGTTGGCAGAGTAATTGGAAAAATTGTTGGCATCACCTTATTCGCCTGGATTGCGGTAAAAATTGGTTTTGCCAGAAAACCTGAATCACTATCTTTTGCCGAAATTGCAGGAGCTGGTGCTCTTGCTGGAATGGGTCTAACCGTTTCGTTATTTCTAGCTGAATTGGCAATCACGGACCAAGCGGTAATTGCAGATATCAAGTTAGGTTTAGTCGTTGCTGCCTTGGTGTCAGCAATTCTTGGAATCCTAGTACTTCGTAAATTCTCTACAGCTCAGGATTAGATTGCTTCTTGCTTCTTAATTCGTGATCGGCCCAGCAATAAGTAACCAAAGAAACCAATTAGTAACGCAAAGATGACGCCAACATTTGCATACGCCCACTGGCCTTGCTTGCCACCAATTACGCCCATGAAGTAGCCCTGCCAGTTTAGCCAGCCCGCAAAAGTGTTAGTCACAAATCCCCAGCCAACAATTGATCCAATCACCACAAGAGCTATCGCAATCGGGTTTACGCGACCATAGCGACCGATTTCAGAGAATAAATCCGCTTCTGCATAATCCTGTTTGCGCATAATTACATCAGCTACAAATATTGCCGACCAAACTGCAACTGGTACACCAAGTGTTATTAAAAATCCTTGGAATGGCATAAAGAAGTCACTCGCGAACCAAACGATATAAATAGTTCCAAATAACATGATGGTCCCATCGATTGCGGCAGCGAACGGACGCTTTATCTTTAGCCCAATAGAAATCAAGGTCAGACCAGATGAATAAAGGTCAAGAATTGCGCCACCAACTAACCCAAGAATTGCCACGAGTGCAAATGGAATGAGAAACCAAATTGGCAGTAACTGAGTTAGTGCCCCGATTGGATCCATCGCAATTGCATCACTTAATTCCTGGCTGCTTCCAGAAAGAGCGCTGCCATAGATCACTAAAATAATTGGCACAATGGATGCGCCCAATACTGTCCAACCGAAGACTCCTCGACTAGAAACTTTACGAGGCAAGTACCGCGAGTAATCAGCCGCGCTATTTACCCAACCTAGGCCGATACCAGTAATTGCAAAGATGATTGCCCCAATGAGTCCAGCGGTGCTTCCGGCCTTTATCGCAAATACCGATTGCCAATTAACCTCATCTAGTGTTAAACCAATATAAGTAACTGTTGCAAGGATTGTAATCCCAGTTATCCAGCGCTGTAATTTCATAATGACTGCGTGACCTAAAACGCCACCAAAAATTGTTAACGTTGCCGCAATCAAAAATCCAAGGATCAAAGCGAAATTGCGATCAAGCGAAGTTGCACGTTCTAATACTGTTCCGGTTGCTAACGTGGCAAGGGATACCAAGACGGTTTCCCAACCAACAAATACTAAATATGAAAGTAAACCTGGCAGTAAATTGCCCTTAACGCCAAATGCAGCGCGTGAGAGCGTCATGGTTGGAGCACTAGAACGTTTGCCCGCCAATGAACTTACGCCTACTAGAGCAAAGGAACCTACTGTCCCAACTACTGCCGCAATCGTTGCTTGCCAGAATGAGATTCCGAAACCTAGAAAGAACGCTCCATATGACAGGGCAAGCAGCGAAACATTAGCGCCAGCCCAAGGCCAGAAGAGATCACGAGCATTTCCCCGGCGTTCAGATTCACCGATGAAATTAATATCATTTAACTCAGGTTTCATCCGTTGATTCTAACTTAGTTCGATTCGTAATCGCATATTGTAAGACGAAGTGCAACACAATACCTATCGCTATCCCCCAGATTAGATCAATAAACAATGTAGCGACGGCAGTAGCGACTAATACAATCGCTTCGCTACTGGTTGTTCGTAACGATTCAATAATTGATGCCGGATTTAAGATTCGATAACTAGTCCCAATCAATACACCTGCAACTGCGGATGCTGGAATTTGGCTGACTAAAGGTGCTGCGATTAAGGCAACGATGAGCAAGATAATTGCATGAAAAACAGATGCATTTCGACTCTTGGCCCCTGCTCGCACATTGACACTAGTTCGTGCAATTGCCCCGGTGGCCGGCATGCCACCGAAGATTGAAGAAATAGCGGTTGCAATTCCTTGACCAAAGAGTTCTCGGTTAGGTTGATACTTTTCATCACCTTTTTGATGTGCCATGCCATCGGCGACACGTGCAGACAGCAATGACTCGATTGCACATAGCAGTGCGATTAGAAAAGCTGGCCAGAGTAAATGAGGAGCGTCTGTAAATGAAATACTCTTTCCAGTCCAGCTACCGATATTGCGAGGGACATCGCCAATTGTATTAATCGATATACCCATCACTTTTACTATCAAAGTAACAGAAATGATTGATATGAAACTAGCTGGAATATGAAATTTGATTCCGATTCGAATAGCCAGTTTCGGATAAATAAATTTCACTAACAAGGTCAGCGCCGTTACTGCCAGAACTTGCCAATGTATGCCACCTGAAATCGCATTTTTGACAGTATTGAAAGCCACAATGATCGAGCGCTCGCCAGCACCTTTAGGAACTCCGAATGCGAGCGGTAATTGCTGCAGCGCGATAACGAATGCAATACCAACTGTGAATCCCTCAACTACCGACCAGGGAATGCGATTAATTGTCTTACCCAATCGTAGTATTGCGAACATAATCACCATGGCGCCAGCCAACAACCCTAAGAACGGAATAGCTTTAACGCCATAACTATGAATAATCGGCAATAAAACAACAGTCATCGCACCGGTCGGGCCACTAACTTGATATTTCGATCCACCAAAAAGTGCGGCAATAAAACCAGCAATAATCGCAGTCGTTAAACCAGCTGCGGCGCTCATGCCAGAGGTAATACCAAATCCCAGGGCAAGCGGGAGAGCTACTATCGCAACTGTAGTTCCAGCGATTAGGTCAGCAGATAATCCGCTGACTTTGAACATTCTCAGCCTTTTATCTGTAATTTGAACTGGTAGTCATCGCTCAATACGTGACCATCAGCCGATACCACACGATATTTAATCGTAAATTTCCCTGAAGTTAAAAGCTCAGCAATCTCAACACGAGCTACACCTTTTTTAATCACAATTTTAGACGTAGTCACTTTATGTCCTTTTGAATCAAAGATCTGAATAGAATTCGCAGTCTTACTTTTTAAGGTGGTAATTGCTTCGCCAAACTCCAACTGCACATATTTGGGGGGTTTAGTTAAAGTGGATTTTGCAACTGGAAAGCTCTTAATTAACTCTGCATGAGCTAACGCAGATTGGGTGCCGCTAAACATTAGTCCGACTGCCAGCAGCAGGATCTTGAGATTGCGCATCAATCTAAAAAGAAATCAAGAAGAAAATCTTTAGTGCCAGGAACGACTGAATATTTCTCTAGATCGGTTATTCCTTCGGAAGCAAGCAGCTCATCATCTACAAAGAAATTGCCAGTACAACCCTTAGATTCGCGATTCAAAACAATGTATGCCGCATCAGAAAGAATTTCAGGTGTGCGACAAGCTGCCGTGTCAACGTCTGGAATCATTTGCAGTGCTGCAGTATCAATAGCAGTACGAGGCCAGAGCGCATTTACCGCAATGCCATCTTTGCGGAATTCCTCAGACATTCCCAGAACGCACATGCTCATTCCGTACTTAGCCATTGTGTAAGCAACGTGATGTTGGAACCATTTAGCTTTCATGGAAAGCGGCGGTGAAAGCGTCAAAATGTGAGGGTTTCGGCCGGCTTTGGCTGACTCTCGAAGGTGAGGAATTGCTGCTTGTGAAGTTAAAAACGTGCCACGCACATTTACATCAAACATTAGATCAAATCGTTTAGCAGGGGTTGCTTCAGTCTTAGTCAAATTAATAGCACTGGCATTATTTATCAAGATATCAATGCCACCAAATTCGGTTGCTGCTTTAGCGATTGAAGCGGCAATTTGATCTTCATCTCGTAGATCGCACTGAATCGGTAGTGCTACTCCCCCGGCGGCTTCAATCTCTGCTGCTGCAGAATAAATAGTTCCGGGTAGCTTTGGATTCACTTCGGCGGTTTTAGCTGCGATTGCAATCGATGCACCATCGCGGGCTGCTCTTAAAGCAATTGCTAATCCGATTCCGCGAGATCCGCCAGTGATAAAGATTCTCTTTCCGGCTAGTGACATTATTTACCTTTCTTGCTCATGAAATTCATGAACGCCATCATGGCCTCTTCGGATTGAAGGGCCATCGCAAAAATTTGGAACTCAGCTTTCATAACTGCAGAAACTGCATCGTGTTTGCTAGCTTTCAAAAGCGCCTTGGTATTAATAACTGCTTGCGGTGGTTGAGCGGCGATTTGACTAGCCACTAATTGTGCTTGCTCATAGACATCAGTGGCAATCGTGGAAACCAGACCCATCTCTTTGGCATCATCGGCAGAAAATGATTCACCGGTTAAGAAGATTCGCGCGGCCCGCTGATAACCAACAAGTGCCGGGAAAAGATAAGTGGATCCGGCTTCTGGAACTAGACCAAGTGAAGTAAACGGCATAGAAAAGTTAGCTGTCGGTGCGGCCAAAACCACATCGCAATGAAGAAGCATCGTGGTGCCTACGCCTACTGCATTACCTTTTACAGCAGCCAAAAGTGGCTTTGGAAATTCCAAGAGTGAATTCAGAAAAGTCATCACCTCTGAATCTCCGCCAGTTGGTGGAATCTCCATAAAATCTTTAATGTCATTACCTGCGGTGAAGTGATCGCCTTCGCTCGTAATGATGACTGCGCGAATACTGAAATCTCCGGCAGCTTCGTTTAGACCCTTTGCAAGTGATCCATACATTTCTCTAGTCAGAGCATTCATTTTTGCGGGCCGATTTAGGCTGAGTGTTAGCACTCCATCGGGGCTTTTAGTCGAGATCACATCCATCATGAGCCTAAGCATAGGGTTACTTCCGAGTAATTCGGAGTAGCCTGACCACGACGGAGAGGTCACAAGCATGGTTAGAGATATAACAATAAGTTCGCGCGAACTTTCCCCATTCGAAAGATTGGTTTTGGAGTTGCTTTGCGAAGGCAAAACTAATGGGGCAATCGCTATTGATACCGGACACACGGAAAAGGTAATTGAAAATACTGTCAGTCGAAGTGCGCATGTATTTGGAATCAAGGCAGATGTCGATACAAATCTGCGAGTTCTACTAGCACTTGCCTATCGCACTCACTATGGAGATCATGCTTTTGAAAAACTAGGCGTAGCGTGTTCTCATCTTGAAGTTGGTCCAGATGGTCGGCAAATTTGCAACATGCACATTGAGTGATCTGAAGCTAAACAGAATTTTCAGGAGTGATGGCACTCAGTAAATCTTCCTGAGTGCTGCCTCATAAGTAATTCTTCAATTCTCACATTGCATCGAGATGTAATTACCTCGCACTCGAAATCGAGTGCCTAAGAGGGAGAGAATAAAAGATGAAACGGAAGACTTTTGACAAGATTGTCACTTTTGTAGGATTTGGCTTATCAGCACTATTACTTGTTGCAGCTGCACTATTAAACTGGGGTGCAACTTTTGCAACTAGCGCTGTTGGAGATCAACTAGCAGCCCAGAAAATCTCGATTCCAGGAAACACCGGAGATCCAGATGCATCTAAAGATGTAGTTGACTTCTTTGCTGCAAATGCGGACAAGATAATGACTACTGGGAAGCAAGCTGAAATGTATGCCGACCATTACATTCAATTCCATCTAAATGCGATGCCAACTTATGCGGATGCTTCAAATGCCAGTCGCGTAGCAAGTGGTCGTGCTGCCGCCGATCCAACTAACGCTGAATTGAAAGCAGACGCTGACAAAAAAGCAGCAATTGTTGAAACTGTCTTTAAGGGACAATCCCTCCGCGGAATGTTGCTTAATGCATATGCGTTTTGGGAATTAGGACAGATTGCGTCAATTTCAGCAATGGCTGCATTAGTTGGCGCACTACTGATGTTGTTGTTATCAATTGCAGGGTTAATTCATATTCGTCGCACCTCCGAGGATGCGACGATTTAACCCTCAACTCTCCGTGAGGGAAACAAATCGCCCCCTAGACCGTAAGGTCTAGGGGGCGATTCTTTTTACTAATCTAGCGGCGATTCTTTTTACTAATCAAATTTATTAGCGATCAATCTTTCCGCTAATGAAATCTTCAGTCTTAACATGAGCCTGCTCATCGGTGTATTGCTCAGGTGGTGTCTTCATGAAATAGCTAGAAGGTGACAATAGAGCGCCACCAATCTTGCGATCAAGACCGATTTTTGCGCAACGAAGTGCATCGATGATCACGCCAGCTGAGTTTGGTGAGTCCCAAACTTCGAGCTTGTATTCAAGATTTAGCGGAACGTCGCCGAAAGCACGACCTTCGAGACGAACATAGGCCCACTTACGATCATCTAGCCATGGAATGTAATCCGATGGTCCGATGTGAACGTTCTTCTCGCCCATGTCGTGGTCAAGTTGAGAGGTAACTGAGTTCGTCTTTGAAATCTTCTTCGACTCTAGGCGATCGCGTTCTAACATGTTCTTAAAGTCCATGTTTCCACCAACGTTTAATTGGTAGGTGCGATCTAAGTGCACGCCACGATCCTGGAACAACTTAGCCATGATGCGGTGCGTAATTGTCGCGCCAACTTGGCTCTTGATGTCATCGCCAACAATAGGAAGACCGGCATCTTCGAATTTCTTAGCCCATACAGGGTCTGAAGCGATGAAAACAGGAAGCGCGTTAACGAATGCGCAACCAGCATCGATTGCACACTGCGCGTAGTACTTAGCAGCTGTTTCAGAACCAACAGGTAGGTAGCAGATTAGAACATCAACTTGTTCTTCCTTAAGAACTGCAACTACATCAACAGCAGGTGCATCTGATTCGGTAATTGTTTCGCGGTAATACTTACCAAGACCATCATTTGTAACGCCGCGAAGAACCGGAACACCAGTCTTTGCAACATCACTGAACTTGATTGTGTTGTTCTCGCTTGCCCAAATGGCATCAGCTAAATCTAAGCCGACTTTCTTAGCATCAACATCGAATGCTGCAACGAACTTAACGTTGCTGATGTGATAGCTGCCAATGGTTGCATGCATAAGGCCAGGGATCTCCTGATCAAGGGCTGCATCTTTGTAGTAGGTCACGCCTTGCACCAATGAGTTAGCGCAGTTTCCAACGCCTATGATTGCTACTCGGATATCGCCTTTACCGGTTGTGATATTCACGTTATTTCCTCTCGGTTTTGATCATGTCTTCCAGCCAAACAATTTCTCGTTCTGCTGATTCAAGAGAGTGACGTCGCCACTCCTCCAGGTACTTATCGAT
>CANHRM010000018.1 GCA_947463725.1 Actinomycetota bacterium | reverse complement strand
CAGAAATCATTTGGCGCCATAGGTTGAGCAGCTGCACGTGCAGTTTCAGTGCTTGCCGCGCCAACACAAGCAGCAACAAATAATTCGATCACCGTGGCAGAAGTAACTGCCGGCGGCGGTGGCGTTAACACTATTTCTACCCCTTGGTTCGCATCCGGATCAATTTCTCACCATGCAATGTTCCGTGCCTTGTTTAAGGCAAATGCCGATTTAGTTTCTGTAAAACCTGACTTAGCTTCAGGTTACAAGTTCAGCAAAGATGGCAAGACACTAACTGTGACACTTAATTCAGGCATCAAGTGGTCTGACGGAAAAGATGTAACTGTTGACGATGTTGTCTGGTCTATTAACTCTTTACTTCGCGTTTCTAAGTCGAATGCGATTTTTGTCAGCGCATTTAAGGAAATTGTTGGCAGTGAAGCAGTAAATAGCACTAATAAAGCAACTATGAGTGGAATTACAACTAAAGGTAATGACATTATCATTTCACTCAAGTCACCAATCAACACCTTGATTCCCGTCCTTGCACAGTTCATGATCATGCCTAAGCATGTATTAGCTGATGAAGATATTTTAAAGTTAGATACAAATAGCTTCTGGAGAAATCCAGTTGTAACTGGTCCTTACAAGGTAGGAACATTTAGCCAAGGCAACTTCATCACACTTGTACCAAATGACAAGTACGAAGGTGCAAAGCCAATCATCAAAGAAATTAACATAATTGTTTCTTCAAACCTTGTAGCAGATGCAAAGTCAGGAAAGTTGGATTACTTCACAACTAATGATCCTGACACAATTCGTGCAATGAGTTCAGTTAGCACCTTTAAGTCAGCTCCACTAGATGTGCTCTTCTATCGCTATTTAGTTATCAACCCAACTGGTCCATTCAGTAACGTAAAAGCTCGTGAAGCGCTTAAGTACGCAATCGACTGGAACAAATTAATTCCAGCGATCTATGGTCAGCAGGGCAAGGTAATTAACAGTGGTGTTGCTTCAGGTATGGCTCATCACCTATCTTCAATTCCTACTTACAAGTTTGATAAGGCAAAAGCGACTGCTCTTCTAAAGGAAGCCAATTTCGACTTCTCAAAGACAATTCGCCTGCGCACATACAATCAAACCCAGCCTGCAGTAATGATTCTCTTGACTGCAGTAGCTCAACAACTCACAGAAGTTGGAATGAAGGTTGAATTCCTTCCATTCCAAGGAGATGCAACTACAGAACTTTGGACAAATCGTAATTACGAGCTTGCTCTAAAGGGACTAAGTGCATTCAACGTTAGTGAGTGGTATTCCGAGTACAGCAACCCAGCAACATTCGGACAGTCGATCGGTGCTCAACCTGCATTTGCAGCGCTAAACTCACAATTGCTTCAAGCAACGACACTTCGTCAAACTGGCAAGATTTTGACAGATTTGCAGAAACTTGAGCAAGAGAAATTGTACAAACTGCCAATGCATTTCTTGAAGCAGGTTGTATTTATCTCAAAGAACATAAGTGGTACACCAGCTAAGTGGGGCAACCCACTCTATGTTTATCAAAACAACATAGCTAGCTGGTCTGCTAACTAAATAGTTAAAGGCGGTACTGACCCAGGTGCGAAAGTATTCTTGGTCAGTACCGCCACTTATTTTCATTTGATTTTTGATTTTATAGGGATGGTAATTTTTTGGTTTCGTTTCTAATCCGACGAATAGCGATCTTCGTGCCTATGGCATTAACGATCAGCGCGTTGATTTTTTTCGCGTCACGTCTTTCCCCGATTGATCCAATTAATGCGATGGTTCCGCCTGATCAGGCAGCCGATTCAGCGAACCTTGCTCAACTTCGCCAAGAGCTTGGGTTAAACGACAATATCATCTTGCAGTATTTCCATTGGTTAAAAAACATAGCAACTGGTGAATTTGGATATAGCCTGCAAAGTGGCCAAAAAATCTCTGAAATTCTGGCGCTACGTATGCCAGCAACTCTCGAATTAGTGCTTTCTGCCTTGATTTTATCTACTCTTTTGGCTTTAACTATTGGTTTATTTGCCGGTGCCAATAAAGGTGGAATTGCAGATAAGTTATCTCGCATACTCGCAGTAGTCGGTATCGCTATGCCAGATTTCTTCATTGGACTAGCCCTGCTTAACGTATTTGCGTACCGAGTCTCTTGGCTTCCTACCGGTAACCGAGTAGCTCCTGGCCAAGTCACGCTTTGGGACCGATTACCTAATTTAATTTTGCCTGTCTCAACTTTAACGATTGCAATGCTCGCGGTTCTTATTCGCTATACCCGAAATTCAGTCCTTGATACTTTAAATAAAGATTTTGTAAAAACTGCGCGCAGTAAAGGTGTACCCGAATGGCGCGTTCTTTATAGCCATGTTTTTAGAAATTCACTCGGGCCAGTAATGGTTCTTTTGGCCTTTAGACTTCCGCTGCTTGTTGGTGGATCAATTCTCGTTGAAGCTGTTTTTCAGTGGCCCGGAATCGGAACTACGATCATCGCAGCGGTTACTGCATCAGATTATCCAGTGATTATGGTTGTAAGCATGCTGATCGCAATGGTTATTTTAATCGCAAGTTTCTTAGTAGATATTGTTAAATCAATTCTGGACCCTCGAGTTAGATTAGGGGGCGGCAACTGATGCAAAAAAAGAAAAAAGAGCGGCAATCAACTTCCAGGATTTTTATAAGTAATTTCTTACACAATCCTTCAGCTGTAATTGGTCTGACCATTATTTCTTTGATGATTCTCAGCGCCGTATTTGCAGTTCAAATTTCTGGAGCGGCACCAGAATACATAGATCCAATTAATGGGCGCCTTGGCCCGAGTTTGGATCACCTGATGGGTACCGATCAATTAGGCCGAGATATGTTAAGTCGCGTTCTATCAGGCGGAAGACAATCAATTTATATTGGCGTGCTCGCTTCTTTCTTTGCGAATTTAATCGGGACTATTTTGGGTGCAACCGCTGGATATTTAGGCGGCAAAATAGATGCAGTTGTGATGAGGGTTTCAGAGCTTGTAATGACTTTCCCGCAGCTGATTTTAGTGCTTATTTTCGTGTCCCTCTTAGGCCAAGGAATAAATAACGTAATCATTGTCTTTGCGCTAACTGGATGGATGACAACTTTCCGATTGGTTCGCGGAGAATTCTTCTCCCTTCGTGAAGAAGCTTTCGTTGAAGCAGATCGGGCTTTTGGATTTTCAAAACCACGAATTATCTTTAGGCATATTCTGCCAAATACCATGAGTCCAATTGTTGTTGCATTTACGATCAATGTTGCAATCTTCATTATCGCCGAAGCGGGATTGTCATTCTTAGGCCTAGGTGTTCCTGTTACTACTCCAACCTGGGGCAATTTGCTGACAGCAGCACAAAATCCTGTGGTTGTAGATGAATATTGGTGGCTATGGGTATTTCCCGCAATGTCGATCGCTATCTTTGTTCTAGGTGTGAACTTTGTTGGCGATGGGCTACGTGATGTTTTAGATCCTCGCCATAAATCTATAATTGCAAAAAATAAGTGGAAAGTAGCGTTAGTTAGTCGTTTGGGGAGAAAAAAGTGAGCCTATCGACTGATCAAGATCTAATTCTAGATCTCAAAAGCGTCAATGTGAAATTCAAGGTCGAAGATGACACCTTGCATATCTTGCGCGACGTTTCGCTTAGCATTCCAAGAGGCTCTTTCCTTTGTGTTGTTGGCGAATCCGGCTGCGGAAAATCTGTAACTGCGCAGGCAATCGTGCAACTTCTGCCGGATAACGGAGAAATCAGTAGTGGTGATATTGTCTTCTCACAAGGAGATAAAGTTGTAGAACTGAACAAGCTTGAAAAATTTGGAAAACAGATGCGTGATATCCGTGGCGCAAAAATAGGAATGATTTTCCAGGACACGCTTTCTTCTTTAAATCCTGCCCACAAAGTCGGTCGCCAAGTTGCGGAAAGCCTGTTGCAGCACCTTCCTATTTCTAAAAGTGAGGCTCGTGCTCGAGTCGTTGATTTGTTCCGAAAGCTGGGAATTCCTGATCCAGAACGTCGCTATGAGGCTTACCCGCATGAGTTTTCGGGCGGTATGCGACAGCGAGTAATGATCGCAATTGCCACAGTCTGCGAACCAGATTTAGTTATCGCCGATGAGCCAACAACTGCGCTCGATGTAACAATTCAAGCGCAGATCATGACTTTGCTGAAAGATCTGCAAAAGAGCGCAGGTAAAACTTTTATTCTTATTACCCACAACATGGCGCTGGTATCAGAGGTTGCAGACCATGTAGCTGTCATGTACTTGGGTCGCGTTGTTGAATATGGAACGGTAGATCAAGTTCTTCGCGACCCTAGACACCCGTACACAAAAGCTCTGATGGCAAGCGTTCCAAATTTAGATGCTGACAAGAACGTTGAATTACAAACAGTTGATGGACAAACACCTTCGCCTGCAGAAGTAACAGTTGGTTGCGAGTTTGCCGGACGCTGTCCTTATGTAGTCGCTGCGTGCAGAGAGAAAACAGTTGAAATGACACAAGTGAATCCAGGTCATGATGTCCGCTGCATTCGCTTGGATTCAAATGGAAAACTACCTGTTCTGAATGGAGGTGCTTAAAGTGAATAACACTCGCACACCTCTATACAAAGTTGGACTGATTAAGAAACACTTCCCTGTTCTAGGTGGAATTTTAAGACGCACGAAAGGTTATGTAAAAGCTCTTGATGGTGTTGATCTAGAAATTTTCCGCGGTGAAACGATTTCAGTCATTGGTGAATCAGGATGCGGAAAGACAACTCTCGGTCGTATGTTGGCCTTACTAGATAAACCAACTGGCGGAGAACTTTCATTTGACTTCGGACAAGGACTTCAAGATGTAACTAGTTTGCGTGGCGCAGATCAGATGCGGTTCCGCAAAAAAGTACAAATGATTTTCCAAGATCCATATACTTCATTTAATCCGCGCCAACGTGTTGGTGCCGCGATGGATGAAGTGCTTCGTGTTCATGGCGTTAAAGATGAAGCGGAAAGAACAGCGCGAATTCTAGAAGCCTGCGAAATGGTCAATATCCGCCCTGAGTACCTGCAGCGCTACCCGCATGAGTTTTCAGGTGGTCAGCGTCAGCGTTTAGCAATTGCACGCTGTTTAGCGACCAAGCCTGAGCTGATTATTGCCGATGAAATCGTTTCAGCCCTTGATGTATCCATTCAAGCCCAAATAGTTAATCTACTTTTAAAGATTCAAAAAGAGACCGGCTTGTCATTTATTTTCGTGACACACGATGTAGCCGTCGCTCGCTATGTTGGCCATCGAGTTGCAGTTATGTACTTGGGTAACGTAGTTGAAATCCTTCCAGCAGATTCTTTGCCCGAGGCAGCTGAGCATCCTTATACGATCGCATTGTTATCTGCGGTTCCAAGCATGAATCCAACTGCTAAAGATCATCGAGTTGTATTACAAGGCGAAGTTCCAAGCCCAATTGATATGCCAAGCGGATGTGCGTTCTCAACGCGCTGCCCAGCAGTTATGGATATCTGTCGAACCGAACGACCAGTATTAAAAATTTCAAACATCTCAAAAGGTGATCATCAGGTCGCCTGTCACTTAAATAAAGGAGCAAAGTAATGGCGACCAATTCAAAAATTCTAAGAGGCGTAGTACCTCCAGTTTGTACGCCTTTTACTGCCGATTACGAAGTTGACGAGAAATCATTGCGCCGCTTGGTAAACCACCTGATCGACGGCGGAGTCCATGGTCTTTTTGTTCTTGGTTCAACAAGTGAGGTTGCCTATCTAACCGACAAGCGAAGAGCAGATGTAATTCGTATTGCAATTGATGAAACCGCAGGGCGGGTCCCAGTTGTTGCGGGAGCAATTGACATGACAACGCTTCGCGTTAACGAGCATGTACGTGCTGCTGTAGCGGCTGGCATCGACGGAATAGTTATAACGGCACCGTTTTATGCTCGTACACACCAAGAAGAAATTGCACTGCATTTCAGACTAGTAAAAAAAGAATGTGGCGACGTTCCTCTATACGCGTACGACATTCCGGTTGCTATAAATAACGTAAAACTTGAAACTTCTACGGTGCTAAAACTCGCTAAAGAGGGAGTAATACAAGGGCTAAAGGATTCCTCGGGCATTGATGCTGGAATCAGAGCGGTTGTACTTGGAGCTCAGAAGATGGGTCTAAATGAATTTGTGGTTCTCACTGGCTCTGAACTAACTGTTGATTCAGCATTGATGGCTGGCGCACATGGCGTGGTTCCAGGTGTTGGAAATGTTGATCCAGCTGGCTACGTAAAAATCTTTGACCTGGTAGCTGCTGGTGATTACAAAGGTGCGCGGGCAGAACAAGAGCGCCTTACTGAAATGTTCAACTTAATTTATGTTGGCGATTTGTCACGTATGAGCTTCGGCGCATCAGCACTCGGTGCTTTCAAAGCATCATTAAAGCTACTTGGAGTCATCGAGGATGCCCGTATGGCGCCACCTCAGATGCCGCTTAACGCCGGTGAGATTGCAGCAATCATTCCATTCCTAAAGAATGCAGGACTAAAAGTTAAATAATGAACCAGCAGGTATTAGCTGTTCGTGGAGTTGGTGGTTATAGGCAATACCGAATTCCCGCGATGGCAGTTACTACCTCTGGTCGGATTATCACAATTTATGACGCGCGTCTTGATTTTGATGATCTACCAGGACCTGTTGATCTTGTAATTCGCACAAGTGATGACAATGGTGCTTCTTGGTCAGAGCAAGAAATATTTCGCAAACATGAGGGTATCTCGGGCTTTGGAGATGCAAGCATTATTGTCGATCCAAGTTTCGGAAAACACGGCCGCATAATTGTTTTCTATCAATGGACGCGCATCGCAGGATTTTTCGAGAGCAAACTAGGAACTGATTTAAATGACCCACTAATTGCCCAGATCGCTAGATCTATCTCTGATGATGATGGATTTACATGGCACCACGATGTAATTACAGAACAATTAAAAGATGTTGAAACTCCGGGAATTTTTGCAACATCTGGAATGGGCGGGCGAATTGAAAATGGTGAGTTCGCGGGTAGATTGCTGCAAACCTTTGTTTTACGCAGAGAATTTGAGCTTTTATCAGCTATTGGATACAGCGATGATCATGGTGAAAACTGGAAGCTAGGCGCTCTTATTCCCGGAGGAAATGAAACTGCAATAGCGGGGCTAAATGATGGTTCGGTTCTAGCGCACTCAAGAGCAACACCCCATCGAATCGTAGGTAGATCACTAGATGGAGGAAAAACTCTCTCTTCTTTAAGCCCCGATCTGGCTCTAATAGATCCAAGTGATAATGGATCTCTCTGTGTTCTTAAAAACGGCGATGTAATTTGTACTCATAACCACGATCCGGATTTACGTAGAAATACAGTAATGAAGAAATCAACTGATGGTGGAAAAACTTGGACCTCAGGCATCTGTATCGACGCCGACAGCTCTGCATACTCGACAGCTTGTGAGTTAGCCGACGGAAATATTGGCGTACTTTATGAACGAAACGCATATCAAGAAATTGTCTTTGCAAAGTTTTCTAAGAATGAATTTCAACCGATTGAAAGCATAATTAATGCAACCCAAACCACAACAGATATTGAATTTACTGTGGTGCCTAGATATATAAGGCCGGGTAGAAATCAAGAAGTCGAAGCTCAACTTATAAGCGCGCCAACAGTTCCAGAAGTAGATATGAATGGCTTTAATATCACGGAAAGAAAAGAGGTTGGCCCAGCAGGCGGAACAACTAGTGGAGATCCTCTCTATACCGCCGATGAACTTGAAAAAATATTAGGACCCATTTCTCCAGGCTTACATGTCTCTGACGAAGTTAGGTTTAGCGCCAGAATTTCAAATCAATTATCGTGCCCGGTCGTTAATCTAAAAATAGTAGATCGATTTGGAGAAATAATTTGTGAATTTGATTCCATTGCTGCTGGAGGCAAGGAGCGTCTTTTAGATATTCGACAAAAGGTCACCAGTGATGATGTAGCTGTCGACTCTGCGCGCTTTAATTTTGAATTAACTGGTGCAATCCGCAATTCGATGGGTGCAGAGATTTCTGTCTTCACAAAGGTTGTGACCTTGGAGATTCCAATTAATTAGCTCCACTTGAGCTCTAAGCACTTGAAAATTCAGCGATAAATCTCGCGACGATGCCCTATGTCTATAACTAGTACGACGAGCAAGCTCCTTTGAATCTCATAAATAATCCGGTAGTCACCTACTCGAATCCGGTATCCATCGCGACCAGAAAGCTTCTTGGCCTTAGGCGGTATTGGATTATCGGCCAATAAAGTCAGCGCAGCATCGATTCGTTTTTTATCTGAGATTTGTAGCGTCTTAAGAAACTTGCGTGGCGTTTTTTCAATCCGAACTGTAAATGCGCTCAAACCAAGCCTAAATCTTTACGAGCATCTTGCCAAAGTACAGAATCTTCCTTGCGAGCTTTGGCGGTATCGTAGGCCGCAATGTCCTCAAGCTCTTCCATTGCTTCGATCATCTCTTCATAGAGTGAAGGAGAGATCATTACGGCAGCATCTTCACCGTGACGCGTGATCAAAATTGGTTCTTTGGCAGACTTATCTACCAACGTAGGCAAGTCGCGGCGAGCATCACTAAGCGCAAAGGACTTCATAAGTTGATTGTACAGATTTCTTTATAAAATGTACAGAGCATATTTGCTCACTTAAGCGTGTTTGTTTGAATTCCTTTTGGTTACTAGTGCTGCTTCTTATTAGACTTACCCCATGCCTCAATACAAAGTAGCGATAGTCGGTGCGGGTCCGGCTGGTTACTTTGCTGCCCAGGCCCTGCAGAATCTGCAAACCGATGAACTTAAGTTCTCGATCGACATGATTGAGCGCCTACCAACGCCTTGGGGCTTGGTTCGAAGCGGTGTCGCACCCGATCACCCAAAGATTAAAACAGTAGCCAAAGTATTCGAGAAAATCGCAACCAGTGATGGCTTTAACCTCTACGGAAACGTCGAATTAGGCACAGATGTTTCATTAGATGTGTTGAAAGCAAAGTATGACGCTGTTGTTATTGCTACAGGTTCAGCTATCGGCAAAAAACTTGGTATTCCAGGTGAAGACCTACCCGGGTCAATTTCAGCTGCAGAATTTGTGCCTTGGTATAACGGACACCCAGATTTTGCTTACCACGAACCTAATCTTGATTGCGATACTGCAGTTGTAATTGGGGCAGGCAACGTAGCTATGGATGTTGCACGCATGTTGGCACTCGAACCGAACGAACTGGATGAAACTGATACCGCTACACACGCAATCGAAGCTCTGCGTAATTCAAATATACGTAAAGTTGTAATTAGTGCTCGTCGCGGCCCAGAGTTTGCAGCTTTTACATCGCCGGAACTTCGCGATCTTCCAAAACTAGAACACACCAATGTTTTAATGCATCCTTCAGATATCGCCGCAGCACTCGAGCGCGCAGGAGCAGAACCAGAGAAAGAAGTTCGAAATAATCTAGAGGCTATGCGTTTAATTTCCGAATTAGAACAAGGAAAGCATGCGCGAACCATGGAATTCCAATTTCTGTGCACACCGACCGAATTTCGCGGAAATGGCCAAGTTGAAGAAGTTGTATTTGCTACAAGTGCCGGAGAAGAAAAAGTCATTAAGTGCGGCCTAGTAATTACCGCTATTGGTTATGAACCAGAGCCACTTGTCGGAATTCCTTATGAAAAAGGCAAAGTAGCAAATTCTGATGGCCGCGTTGGCGAAAACCTCTATGTCGTAGGTTGGGCAAAGCGTGGCCCATCAGGTGTAATTGGCACAAATAAATCAGATGCGGCAGACGTGATGAATTTATTAGCAGCTGATCTAAAAGATCCAAAACCAGCAGTTGATCTTTCTTCACTAATTACATCAAATAAAGTAATTTCACAAAGTCATTGGGAATCAATCAATGCTGCCGAAATTGCAGCAGGTGAACCACATAGAAAACCTCGAATTAAAGCGGTTTCTCGCGAAGAATTACTGCGTTTGGGTGGGCTGTAAAAAGCAGGTATCATTACGACTTCGCTAAGCGCCCGTAGCTCAACGGATAGAGCATCTGACTACGGATCAGAAGGTTAGGGGTTCGAATCCCTTCGGGCGCACACGGTATTTAAGCAAGAACAGCCGAACTGCCTGATCAGAGACGAATTCTCTCATTTCGTGTTGAAGGAAATATTCACGCCATTATCTGGATGGTATGTCCAAAATGAAGAAATTTTCCCCCAGTTTGCTTTCCGCATTCCATCTATTGCTCTTGTTGCATTAATTTGAGCCTTAACAAAACTTGGGGCATTAAGAATTCCAAGTGCACATTCGATATCAGAATAAGACCCGGCACCTGGCAAATAGCTGTATTTACCAATAGATGAAAAGGAAAGCGTTTTACCGGCATCTGTTAGCAGTACTCCCCCCAGGAAGGAGTCTAATTTGTAAAGCTTGCAACTTGAATAAGCTTTAAAAGTTAAGTAAGAACCCATTGGATTTTTGTAACCGGAAGGACACTTTGGTGCATCCCCAGTAACTTTCTTTGTCACCTTACCTTTTACACAACTGATAGTAAGTTTTTTAGAATCTTGCGCCGCTTGCGCCGCATCTTGTTCTGTAGCGGCATTATCCTTGGCTGAGTTGGGATTCTGTACAGATGAAGATGGCTGTGAATAATAAATTGTCGTGTCACCTTGACGTAACCAGACCTCAGAGGTGCCATCGGAATTAAATTTAGTAATAAATCGATCAATGTCTATATCTTTTGCTAACCATTCACCCTTGCGAACAATTATTCCAATGTTGTCATACTTATCCATATTGCTTATATCTAAAGTTACATATTTTCCAAACGAATCGTCACCGGTAAACTTAACACCAGCCTTATTAACATCTGTATCTGTCCCGTTAATCATATTGCGCCATAACCAGAGCTCCCAACCTGAATAATCCGCAGCTGTTCTTTGGTAATGAACGGTTAATTTCACATTGGCTGGGTTGCTGGACGAGTGTGCGATGTTCAAGTTGGTTATACAAAACGTGCCAACGAGTAGAAATGATATGAAGCTACGAATTTTCATAGTTCAACATTAGAGATTAATCGAAGTCCTAGCAAGCATTTGTATATATGTTCGACGTAAGTAGACCAGAGAGCGGCTCTAGCCTAATGATTGAATTTTAAAGGATTTGAACCCCTTAAAAGCTGCACCTGATCTACTTTCCATTGCCGCGAATAATGAAGCCCAGCATCATAAACATAGGAATTAGAAAGAAGTACGGAGGAACTTCATTACCTCCGCTTGCACTTCCAGAAGAATCAGTTTGGGAACTCCACCAGTTTCCTATGCCCTGTCCAAGTTGCAAGATATTCGACAGCATATAGAGACCAAAAGCAGTAAAAACACCAATCAGTAAAAACAGAGCGATAAAAGAAAAACATCTCACGAAGAATCCCGAAATATCTTTAGCATTTAGTGCCACAAAGCCAGCCGGAATTGCTGTGATTAATACCCAATACCAGAACCAATTCATAACTCAATCATAATTTCTTTTGGGCGTGTAGACCATCTTATGGAGATATTCATATTCAGATTTATGGATTTCTCTTGAATCTAATTTCCAGCCTGAAATAGCACAATTAAAGCTACTAATCCTATAAAGCCAGAAATCAATAGAACCCAAGTTATTGTCACTAAAGTGCCTATGTGTTTTCTTGTTAAGTTTGCTTCATAATGGAGTTTATCTAACTTAATCTTAAGATCATCTAAATCTTCGCCCAGGGCTTCTTTGTCTTCATCAGAAAATGACATGTGTGGCCTCTCAATTGGATATTGCGGATACAAGAAATCTAGTCGCTCTATATTTAAAGATAAAGAGTCTTGCCATAGTTTCTTTGGACATAATCAAGGGAAACTCATCGAACCTTCTGGCTGAGCATGAGCTAAATTTCCAGTCCTTTAATGTCTCAAGAGTTAAGGATTTTTATGGCCAAGCATTTTAAGATATCTTTAGGCATGCGCGATTTAGCCGAATTACAGAAACTACATAGTTCAAAGTGGCTTCGCTACCCCGGCGACGTTTTACCTATGCACGTTGCTGAAATGGATTTTGAAGTTGATCCTGGAGTTAGAGCAATGCTAACTGAGATGGTTGCGAACTCTGATCTTGGCTATTTAGGGCCCATTCCTGAAGCTGCAGAAGCATTTGTAGGTTTTGCTCAGCGTCATTGGGGCTGGACTCCAGATGCTGCTCAGGTTCGCATGACTACCGATGTTGGAGTTGGTGTTGTAGAAGTTATTCGCGCACTAAGCAAGACGGGTGACAAAGTAATTGTCACGTCACCGGTTTATCACAGCTTTTATATGTGGCTAGATGAATTAAAGCTAACAATTGTTGATGTGCCTCTACTGCCTGAAGATAATGAATGGATACTTGATTTAGCAGGCATCGAAGCCCAATTCGCAGCTGGCGCTCGTTTTATTTTGCTATCAAGCCCACATAACCCAGTTGGTCGAATACACACTTTGGCCGAATTAACCGCAATCGCGGAACTTTCTAATAAATACAATGCATACGTTGTAGTAGACGAGATTTGGGCGCCACTAGTTTTCGGTGAGCAAAAATTTGTACCTTATCTTTCAATTCCCGCAGCGCAACGACGCGGAATCGTAGTTACCTCATCAAGCAAAGCATTTAGTTTAGCTGGCCTTAAAGCGGCAATTATTGTTACTCAAAACCAAGAGATGTTTGAAGAGTTAAATGCGATGCCTGAGGCAAACCATTGGCGAGCTTCACTATTGGGCGGCTTTGCCATGGCTAAATGTTTTAACGATGGTGATAAATGGTTAGCCGAGACTATGGCTAAGTTAGACCACAACCGTAAGTTAGTTAAAGAGCTTCTTGCTAAATACTTGCCTGCAGCTAAATATGTAATTCCAGAGAGCACATATCTTGCGTGGATTGATGTTTCTTGCCTTGGTCTTGGCGATAGCGCATCTGATCTCTTAATCGAGAACAACAAAGTTGCTTTTAATCCGGGTACTGAATTTGGCGATCAGTTTGGCGCGTATATTCGCCTTAACTTTGCTACTTCACCTGAAATTATTGAAGAGGGAATTAAGCGACTAGCGTCTTAAATGTCTAGCGCTTCTTAAGCTTTGTTGCTTGAGTAAATCTCGTACTGCCAAGGCTTTAAAGTCAAAGTAAGTGTTGTTTTGAGATTGGCAAGTTTGCCAGTACTAAATAAGAAGTAAGAAGCGTTTAATTTCGTTAGATCTAAAGTAACTTTTTGAATTACCCCTGTGCTATTTATTACTGTCAAAACTTTATTTAGACCAGCCACGCGAGAGTATGCGATAACTGAATTGTTATTACCTGGTGTCGGCACTAACTTCGCAGCGGAATTATTCCAAATTGCCGCATTCTTATTCTTCAATGAAACTAGCTTGGTATAGAAAGCTGTAGTTGAGTTTGCAACCGTTAAGCCCGGAATCAAGTCTTTTTCAAAGAAAGCTAAACGTTTGGTATTTCCAACTTCTTGACCTGAATAAATCAAAGGAATACCTGGATAAGTAAAAGCAAGAGCCGCCATTGCAGGTACTGCAGCCCCTAAACGGTCGAACTCAGTACCGCTCCAGCTATTTTCATCATGGTTTGTAATGAAATTCATTGGGAAAGATCGGGTTGGGTAAGTAAAGGATTGGTTAGTTGCCATTGCCTCAAAGTCAGTTCGATCTTTACGGCCAACGGCAAGTGCGTTCACGAAATCTTTAAGTTCCCAGTTGTAATTTGTAATAAACGCATCATCTAACAAGCTGGTGACGCTTTGATCTTCAGCGAGCATAAATAGTGGCTTAATTGCCTGCAGCTGAGTGTTCGCTTGTTTCCAGAAATCAGTTGGCACACCAGAAGCAACATCTGCGCGGAAGCCATCGATATCAAATGTTTTAACCCAATAACTCATCGCATCAATCATGGCTCTACGCATATCTTGATTTTTGTAATTTAACCAAGCAACATCTGTCCAGTCATTATTTGGTGGAATAATATTTCCGCTGGCATCTGTGTGGTACCAAGACTTATTTACTGTCCATGGGTTGTCCCAACCAGAGTGATTCGGTACCCAATCGAGAATTACTTTTAAACCTAGGGAATGTGCCTTTGTTACTAGAGCTTTGAAATCAGCGTTAGTGCCATATTCTGGGTTTATTCCTTTGTAATCTGCCACAGAATACGGCGAGCCCAGAATGCCTTTGCGATTCAACTTTGAAATTGGATGTATAGGCATTAACCACAAAATCTTTACACCAAGTTTTTGTAACCGTGGCAAATTTGTTTCGAATGCTTTAAAAGTTCCGGCTTCGGTGTATTGGCGAACGTTTACTTCATAAATAGTTGCACTATTAGCCCAAGTTGGTAATACCGAGTTACTGTTATACGCAATTGCTGGCTGTAAACCTAAAGTCGCAAATGCAAAAGTAGTTACTAATAGAATGCGTAAGCGCTTGGCTGCCATGCCTAAATCGTAGAGGTTTTATCTGAAAACCAGGTGCGCCAAATCGAGAGGACTCCTAGATAAGCGGGGAAACCCAAGAGAATTACTCTCTGAACCAAACTTGGATTACTGCCATTTAGATCAGAGTAATTCCACGAAAGAATCGTCAAGTTAGCTAGATAAATTACAGTTAACGGCAAAGTTATATTGCGAAAATCAGTTACCCGAACTAAGTGTGGCAACTTGATCGTAGTTAGTTGACTAGCAGCAAGTAATACCGAGACAATTAGTACTTCCCTTGCGTTTAAATCTAGAATTAGAAAAGTCGGCACAACGATGTTCCAGGCTGCTGGAAAGCCATTAAACCAATGGTCGTGGGTCTCTTGGTCGGTTCGAGCAAACCAAAGCGCTGAAGTTAAGAGGATTCCGCCGGCAATCAAGGTTTCATAATTTTGTGGAAGCAACTCAAGCCGAGCTAACAATCCAATTGGGACAACTACGCAAGTTACGTAATCAACGACTAAATCTAGAATATGGCCATCGATGCGTCCTGCATGAATAGTTACATCTAACTTACGTGCAATTGGGCCATCTAAGCCGTCGAGAATTTGGCAGAAAATCAGCCACAAAAGCGCATCACGCCATCGACTATCGAAAATAGCTTGTAGCGCGAATAACCCGGCAGTTGCACCGCTTGCGGTCATTACATGCAATACATATCCGGCTCGGCGCGAAGTATTGGCTGAATATGAAGTGTTCATGGAGGTCACTTTAAACTAAAGTAAGGAAATGATCACGATTCCGGAGACCGATTTAGTAGTTCATCCACTCTGCTTAGGTACAAATGTCTTTGGCTGGAGCGCAGACGAGACAGAGTCACATCAAGTACTTGATGCATATGCAGCGCATGGTGGAAACTTTCTAGATACCGCTGATGTTTACTCACAATGGAAACCTGGTAACCAAGGCGGCGAGTCAGAAACAATTATTGGTAAGTGGTTAACAAAGCGCGACCGCAGCAAGATGGTGGTTGCAACTAAAGTTTCAATGCTAGACACTCGCCCAGGTTTATCAGCCAAGAATATTTTGGCAGCTTGTGATGATTCATTACGTCGCCTACAAACTGATTACATTGATATTTACTATTCACACCGCGATGAAACCGAAACACCTATGGAAGAAACCCTCGGTGCTTATGCAGAGTTAATTGCAGCCGGAAAGGTGCGCTATATAGCGGCTTCGCAACATACTGGCGCGCGCTTGCAGCAGTCGCTAGATATCTCGGCAGCTAACGGATTGCCGTCCTACATCGGATTACAAGATCAATACAACTTGATCTATCGCCAACCATTTGAATCTGAGCAACAACCAGTGCTTGCTGCTAACCATTTAAGTGCAATGCCTTTTTATGGTTTAGCCCGCGGATTTTTATCTGGAAAATATCGCCCCGGTGTAAAAGTCGAATCAGTTCGCGCCGAAGGAGTCGCGGAGTTCTATAACGACAAGAACTGGGCAGTACTAGATAGTGTCCGTGAGATTGCTAAAGATCACAATGTGCCAGTTGCCGCGATCTCATTAGCCTGGATACGTTCAAACCCGCAGGTCAGCACACCTATTGCAAGCGCGCGCACAGTGGAACAACTCGAAGAAATCGTTCAGGTTGTCGAGCTGAGCGATGCTGAGCTTGCGAGCCTGAATTCCCTTTCCGCCTAACTACTAATAGAGTTTGGTAACGTGAAATTTATAAATAACCCAACTCACGATCTCACCTATGACGATGTATTCATGGTGCCAAGTGCTTCTGAAATCTCTAGTCGAATGGAAGTTGATTTAACTTCTAACGACGGATCCGGAACCACAATTCCAATTGTTGTTGCCAACATGACCGCGGTTTCTGGTCGCCGCATGGCTGAAACAATTGCACGTCGCGGAGGCATTGCGGTTATTCCGCAAGATATTCCACTTGAGATTGTTAAAGATGTTATTTCTTGGGTTAAATCACGTCACACATTTTTTGATACGGCAATCACGCTAAGTCCAAATGAGACTGTGGCAGATGCAGTTGGCTTGCTTAATAAGCGTGCCCACGGAGCCATTGTGATTGTTGAAGACAATAAGCCAGTCGGCATAGTCACCGAAGAAGATTGTGCTGGCGTTGACCGCTTTACGCAGCTGCACTCGGTCATGAGCAAGGATTTAATGACCCTGCCAGATACTGCTGATGCGCATGCTGCCTTTGATTTCCTTCATCATCACCGCCGAAAGTTAGCGCCAGTAGTTTCAACCAATGGCGAACTAGTTGGAATTTTGACCCGTATTAGCGCACTGCGCGCAACGCTTTATTCACCAGCACTTGATGCTAAAAACAATTTGCGCATTGCAGCTGCCGTTGGAATCAATGGCGATGTTGCTGCAAAAGCTAAGTATTTAATCGATGCTGGTGTCGATGTATTAGTTGTTGATACCGCGCATGGCCATCAACGTAAGATGATCGAAGCTCTTAAAGTCATCAAAGCGCTTAACTCAAATGTGCCAATTGTTGCCGGCAATGTTGTAACAGCCGATGGTGTTCGTGATTTAGTTGCAGCTGGCGCCGACATAATTAAAGTTGGTGTCGGCCCAGGTGCGATGTGCACGACTCGTATGCAAACAGGTGTTGGTCGTCCACAATTCTCTGCCGTACTTGAGTGCGCAGCAGAGGCAAAGAAACTTGGTAAATCAGTTTGGGCAGATGGCGGTGTTCGTCATCCGCGCGATGTGGCACTCGCACTAGCAGCAGGTGCATCGAATGTAATGATCGGTTCTTGGTTTGCTGGTACTTACGAATCCCCTGGTGATTTACAAACTGATGCAAACGGAAAACTATTTAAAGAATCATTCGGAATGGCATCTGCTCGCGCAGTTGCTGCTCGCACTTCACAAGAAGATGCATTTGATCGAGCACGTAAGGCGCTATTCGAAGAAGGAATATCAACTTCGCGAATGTATTTAAATCCCGCACGCCCTGGTGTTGAAGACCTACTCGATGAAATCATCGCCGGCCTTCGTTCATCTTGTACATACGCTGGCGCTAAATCACTCGAAGAATTTGCGGATCGTGCAACAGTTGGCCTGCAATCATCTGCCGGCTTTGCCGAAGGCAGACCACTTCACTCTTCTTGGAGTTAACTCTCACCCGCAAAGGGTGAATTAACAGGGTGATCTAAAGCCATATAGGCCCTTTCGGTCACCCCCAATATTGGACGGTACTTACGCTTATCACCTTGGGGATTTCCCATTCTTTAGGTGTAATAAAGAGGTATCGAGTGCTTAATTGGCGCCTATTTAACTTTGTGGGATTTACGAAATTGTCGCGCACCGAAGTTAAGCAGCGCATCGCAAAATCTTTAGTTTATGTTTTTCTGCTCTCTACTCTTGTAACTATCAATAGCGTGGCAACTGCACCTAAAGCAGAAGCTGGAATATTCGGAACAATTTATAATGGTCCGGTCAGACTCTCAGGCGGTAATACAAGCGGCACATCTGACTGCACAACGGATCAAGTAATTGTTGGTCTATACATGGGCTGGAATCCAATGGCAGTCGGATTTCATTGCAGGGCCTTAAACAGTGATTTAACAATCTCGCCTCTCACTGGGAAAAACGCTAGCTATGTTTATTGTGCAGACGGAATGGTGGCAGTTGGTTTAGCCTTCATAAATTCAAATGGAGTTCGAGCTGCGTTAATTTGCAATACTCCGCCAGGCGTAAGTGATGCAGATGTAGAGACTCAATATGTCAGTGCAAATAACACGCCTCTAAAAATAGATAAGCCAGTTGGACAAGCCTATTTTGGTGGCGGAACCATGCGTTGTAATGCTGGTGACATCATGGTTGGTTGGCAACAATGGTCTGGATCTTGGCTAGATGGTTTGGCGCCACGCTGTGCACCTTTTCAGAAATTTAATATTTCATATAATGTAAATAGCGGAAGCGGAACCGCACCGACAACGCAAGCGCAAGCTACGCCAAATCAGTCTTTAACTGTCGCTACCTATTCAGGAACCCGTACCGGATACACACTTAACGGCTGGAATACGTTAGCTAATGGCGCAGGTACAAACTACCAAGCTGGCGATATAAAGAGCGGCTTCACCGCAAACTTGCCTTTATATGCACAGTGGGATTCAACTATTACCTACGATGCGAATTCATCTACCTCTGGAACCATACCAAGTGCAACTATTGCTAAGTCTTCAGCTGCTGTAACCTCGCTGGCCACTAATAGTGGGACCTTAGCTCGTACTGGTTACATATTTTCAGGCTGGAATACCTTGGCTAATGGTGCGGGCACAAATTATGCAGTTGGTTTAACAACATATTCTTCTCCTGGAGATATAACTCTATACGCGCAATGGAATTCAACAATTACTTACAACGGCAATGGCAACACATCGGGATCTGTGCCAGCTGTAACTACAGCCAAAGGCGATGCGGCAAATACAACTCTAGCCACTAACTCAGGAAGTTTAACCAGAACAGATTATGTCTTTGCCGGTTGGAATACGGCAGCGAATGGAACCGGAACTCTTTATGCCCCTGGTGTAACAAATTATCAATCAACCGGGTCAACAACTCTTTATGCATATTGGTTACCTAAACCGGGAACTCCGACATTCCAACAAAACTCAGACTCTGGTAGTTCCAATACAGATTACATAACCCGTGACTCGACTCCCGAAGTAAGCGTTTCGGGATTGGTAATCGGGGCGACTGTCACGATTACGGCTTACAACACAGCTAATACCGCCGTCGGAAGTTGTACTTTCGTGGCTTCGTCGACTACGCAAAGCTGTTCTATCTCATCAGCGCTAGCGTCAACCAGCTATTACTTCATGGCGACACAAAATCTAAATGGAAATACAACTCCGAATTCAATTAAATCAACTCCAGTAGTTCAGGTAGACACTGTTTTACCGTTAGCTTATGTAACGACAGTCGGTACAAACACCGCAATCTCTTGGAAAAACACGCAGATTGGTCAGGTGTCTTCCGACTCACTCGGAACTGTTTATCTAGTGAGAAACTCAGTTACCGTCTCTGATCTAAATTCAATCACATCGGCAGATGGAAGCCTTTGGAATTCAGTTTCAATCACATCGGCCTACGTAGCAACAAATATTGCATTAACAGGCCTACTTGGAGGTACCTATAAAGCGTATGCGTTAGATGTTGCAGGCAACCTAAGCATCGCATCTACATCCTCCATGTTGGTTTATTCACAAGCTAACGCACCAACTGATTTAGTTGCCACACCCGGTGTTGGGTCAATGGGTCCAAAGTTTGATTTAACTTGGACAGCGCCCACCGATAATGGCGGCGGAATCAGTAGCTATTTAGTTGAGTACTCCAATAATGGCGGTACAACTTGGGTTTCTTTCCCAAGAAATGCAAACGAAGGCACCACCTATTCCATCTATCCCGTAAATTACGAAACCGATTATATTTTCAGAATTTCCGCCGTAAATCTCTGGGGTAAAGGAACTGCATCAAGCAGTTCAGAAGTAAAAAAAGTTGCAATTCCAAGTTGTGACCCTGCTACATCACCCAACGGCGCCACACTTATTTTCCCAGTTGGCGCGTGCGCATGGACTGTACCTGTCGGAGTGACCTCAATAAAAGTCGATGCACGTGGTGGACAAGGCGGCACAGGTGAAATTGCACCTGGATATGGCGGACAAGTCGTCGGAACTCTTACTGTTACCCCAGGCGAAATTCTCTACCTCTATGTCGGCGATCAAGGATCTGATAATGGAATATCCACAAATCCGCTTTTAGGTCGTGGTGGTTTCAACGGTGGAGGATTCGGCGGTATTGGCGTAGATAATGGAACTCACGGTGCAGGCGGCGGTGGCGCAACAGATATTCGAACAACAATAAATGATATTGCTTCACGAATAGTTGTTTCGGGAGCAGGTGGTGGATCCACTCGTCAAGGGAATTCATGTTGTAGAAATATTGGCGGCGGTGGAAACGGCGGTGGCACCACCGGTGGGCAAACTGTAACTTCTGATGGTTCAGGCGGCGGCGGCGGTACTCAAAGTGCTGGCGGATATTCATATGGGACAACAGCGACAGCGGGAATTGCTGGATATGGCCAAGACCCAGACTCCACACAATTAAGCGGCGGCGGCGGTGGTGGTGGTGGCTATTTCGGTGGCGGCGGTGGTGGTGGCACATGGAGAACTGGCGGCGGCGGCGGTTCGTCTTATGTATCAAACAATCGATTTACATCAACGACAAACTCACAAGGAGTTAACTGTTCATCAGGATTCTTAGCAATAACCATTGGAACGGATGTTTCACAAGTTCCTCCTCTTCCAGATACGTGTGGAAAAGGAACCGACACAACCCCACCAGTTGTTTCGACCGTATCACCGCCAACAATAAATGCGGCTGGTTCGATAATTACGATTACTTACACTGATGTGAATTTCCTTTACACAAACTTTGTTCCGCCTACCCGCTTTACTGTTACAAGCGGTGGTTCAAGTGTCGCAATTTCAAACATATCTTTCTTCAACAAGGTTCTTTATCTCAATCTATCTCAAAACATTAAGCCCGGGGCAGTTACCACAATCTCTTACAGTGACCTTACCTCTGGCAACGATATGTATGTAGTACAAGATTCATTTGGAAATGATGCCCCTAGCTTTTCAAATTTATCAATCACCACTAGTGCAATTACGGTCGCAACACCTACTACACCAGTTCTTGATGCAGCTTCAGATTCGGGAACTTCAAACTCTGACAAGATAACAAATGATAATACTCCGACCTTTTCCTCTAGTTCACTAGTAGTTGGTGCGACGGTTACTTTCACCGCAACTCCAACATCGGGCACCGCCGTAACTTGCGTAAAAACTGTTACCGCAACTACAGATACGTGTACATTCACTACTCTGCCCGATGCCACATATTCTGTTGCAGTAAAGCAAACTAGCGGAACAGTCACATCGGCAGCTCCAACTCCATTAGCGGGAGTTGTGATTGATACTGTTGCGCCAACTGTTGTGCTCACCTCGTCTGTAGCAAGCGGCTCAGTTACAAATCTGACTTCCGCATTTACAGTAACTACAACATTTAGCGAATCAATAACAGGCTTAATTCTTTCCGAGATTGCGCGCTCGGATTCTTCAACTGCTTGGACAAAAGGCACCACATTAGGCGGAAGTGGTGCGGCCTATACCGTTACATTTACAAACGGCACCGGAACCCCGAATTTAGCTGGCTTGCTTTCTGTCTCTGTTGACGCGGGAGTGGCTACAGATGCTGCCGGCAATAGCAACTCGGCTGCGTCAGCCCCGTACACATTGGCATTTGGTGCAAAAATAACTTTCAATTTAAATACTGGAACTGGCACCGTCCCTACCGCACTAACCCAGACATCAAGTGGTGGTGCAATTACGCTGCCTGATTCGACTGGATTTACAAAAACTGGTTACAGCTTGGCTGGTTGGGCGCTTACAAGTGGCGGGGCAGAAGTTTCAGAACCTTTTGTTCCGACTACAAATAATCAAGTCATGTATGCAGTATGGAAACTACAAGTTAAATACTTCTCAAACCGTGCGACTTCGGGAACTGCACCTGCAACAGCATCCAGTGCGACTAGTCCGCTAACTGGAACTGTGGCGACAAATAGCGGGACTCTTGCACGTACTAATTTTGCTTTCGGAGGATGGAACACCAAAGCCGACGGAACTGGAACACACTATGATGTTGGTGCTGCACTTAATTTAACTTCCAGTTTAGAGCTATACGCCGAATGGCGGGCGACGCTTACTTACAATGGAAATACCAGTACTTCCGGAACTGTTCCATCTCCAACTATTGCAAAATCATCAGATGCCGTCACCGTTTTGTCGGGCAACACTGGCAACTTAGCTAAGACTGGTCACACATTTAAAGGTTGGAATACTGCAGCCGATGGAACTGGCACTACATATGCCGCAAACGGAAATTTGAATGGTTTGCCTGCGCCGTATATGCGATTTAACGCAAGTGATTACAATGAAACAACTAAATCCTGGGCTGATAGTTCTGGAAATAACCGGACTATTCCTACGACTTCAATTACCGGTGCAGTAACTTCTGTTACGCAAGGTGCTGGATCTAATGGAGTGACTAAGTCTTTCGCCGCTGTTTCAGGCGGAATCACTACTCAATTGTCATTCGGAAACGCGCAACTTAATTCTTATACTTTCTGTGCTTTAGCTCGATATTCAGGCGCTTCACGTGGACGTATCTTCAGCAGCATGAGCCCCAACTGGCTCTCTGGCTTCTGGCAAAACACAATTGCAGTTGCATATCATGGAAATGCATTCATCACTGGTTCGTCAACTGCCGACACCAACTGGCACGTACTCTGCGATTACGGAAATAACTTCCGATGGGACGGTGTAGTAAAAAACACGGGAACCGGATCTGTTACGTACTTGCCACCCATTTCAATAAACACAAATAGTGAAGTTTCTGATTGGCAAATCGCCGATATGTTTATCTATGGCTCTACTTTGACACTCTCTCAGATTCAGCAACTTGAAGGTTATATTAAAGATACCTACGGCCTTACTGCAGCAACTGTACCTGCATCAGCTATAGGAACTACTAACTTTGCAGCTACGGGAGACATAACGCTTTACGCACAGTGGTCTCTTGATACATACAACATTACTTACAATGCAAATGGTGCTACTGGTGCTCCTACTAAAACAGGCGACACATTCACATATGGCAGCACAGCATTGGTAATGCCTGGCGTCGGAACAATGGTCAAGGCAAACAACACATTTATAGGTTGGGCGACAACGAATAACGCTTCAACTTCAGTCGGAACTACTTATTCACCAACCGCATCTGGGACTTTATATGCAGTATGGAAACCAGCTGAATGGACTGTGACATACGATCCAAATGGTGGATTAGGAACAGCGCTTCGAGCGAGTGATACTTTCACAGCAGGAACCACAACGGGAATTACTCTTCCAGCCGCAGGAACCTTAGTTAAAAAAGGTTATGTATTCGCGGGCTGGGTTGCATCTGCAACCGGAACTACGCTCCTTACTAGCCCTTACACGCCAACAGGTGATGTAACTCTTTACGCTAAATGGAATCCAGGTACTTACACACTTTCTTATAACGCAAATGGCGGAACGGGAACTATCGCAAATGTCTCGATTACAGGCGGTGTGGGAACGACGCTTGCTACAACGGGTGTTACGAAAACCGGATACACCCTGATGGGCTGGAATACCTTGGCTAATGGCACTGGTATTAGCTATCCAGGGGCAACGTCGCAAGCATTCCTGGAAAACACAACTCTCTATGCTCTCTGGACAATTAAAGAGCCGGCGACTCCAACGGTAAGTGCAACTGCCGGTAATGGTCAGGCAACTGTTTCAATTACCTCATCTGTTCTGGATACAACATCTAATGGAGCGCCTGCTTCATTTACATTCACAGCACTAGATTCCAATGGCACTGCACTTTCACCGGCTAAAACTTGTATCGCGACAATGCCAGCAACTAGTTGTGTAATTACTGGGCTTACCAATACAACCAGCTATAAGTTCTCGGCAACAGCAACAAATGCGACTGCAACTTCAACAGCAAGTATTGCGTCGACTGCAGTTACACCTGCGGGCTTCTCAGTCACATATAACGTTGCTGCAAATGGCGGAAGCGTTGCAACATCATCAGCGACTTTTAACGCCGGAACTCCGCTTATTCTTCCCGCCGCAACTAAAGCAGGTTATACATTTGCTGGTTGGTACAGCGCGGCCAGCAGTGGAACTTTAATTGGTCCAGCCGGTGGTTCATATTCACCGACAGCTGCAACAACAATTTATGCAACTTGGACTGCAGTTACATATGCAATTACCTATAACGGAAATGGCAGTACCGGTGGTTCAGCTCCTACAAATGGCGGATATACCAGTGGCGGAATTGCGTACTCGGTTCTTGGTGCAAATACTCTAGTAAGAACAGGTTATAGCTTTGGTGGTTGGAATACAGCTGCAGATGCCAGCGGAACTAACTACGCGGCTAGCGCTTCTTATTCAACTTCTGCTGCACTGACACTCTTTGCAAAATGGGCAGCTGTTAATTACACAGTTACGTACTCGTTAAATAGCGCCACGACAGGAACGCTACCAACACAGGGAACTAAAACAATTGGCCAAACCTTCCAATTAGCTGCGGCTACTGGAATTACCAAGAGTGGCTTTACTTTTGGTGGTTGGTCAGATGGCACAAATACCTATACCGCAGGCACTAATTACACAGTGGGTTCGGCAAATGTAACGCTAACCGCTGTCTGGATTGCCACTTACATCATTACTTACGACAAGAATGGTGCTACAACAGGTACTGCGCCTGCCCTAACTAGCTACGTAACAGGTACAACCGGAATTACTCTAGCCAATGTTGGCGATCTGCTAAAAACCGGTTATGTATTTGCTGGTTGGGCAACGACGCCAACCGGAACTGCTCTTTCATCACCATACACAGTAAGTGCGAATACAACACTTTATGCCAAGTGGTCACTAGCTACAATTAATATTAATTTTGCAGTAGGGACAACTGACACTGCAACTGCAACTGGAGTTATGTTACCAACAAATACAAGTGCCACATTCGGCTCTCTTTATAGTTTGCCTACACCAGCGACAACTTCGGTAACAGCAGCCAATAACGATGTATACGTATTCTCGGGTTGGTCAGATGCAACGGCGGTATACCAACCAGGTGCGCAGTATCGAATGACTGCAAACGCTCCGACATTCACGGCACAATGGAATCGTGTTTACGATGTTCGATATGTATTAGGTGGCGGAACTTCCGCTGATCCAGATATCGCGAACACTGATAACGAATGTATTGTCAGTGGCGCCGCCGGTCTTTGCACCAATGGTCAGCAAATTACAACTTCGGTTGCACCAACTCGCACTGGTTATAACTTTGCGGCCTGGGTAGATCAAAGTGGCGAGACTGTCGCGGCGGCAACCAGTTACATGGTGCGCAATGACCACTACATCCTTTATGCCACTTGGACGCTTAAGAGTTACAACATCAATTTTGATGCTCAAACTGGTACTGGCGCACCAGTAACGCAAACTGGAAATATGGGTCAGATT
>CANHRM010000017.1 GCA_947463725.1 Actinomycetota bacterium | reverse complement strand
GATAGTGACATTCGATGGTTTGTGCCACCTCCCATGCGCACAGCAAACTTTTCCAATTCACGCCAGCCAGGTGTGGTCTTGCGGGTGTCGCGCACTTCGCAATTTGTTCCCGCGATTGCAGATACCCACTTGTTGGTAAGTGTGGCAATTCCAGATAAATGACCCAAGAAATTTAATGCAGTGCGTTCAGCTAATAAAATTGCTCGAGCATTTCCGGAAACTCTAATTAACACATCGCCTGCGTTAACAGCCGCACCTTCTGGAACTAGAACTTCGATGCCAGCGACCCCAACTTGAGTCAAAACTGCTTGGGCCATTTCAATGCCAGCAACAACGCCTGATTCGCGTGCCACAAATTCTGCCTGCAGCTGGGCATCGGCACTTATTGTTGCAGTCGAAGTTACATCGACTCCCCCTGCCAAGTCTTCAGCAAGGGCAGCTTTAACTAAATCAAAATTAATCATTTACTTATCACCTGCGCATATTCAGTTGCCCAGTTTCCAACTTCATCAATTTGCTGCACAATTCTTTTCTCCCAGCCAGCGCTTGTTTCAGGAAAATCTTCCCGCCAATGTGAACCGCGAGTTTCTTGTCTAATCAAGGCTGCTCTCAAAATAGTTTGGGCAAGTTGAAATAGATTGGTAGTTTCCCAAGCATCAACTTGAGGTGAATCGCTATGCCGAACTTCTAACCGAGACAAAGTATTGCTGGTTTCGATTAGTGAGTCCGCCGAACGCAAAACGCCAGCCCCGCGACTCATCGCGGTTTGTAAGTCTTTACGAACATCTGGATCAAGCAAGAAGGATTGACTGGTATTTTCAACGGGTTCAGATTCGGCAGGTAAGTTTGCTGCGATGTCTGCCGCAATACGAGCACTGAAAACTAGGCCTTCGAGCAGTGAATTTGAGGCTAATCGGTTAGCGCCATGGACGCCAGAACAAGCCGTTTCGCCACAGGCATAGAGGCCAGCGATACTGCTGTGACCGTTTAGATCTACGCGCACGCCACCTGAGGCATAGTGTGATGCTGGCGCAACTGGAATCAAATCTTTGCTTGGGTCAATGCCATGCGACAAGCATGATGCATTGATGGTTGGGAATCGATCGGCGAAACCAGTTAAATGGCGGACATCGAGCCACACATGGTCTTTGCCGCTTTCTTTCATCTTGCGCATGATTGCAATTGCTACAACATCGCGTGGAGCTAATTCAGCCAACGGATGTAGACCTTGCATAAATCGCATTCCGTTGTCATCAACTAAATAAGCACCTTCACCTCGAACCGCTTCGGAAATTAGCGGTTGTTGCCCGCGCGATTTTCCGCCTAGCCAAAGTACGGTTGGGTGAAACTGAATGAATTCCACATCGGCAATTTTGGCACCAGCTCGCAGCGCAAGTGCCACACCATCGCCAGTAGAAACTGAGGGATTAGTTGTACTGGCAAATACTTGGCCCAGCCCACCGGTGCCAAGAACAACTGCTTTACCAAGGGCTTGACCAACTCCATCGCGCGAGCCAGCGCCGATTACGTGCAACGTAACTCCACAAACGCGACCGGTTTTATCTTTCAGCGCATCTAATACCAAGGCATCTTCAACAACTTCAATCTGCGGATCATTGCGAACCGCAGCTAACAACGCTCGAGAAACTTCAGCACCAGTTGCATCACCGCCTGCGTGCAGAATGCGATTACGTAAGTGACCACCTTCGCGAGTTAGCGCAATTTCGCCATCAGCTTCAGTATCAAATTTAGCGCCACGTTCAATTAATTTACGAACTGCTTCAGGGCCTTCGGTAACTAATACCCGCACTGCTTCAGCATCGCAAAGTCCAGCACCCGCTGCCAAAGTGTCTGTTAAATGGGCCTCTGGTGAGTCGCCATCGCCAAGGGCAGCAGCAATTCCACCTTGCGCCCACTTAGTAGAACCTTCATCAACTTTTGCTTTGGTAACTATTAAAACTGATAAACCAAAAGTGCGTAGCTGTAGCGCAGTAGTCATGCCCGCAATTCCAGAGCCAACCACGATTACATCGGCGCGCGAAGTCCAACCTGGCTTAGGGGCTAGTAGCTTCATGAGTTAGTTTCCACAACAGCATTATCTAGTAGTCGAACCCCATTTACCCAACCAGCGATGATGGCCCGCTTGTTTTGAGTGGTTGCGCTGGCTAGTTGAAAGGTTTTCTCGTCAATAATTTCGGCATAATCCAATTTGAAGGCGGGTTCGGTTGCTAATATTTCTTTCATTCGAGATGGTTCTTTAAGGGCTTTAGAAATAATCAGTGCTGCTTCTCGATCTGATTGCGTTAACCGAACGTTTCTTGACGACAGAGCCAAACCATCAAACTCGCGCACTGTAGGTACGGAAGATATCTCAATCTTTTTGAAATTTTTTTGAATCAACCATAGTTGCTGAAAATCTTTCTCGCCGAAAACAGCCGCACTTGGTTTCACAATTTCGAATAAGCGATTAACTACAGTTAGGACGCCAGCAAAGTGGCCTGGTCGTGATGCGCCTTCATAAAGATCGCCAACTTGTCCGGCTGAGATTTGAACTGGCTCACTTGGATAAATTTCCTCATAATTTGGAAACCAAACTTCTGTAGCACCAGCCAAAGTTGCGATTTGAATATCGGTTTCCGGGGTACGCGGATATTTCTCGATATCTTCAGCATCAGTAAATTGCAGCGGGTTAACAAAAATACTTACAACTACCTCTTTATCTAATTCGCGAGCACGCTTAATCAACGCTTGGTGCCCCTTATGCAGGGCGCCCATTGTCGGAACTAGTACGGTCATCTTTTGGCTCCAGTCCTTTCAGGTACCGGGCGATGAGCTCTTATTCTAAATCAGTAGTTAGCAGATCCGAAATCCGCCCGTGTGTGAGCAAGACAGCTTCAGGCTCAATCTCAAACCAAGGCGCTAAAACAAAGCGACGCTCATGTGCCCGCGGGTGAGGCAGCGTCAGCTTCTCATCATTGACTAATAACCCACCATATTGAATTAAATCTAAATCAATTACCCGTGGCCCCCAATGAATTTCGCGAGTGCGACCCATAGCGGTCTCAATTCCATTTAAGAGAGCTAATAAATCTTTGGCTGGTAGCTCTGACTCGACAATTGCGACAGCATTTAAGTAGTCAGGTTGTTCTGGCCCGCCAACTGGTTTGGTTTGTAAGTAACTTGAAACCGCAAGCACTTCAGTTGCTTCACGCAATAAGCCAATCGCTAAATCTAAATTTGCGTTTGCGTCGCCAATATTGGCGCCTAAGGAAATTACCGCTTTCATCGAGTGCGAATAACCATCACATTTATGTCGCTAGTAATAGCGCTAACTGGGGCACTTGGTTTGTGTACTGTAACCAGGGCAATTTCGACTAAATCAGCAATTGCCAAAATTTCATCGGCGATCACGCCAGCTAACTTTTCGATCAATTTAAAGGGTGTTCCGGTTATGGCAGCAACAACTAAGTCACAGATCGCGCCGTAGTCGACAGTGTCGGCTAAATCATCACTCTTAGATGCTTTTTCAAGATCAAGAATTAACTCAACATCAACCAAAAATTCTTGGCCATTCTTAGTTTCCTCGGCAAATACTCCGTGATAGCCGAAACCTTTAATGCCATTGATGCGAATTGAATCATTCATTACAAGACCGCCTTGTTAGCTGCTACGCCATGAACTCTAACTGCCCAGATACCACTTTGGCTAAGTTGCTTAGTGAGCTCAACAGTTGCTGCTTCACGAGAAGTGGGATCGTCTCCCCCTAAGAATCGCTTGCGCGATGCACCAACTAGAACTGGATACCCAAGTTCTACAAATCGCGCTATTTCCTCGATTATTGCCCAATTATCAGCGGCCTCTTTCGCAAATCCGATGCCTGGATCAATAATCAGATTCGACTTACCTATTCCTGCCGAAAGCGCAGCCTCAACTCTTAAACTCAATTCCGCAATCACTTCATCAACCACATTTGTGTAAACCGCTAAATTATTCATTTCTTTGGAATGGCCTCGCCAATGCATGGCAATGTATGGGACTTTTAGTTCAGCAGCTGTATCTAACATCGCTGGATCTGCTAACCCACCGCTGACATCGTTGATAATTGAGGCACCTGCAATTACGGCAGATCGAGCAGTTGATGCTCGCATTGTGTCGATACTTATTGGTTTGCCAGCATCAACTAATTTTGAAATTACATTTATAACTCTGCGTTCTTCTTCTGCCGATGAAACTCGTTCCGCGCCTGGCCGAGTAGATTCACCACCCACATCAATAATGTCGGCACCTTCGGCGATAAGTTTTAAACCATGATCAACCGCATCAGGATAAGTAAAGTGCTCGCCGCCATCAGCAAATGAATCTGGTGTGGTATTTAGAATTCCCATTACCAACATGGTTTATCTACCGAGCTGTAATAAGTGACATAGCTTCGGCGCGAGTAGCTGGATCACGTAATACGCCACGCACTGCGCTCGTAATTGTGCGAGCTTCTGACTTACGAACTCCGCGCATTGACATACATAGGTGTTCGCAATCAATGATCACAATTACACCCATTGGCTTCAAAATATCCATCATGGCATCTGCTATTTGGGAAGTCATCCGCTCTTGCACTTGTGGTCGCTTGGCAAAAACATCGACTAAGCGAGCAATTTTTGATAAACCAGTTATTTTCCCATTAGGAATATAGCCAACATGGGCAACTCCATGGAATGGAGTTAAGTGATGCTCGCACTGCGAAAACAGGTCAATATCCCTAATAATCACGAGTTCTTCGTGTCCAATATCAAAAGTTGTGGTCAATACATCTTCTGGTGATTGGTAAAGACCGGCAAAGTTTTCTGCCATTGCACGTGCTACCCGAGCAGGTGTTTCTCTTAAGCCATCGCGTTCTGGATTCTCACCTAGTGCAAGTAGAAGTTCGCGAACTGCAGCTTCAGCGCGTGCTGCGTCATATGGCTGCTTTGCGCGGCCATCGCCATCTTCGATCGAAACTGAATTTATCTCACTCACTAGATTTCTTTCTGGTGCGTGGCTTCTTGGCTTCGGCAACTTCTGCTACCTTGGCTTTTGCTGGAACTTCAACCGGTGGAATATCGGACGGAACCCGAGTGATTGATCCAGTCCAGGCTGGTCGCTCTGCCCAAGACTTAACTTTCTTAAAGATCTCAGCAATATCGTCTTTGTTAATTGTTTCGCGATCAAGCAACTCAAGCACCATGGCATCGAGGGTCTTGCGATTCGCCACCAAAATATCGAAAGCTTCTTGATGAGCATTCTCAATTAATTTGCGAACTTCGGCATCAATAATTCCAGCGACTTTTTCAGAGTAATCGCGTTCGTGACCATAGCTGCGACCCATAAATGGTTCGGAACCATCGCTACCAAGTTTGATCGCACCAATTGCTTCGGTCATTCCGTATTGAGTAACCATTGCTTTTGCGAGCGCTGTTGCTTTCTCAATGTCATTTGATGCACCAGTAGTCGGATCGTGGAAGATAAGTTCTTCAGCTGCCCGACCACCAAGAGAATATGCCAGTTGATCAAGTAATTGATTACGAGTAGTTGAGTATTTATCATCATCAGGCAAAACCATGGTGTAACCAAGTGCGCGACCACGCGGCATGATGGTGATTTTGTGAACTGGATCAGTGTGTGGCAAAGCGTGCGCCACAAGTGCGTGACCTGCTTCGTGATAAGCCGTTACTAAGCGTTCTGAGTCCGACATTAAGCGTGATTTACGCTGTGGACCAGCCATTACGCGATCGATAGCTTCATCGAGTTCGCGATTGCCAATCTCGGTCTTTAACTCTCGAGCTGCGAGCAGCGCAGCCTCATTAAGTACATTTGCTAAATCAGCTCCAGTAAATCCAGGAGTACGACGTGCATATTCAAGTAGTGCTAAATCTTTCGCAATTGGCTTTCCTTTTGCGTGTACTTGCAAAATTGCTTCGCGACCTTTTAAGTCGGGACGATCAACAGCAATTTGTCGATCAAAACGACCAGGACGCAATAACGCTGGATCTAGAACATCTGGGCGGTTTGTAGCTGCGATCAAAATTACTTGACCATTTGCCTCAAAGCCATCCATCTCGACTAAGAGTTGATTAAGGGTTTGTTCGCGTTCATCGTGACCGCCACCCATGCCAGTTCCGCGTTGACGGCCTACCGCATCAATTTCATCAACGAAGATAATTGCTGGTGCATTTGCTTTTGCTTGGTTGAATAGATCGCGCACGCGTGCTGCACCAACGCCGACAAACATTTCGACAAAGTCAGAGCCAGAAATTGAATAGAAAGGCACGCCAGCTTCGCCAGCAACTGCGCGAGCCAATAAAGTTTTTCCGGTTCCGGGTGGGCCATAAAGCAAAACACCCTTAGGAATTTTGGCGCCGAGTTCGGCGTACTTAGCTGAATTAGCTAAGAAATCTTTGATTTCATGCAGTTCTGAAATTGCTTCGTCGGCACCTGCAACATCGGCAAAAGTTGTTTTTGGTACTTCATCACTTTGTAGCTTCGCCCGTGATTTACCAAAACTAAATACTTTGTTTCCACCTTGTGATTGGCTGAGCATAAAGAAGAAGAGCAAGCCGATAATTAGAATTGGTGCTATCGAAAACAGGAAACTTAGAATTAAAGGTGTCTTCGGAACCTCTATATTCCAGCCATTTTGTGGAGGATTAGCGCTCAAAGCATCAATAATTGTGGGCTCTTGGCGAACTACATAAGAAGCCTCAACTTTGGCAGCTCCGTTGATGGTGCGACCAGACTTTAGTTCAACGCGAATTATTTGATCTTTATCTACAACTGTCGCGCTTTTAACTTCAGATTGCGCAATCGCATCGAGAATTTGTGAAGTATTTACTTTTGTAAAAGCGCTGCCTGCTCCTGAAATCTGACCAAAGACTGATACGGCAATAATTGCAAAGACAATCCAGAAAAGTGGCCCGCGGAAAATACGACCAGCTTTGGTGGTCGGCTTCTTTTCGCCTCGTTTAGTAACGGTCTTGGTTACTTTTTTCTTCTTTTCTTTTTTAATATCTTCAGTCATATTTTCTTTAGACATGTGGCTTCTATTCGTACATGTGCTTTGCGAGCACACCGATAAATGGCAAGTTGCGATACTTTTCATCGAAATCAAGTCCGTAACCAACCACGAAATCGGTTGGGATATCAAAACCTACATACTTAACCGCAACTTCAACTTTGGCAGCTTCTGGTTTGCGCAGAATAGCCAAGATATCAACATTGGCAGCGCCACGAGATTCGAGGTTCGACTTTAACCATGAGAGAGTTAAACCTGAGTCAACAATATCTTCGACGATTAAAACATTGCGACCAGTAATATCGCGATCAAGATCTTTTAAAATCCGAACTACGCCACTGGACTTGGTGCCCGAGCCATATGATGAAACTGCCATCCAGTCCATTTCCAGATGACGCTGCATTGCGCGAGTTAAATCAGCCATTGCCATAACTGCGCCTTTTAATACGCCAACTAGTAGTACGTCACGACCTTCGTAATCGGCATCAACTTGTGCTGCCAATTCTTTGATACGTGCTTGTAGATCTACTTCGCTCACTATTACGCGCTCGATATCACTTTCAATAACTGATAAATCCACGGTGCTCCTTCATTGATATGGCGGGCTTACTTTAATTAGCGGGACAGGAGCGAAAGTCTGCCCGAAATTCGGGAAACCTTCACACCGCCCGGAAGGCTACAAGCGCCCTGACCGTGCCAAGAGGTGACAAAAGCCTCAACAGTGGCCACATGATCGGCCGTAATTGACCCCATTGGCGCCCCTGCGGCATAAATAGCCTTGCGCAAGAGGCGAGTTCGAACTGCCTTGGGTAGGCCAGCCAACAGGTTAATTTCTAGATCAGAGAGATCAAGATCAGCTGCGACTTGAGTTGCCCACTCATCTAGAGCATCGGCATCGTCACGCAACAGATCAGCACTGCGCGCGAGCGCTTCGGTAATTCCGGGGCCAATACTTTCTTCTAATTTTGGAAGTGCTTCGGTACGCACGCGAACTCGTGCAAATTGCAAATCTGAATTATGTGGGTCAACCCAAGGTGTTAAATTATTTTCAGCACATGCAGCCAATGTTTCAGATCGACTGATCTCTAGAAGTGGTCGACAATATTTTCCAGTACATCGTGCCATACCGGAAAGTGAACGCGCACCTGATCCGCGAGCCAATCCCAGTAAAACACTTTCGGCTTGATCATTAAGGGTGTGGCCAAGAAAAATTAATTTCGCATCATATTTTAAAGCGACTGTATCTAGTGCAGCGTAACGAGCTCTGCGAGCAGAAGCTTCTAGCCCATCAATTAACTCAACATCAACTTTAACAATTTCAACTTGTGAAATTCCTAATTCGGAAAGTTGAGAAAGAACTTTGGTAGCTTGCTCGCTAGAACTATTTTGAAGTTGATGATCAATAGTCACGCCAACTAAATTAACTAATGCATTTTTACATTCAGGTACCAATGCTGCTGCCAGTGCTAATGAATCAGCGCCACCTGAAACTGCAACCAATACAGTTTCTCCTGCACTGCACGAAGATAAGCAGTTGCGCACAGCACTGCGCATAGCAACGGTTGCTGGGTTGGTGCTCACAGGGCTAAGACTAGACCCGACCACCAAATGGCATTAAGCCCTTAACGCTGTAGATATTTGAGTAGAGCAATCCTTTACCCTTTGAGTTCGCCTCCCACATCATGCCGTTTCCAGCGTAAATGGTGATGTGGTGAATGGTCGAGATGGTGCCTTTGTATGAGTAGAACAACAGGTCGCCAGGAACTAGCTCACTAAGTGACACGTGCTTCGTGTAACCCGCGTACAGCGCCGAGTTCAGACGATCCCAATTTGGCCAAGATAGGCCAGCAGTTTTATAGGCTGCATAAACTAAACCGGAACAGTCAAAGGAATTAGGTCCTTGAGTTCCCCAGATATATGGCTTGCGAGCAAGAACTTGTTTCTTGGCAAATGCCACGGCTTTGTCGCGTTGCTCTTGCGTAGTACGAATCGTTGAACGGCCCTTGAACCCAAGATCTGGCCAGATTTTAGCTTGGCCAGGAGTTACTTCGGCTTGACCAGCTTGCGCTTCTTCAAGCAAAGCCAATTGACGTTGTTGTTCAAGAGTTACTCGCACATTTTTTGCTTTAGAAAATTCTTTAATCAACTTATCTTGAACTGCTCGTAACTTATCTACTTCTTTTTGCTGCAGCGCTCTTGCGTCATCGGCAACTTTCTTCGCAGCTGATACTTTTTCAGTTGCTGCCGTCTGTTTTACTTTCGCCGCATCAGCAACAACTTTTGCAGCGCGAGCAATAACTTCAGCAGCTTTAAATCTTTCTAAGGCTTTAGTATTTTGATCACCAAGTGATTGTAAAATTGTTATTCGGTCCACTAAATCTTGCGGACCATTGGCGCTTAATAGTGGTTCGATGTCGCTGAACGTGCCGCCCATTATGTAAGCATTTACTGCCAACTTGCCAATTGTTCGATGTGCGCGAGCAACTTCTTCGGCGGTTTTGCGTGCGTACTCTGCTGCAGCATTTGCTTCGGAAGTTGCTTTTGCTAATTCAGCTTTTGCCTTTACATAGAGTGCTTGTGCGGCATTTGCTTTGGCCGTTAAAGCTTTCAGCGTCATATTGGCGGCTGCTAATTTCTTAGCTGCTGCATCTGCTGCCGCTTTCTTAGCTGCTTCGGCTTTTTTAGCAGCTTCGATTTGCGCCAATGTAGGTTTTGGGGAGGCAGCGTAGACAGCCGTGCTGCTACCTAAGAAAGTAAGCGCGACTGCGAGCGAGATAAGCCGCTTCGACATGGCTTAAGGATAAATGGGGCACCTTGGAAAAGAGTTAGACGCGCTACCGTGTCATTGCCTTATTAAATTAGTACTTAATTAGATACGTCACGTCTCTTGAAAAGAGTAATCACAATCGCGGAGCTAGCCACCAAATAAATTGCGACCATTGTTATTGCGTGAGTATAAGAAATATCAGAAGTACCACCGACAGCGATAGTGGACATCAAATTGCCTGGCATCCATTTTCCTAAGCTAGCTTTAACTGCGATCAGAATATTCTCCACAATCAATAACCAGATAACACCCAGCGAGATTGAGCTAATTGGTGAGCGTAGAAGTAAACCCAGAATCATGCCCACGGTACCGAATGCAATAACCGATAAGAGAACATTTCCGAAAGTCTTTGCCATTTCGTGAAGTGCATCAGAAGTTACCCAGGCATCAGTTGCAACTTTTGCTTTACCCGAAAGTCCAAATGCTAATGACATGCTTGAAACAGCAGCCAAAATAACCATCACAACTGCAAATGAGGCCATAGATACATATTTACCAAGCAGCAAATTTAACCGGCGTGGCTGGCGCACCAGTAAATTTCGCAAAGTTCCATAGGAATATTCCTGTGCGGTTTGTGCAGCAAAGACGCAAAGAGCGACGATTCCTAATAGACCAGCTGCGTTACTAAATCCAATAGTTAAACCACTTGGAAGTTGCAATATCTCACGAGAAATCATATTGCCACGATCGGAATTGCCTTGTGGAGAATCAATTAGCAAGAAAAGAAGTGAGGTAACTAAGCCAGTTAAGCCGGCTGATGCCAGCATGGTGCCAAGAAATAGCGTTGGCCGGCGAAGTTTGCGCCACTCTGATCTAAAGACTTGGGCCTTAAATATTTGGTTCATTCAGAATCCCCCGTCATTTCGAAGAAGGTTTCTTCTAAACTTGGCAACATCGGAGATAGTTGCGAGAGCGTAATGCCTGCGGCAAAAGCAGATTTATTAAGTTCGGCAGCCCATTCTGCTGGCCCTTCGATATGTGCGACACCGCTGCGAATGGTCGATTTATGCCCTGCAGCAGTTGCTATCTCGGAAATCTTTGGCAAATCACTTTCATTTGGCGTTTTAACCAAGATAAATGGTTGCTGTGCCAAAAATAAATCTTCAATTTTGCCGGCAAATAGAACTTTGCCTTTGCGCAACATCACTAAATGCTGACTGATTAATTCCAGCTCAGAAAGTAAATGTGAAGAAACAAAAACGGTAGTTCCTTCGTGAGCCAATGATTTAAGTAGGTCACGTATTTCTTGAATACCTTCAGGGTCTAAGCCATTAGTCGGCTCATCGAGAATCAATAATTTTGGATTTGGTAATAAAGCAGCAGCAATACCAAGTCTTTGTTTCATACCCAACGAGTAAGTTTTATACTTCGAATTACCGCGATCGCCCAACCCAACACGTTCGAGAAGTGATTGCACATGGTCTGTGCCATAGCCACCTAGAGTTGCTAAGACATTTAAGTTTTCGCGACCAGTCAAGGCTGGATAAAAAGCTGGCCCTTCAATCATGGCGCCAACACTGGATAAATATCTTTCTGGATGCTTAATCGAGTGCCCCAAGATTTCACCAGTGCCACCCGTTGGCGAGATTAAGCCAAGTAGCATGCGAATGGTGGTTGTCTTGCCAGAGCCATTAGGCCCAACGAAGCCACATACGGTTCCGAGAGGAACTTCGAAATTAGCGTGTGATACAGCAAGTTGATCGCCATATTTCTTACTTAGATCCTGAACAGCTACTGCGAGATTACTCATGCCCACCACAATAGTCCTTCCCCGTACACTTAGCATATGAGTAAAGATGCCTGGGGCTACCAAGAACCCAATCGCCGCCCTGCCCCGGATTGGAAAGTAAATCCGCAAACTTCCCAAGTGCGTGCTGGCGTAACTCGGACTGGCTTTGGCGAAACATCTGAAGCACTCTTTCTAAACAGTGGCTTTACCTATTCTTCAGCGCAAGAAGCTGAAGATTCTTTTACCGACGAAACTGATCACTTTGTTTATAGCCGCTTTGGTAACCCAACGGTTGCCATGTTTGAAAATCGCTTAGCCGAACTCGAAGGTGCTGAACTTTGTGTAGCTACTGGTTCTGGAATGGCTGCCATGTTTGCTTCCGTTGCATGCATGGTTAAGGCAGGCGATCGCGTTGTTGCAACATCGGCAATGTTTAGTTCTTGTCACGTTGTGCTCACCGAATTTTTGCCCGCTTGGGGTGTTGAAGTTGAACTTGTAAAAGGTTCCGATGAAAAAGTTTGGGCTGAAGCACTTAGCAAGCCAACCAAAGTTGTTTTCATTGAGTCACCAAGTAACCCATTGATGGAAATTGTTGATATCCGAATGATTTCTGACTTGGCACATAAAGTTGGTGCAACAGTGATTGTCGATAACGTAATGGCATCACCGATTATGCAGCGCCCGCTCGAACATGGCGCTGATGTAGTTATGTATTCAGCAACGAAACATATTGATGGTCAAGGTCGTGTCTTGGCTGGCGCAGTACTCGGAAGCTTTGGATATATGAATGATTACTTCAAACCATTCTTCCGACATACCGGGCCATCTCTAAGTCCATTTAATGCTTGGGTACTTTTAAAGTCACTCGAAACTTTGGATATGCGAGTAGAACGCATGGCTAATAACGCGCAAAAGATTGCTGAGTTTTTAGCTACCCGTACAGAAATTGAAGTTGTTAGTTTCCCTGGCTTGCCTTCTCACCCAGGCCATGAGCTTGCAAAGAAGCAGATGACTGGCTTCGGTACAACAATTGGCATCACTTTCAAGGGCACTAAAAAAGATGTATATAAATTCATGGACGCCCTGCGAATCATCGATATTTCGAACAATTTAGGTGATAGCAAGTCACTTATTACGCACCCTGCTTCAACTACTCACCGCAGATTAAGCCCGCAAGATCAACTAGCAATGGGCATTACGGCAACCACATTACGTCTTTCAGTTGGCCTTGAACATAGTGATGACTTAATTAAAGATATTGCGCAAGCCCTTAATTAAATTTAATTTGGGCTAATTTCTTAGATTAAAACTGCGGCAACCAGTAATACTGAATACAAACTTAAATAAGTAATCGACCACTGGAAAACTTTAGCTGCGACTTTGCCATAATCTGGATTACTACCACGAAGTTGCGCAAGAGTTAAAGCAAAAACTGAAAAAAGCAGTGCGTTTACAATTTGCACCCAAAGTGCAAGATCGGCGAAATTAATTGTTACAACTGATGCGATAAACATGGCAATGGTGTGGAACCACATTTGACCATGTAAATTTTTCTGTGAGGTAACACCCGGCAACATTGGAATTCCGGCAGCGGTGTAATCATCTTTATATTTAATAGCTAGTGCCCAAAAATGTGGTGGAGTCCAGAAAAAAATCACAAAGAAAAAAGCCCACGCGACTCTCGATAAATCATTTGTTACTGCTGCCCATCCAATTAATACTGGCATACAACCAGCGATTCCACCCCAAACAATATTCTGCGAAGTTCGTCGTTTAAGTGCCATTGTGTAAATGACAACGTAGAAAACGATAGCAATCAAAGTTAACCAAGTAGCAAGCGAAGTAGTAAATAACCAGAAGATAAGAAGTGAAAGTAACCCGACAACAGTTGCGAAAATAGTTGCTTCTTTGCGGGAGACAATGCCGATTGCGATAGGTCGTTGCGCAGTGCGCTTCATTAATTTGTCGGTTTCACTTTCAATCACCATGTTAAATGCATTTGCACTTCCGGCTGCCAAAGTTCCGCCAAGAATTGTGGCGATAGATAGTCCGACCGATGGAATGCCTTTTTGGGCCAGAACAAGCGCTGGCAAAGTGGTAACGAGTAAAAGCTCGACCACCCGCAGTTTCATAAGGTCGAGATAGCCACGAATTCGAAGATCTGAGTTCTTATCTGGCTGATTTACGCTCATAGAGCAAGGCTACTCAGATAAACACACAGCACACGCCTTACGCGTTCCCAGAGGGCTCACAGGTTCATGAGTTAATTTCTGCACATGGAAAACAATCAGAAGCCAGAATGGTTCGAACTAGCTGATAACGATCAGCCAGTAAGCCGCCGATTAAAAAGCAAGGTAACTACACCAAAGCGTAATTTCGCCTTGATCCTTGCTGGCGTATTAGTTCTTCCAATGGGCGCTGCTTGGGCGTTACTTTCACATGAAGATCAACCAGCTAGTGCTGTTGAAACTCTAAATTTGACGCAAGACTCTCCGGCCGCAGCCACCTCAGCTCCTTCGCAGGCAGACACAACAATCACTATGCCAACCGCTTCACGTAATGATGATGAAGGAGATGAAGGAGATTACGAAGGTGACGACGAAGGCGATGATGATAATTACCGTGCGCCAGCATTCTCGACTTCTTCAAGTAGTTCATCAACAGTTGTAACTCCAGCTGCTACGTCGTCAGTTCAGAGCGCTCCAGCAGCACCAGTTACTAAAGCTCCGACACCTACAGCAAGAACTACTAAAACACCTGCTGCAATTACGCCACCCGGATCTGCTTCCAAAGACCTAATTCTGCCGCCAACTAAAAAGGCAGGCGATGATGACGATGATGAAAAAGAGCATAAAAAGAAAAGTGACGGAAGCGAATCTAAGAAGTCAGAAAATGACGATGAAGAAGATGACGATTAACTAATTGCATTACCCTTGGCGCATGCGCCGAACTGCACTCTTAGCTCTTATTGTTTCTTTAGCTTTACCTCAGTTGAGTAGCGCCGAAGTTACATCTGATCAAACTAAGTTAATTTTAGTAAAGACTATTACTGGAGACATCAGCCCTAAATCTGTTCGCTCTTCAGGAACCGGTTTAGTCAGTGCGCACAACATGATGTATCGACATTCGATCACGATTTATGATGCAAATACCCAAACCTTAATAAAGCGAATACCTGATTCAGTAAAACTAAGCGACTTTGGTTATTCCAAATATTCCGGGACTTATAAAGGTTCCCCTGTTGAAGGTTCTTTCTCACCCGATGGCAAATACCTATATGTAACTAACTATGCAATGTATGGCAAAGGCTTTACCAAAGAGGGGCACGATGTTTGTTCTCCATCTAGTGGCTTTGATACCAGTTTTGTTTACCGCATTAATTTAAGTAATTATAAAATCGATGGCGTGTATGCAGTTGGGTCGGTACCTAAAGTTCTAGAGGTTACGCCCGACAATAAATATATTCTGGTAACTACTTGGTGTTCATATACTTTAGATGTAATTTCAATTGCTAAACAAATGAAAGTTAAATCTATAAAAATTGGTCGTTACCCGCGTGGCATTGCGGTAGCGGCAGATTCAAGTAAGGCATATGTTGCTGAAATGGGTGGCAGTAATATTCACGAAATTGATCTGACTGATTTTTCACAAAAACTAATTCATGTGGGAATCACTCCACGCGCTGTTGTGCTGTCACCAGATAACACCAAGATGTATGTGACTCTGAATTTAGCTGGCAAAGTTGCGGCCTGGGATCTCACGAATAACAAATCTCTGGGTTCGGTTAAAACTGGCGATGCTGCAAGATCGCTAGCTATATCAAGTGATGGAACTGCGCTATTTGTGGTTAATTTCAAAAGTGGAACTATGTCGAAAGTCCGCACATCAGATCTAAAAGTTTTGCAAACTATAAAGGTTTGCGCTGAGCCAATCGGAATTACTTACGATGCGCCAACTTCAAGAACTTGGGTTGCTTGCTACGGTGGTTCCATCAAGGTTTTCGACAACAATTGATGGGCTTGGTGAAACACCAGCTACTGGCTTAGCGAATTTAGCAAGCACTTTATCTAACGCTGCTCGAGCTGCTTTTGCTGCAGTAGTTCCTTTAGGAATCCGATCAGCTATAGCGACAAAAATGTACTCATGATCGCCGCCTTGGACGTAGCCAGCCATTGAAACTGTGCCATTTAGAGTGCCAGTTTTGGCTCTTACTAAGCCAATTGCGGAGGGTGCACTTTTGATGAATCTGTTTCGCATAGTGCCATTAATCCCGCCAATTGGAAGTCCACCATAAATAGTTCGGTACTTATCACTGTTATAAGTTTTAAGTAGTAACTGCCCTAACATGCGAGCTGAGACTTTGTTTGATTTGGACAGACCGCTTCCATCAACAGCATTTAACCCGCTCGAATTAATTTCAAGATCCGTTAAAGTTTTCACAAATACTTTTTCAATTCCAGGCACGTTAAATCCAAATCCAGCTTTCATAGCCGCATACATAGCGATTCGATTGCCTAATGTGTTATCGCTCCAGAGCAACATCCAATCCATGATGGTCTGCAAAGGGGGCGACTGAAATTTTGCGATCGACTCTTTTGCATAAAGGCGTGTCTCTGCATTGGTTACTTTCAGAGTGCTGACTTTGATATCTCGAGCTTTGAATTGAGCTTTAATGAAATCTAAGTCGGTGCTGTACATGCTGGCATACTCAATACGTAAAGTTTTTATCGGTCCGCCGTTATCGGCATCCAATTTCTTTAGTGCAGTTTTTACTAGCTTAGGCAGAGATACTCGCCCCATCTTGGTGGCGACTGTATTGTTCCGCTCCATCCAAGGATCAAGTGAACCGGCAATCATCAAGGTATTTGCTTCAGCTCCTGTAAAAATTTCAGTTGTAAAGCGATGATCGGGAGTTAAATAGGTTAAGAGCGCTGTTGCCGAGAGTAATTTTAAAAGTGATGCTGGTTTGCGTAATGAATTAGCACTATTTTCAAAAATTGTTTCTCCAGTTACTGGATCGATCAAAATCATGCCTGGATTAGCCAGTGTTTTTGAAGTAGCTGCACTCTTTAAAATAGGGCTAATTGCGCTCCTTTTTAAGGCTCCTGGGGCGCCAGAAGTCATGGCTACCGTAAGCGCAACTAGAACTACGCTGACTGAGGCAAGCGATAACGGGCGCAACTTCATGCTGCGAATACTACTTTCTAATTACTAAAGATAGATTGATCCAATGAGCATGCCACCAGCTGAAATCGGTCCAGGAGAATTTTTCCCGGTCGTAGGAGTAGGGCCACATCCGAAACCTTGGCCAACTGGTGATGAATATGACTTAGAACTTCTTGAGAATGGCGATCGTCGTAATGTGCTCGACAAATATCGCTATTGGTCAGTTGCCGCAATCGTTGCTGACCTAAATACAAAACGTCATAAATTGCAGATTGCTATTGAGAATTGGCAACACGATTTAAATATCGGTTCAGTTGTTCGAACTGCAAATGCTTTTAACGTTAGCGCAGTTCACATAGTTGGCAAGCGCGATTGGAATAAACGCGGTGCGATGGTTACAGATAGATATTTAACTATTGTCCATCATCCGACTGTTGAAGATTTTGGAAATTATTGTCGTGAAGCTGGATTGCCGATTATTGGAATTGATAACTTGCCCGGAATATCAAAGCAACTTGAATCAACGCAGTTACCTGAAAGTTGTGTTTTGCTTTTCGGCCAAGAAGGTGCTGGCATGAGCGAAGAAGCAGTTGCCGTTTGTGAAGTAGTTCTTGAAATCAACCAGTATGGCTCTACCCGCAGCATGAATGCATCTGCTGCTGGTGCGATTGCTATGTATCACTGGGCACTACAGCACTTGCCTAGATAGAAGGTTCCTCATGGCTAAGAATTCCAATGGAAAACTTAAAATGAAAAATTCCAAATGGTTAACTCCAAATCTAATTCTCTTAACACTGGTCTCGTTTACTCAGGATGCTGCGAGCGATCTGCTTTATCCCTTGCTTCCTATCTTGCTAACTGGGGTTATTGGCGCTGCGCCAATTGCACTTGGTCTAATTGAAGGCTGCGCTGAAGCTGCTGCTGGCTTTACCAAACTCTGGGCTGGTAATAAATCTGATTACTTAGGCCGTAAACCATTTGTGGTTGCTGGATATGGATTAGCGGGTATCGGTAAAGCATTGGTGGTCGTGGCAACGGCTTGGCCGTTAGTTTTCTTCGGTCGTGTAACTGATCGCATTGGAAAAGGAATGCGAAGCACTCCTCGTGATGCCTTGATTCATGACTCCGTTCCGAATGAGCACTTAGGCAAGGCTTTTGGTTTCCATCGTGCTGGCGATAATTTTGGCGCAGTAGTTGGACCATTACTCGCTGTTGCTGGTCTGTGGTTGCTAGATGGTGACGTCCGCAAAGTTGCACAGTGGGCGCTGATTCCAGCACTTCTAAGTGGCCTGCTTACCTTCTTGATCAAAGATAAGTATGTAAAGAAAATAAAGGTTGCTAAAGAAAAACGAATGAAAGTATTACTACCTTCGCCACTGAAACGATCCATCGGAATATTGGTTCTTATTCAACTTACTAATATCCCTGATGCACTTCTTTTACTTCGACTTCATGACATCGGATTAAGCACAACGATGGTTGTTCTTGCTTATGCATTTGCAAACCTAATCGCAACATTTGCAGCTTATCCAGCTGGCGTAATAGCAGACAAATTTTCTCCCCAGGTTGTTTATCTGTTTGGCTTAATTACTTTCGCAATCGCTTACTGCACTTTGGGTTTAACTCAGAACCATCACTTAGCTTTCTTAATGCTCGGACTTTATGGCTTCTTTGGCGCACTAACTGATGGCGTCGGTAAATCCTGGATTGCGCGTATGAGTCAGCCGGAACATCGCGGTCGCGCGCAAGGGGTTTATCAAGCATCTATGAACTTTGCGATCTTAGGCGCCGGCATCTGGGGCGGCCTGCTTTGGAGTCGTGGAACCCACGAATTACCACTGGTTTTAGCTGGAATTGGGGCAGCTTTAGGAGCTGCTTACTTCGCCTTCGACCTCATCGGCAAGCGCTTCGCGCACCGAAATTAAGCGACGATCAATCTCATCCGCCTCTGTATTGCGACCTTGAATTCGCATAACGGCAGCGATTGAAGTTTCAATATCTACGATGAATTCAAAATCTTTAGGATCTTCATCAGTAGCAACTGTTAAAACTTGATCGAGAGTGTTTAAGCCTTCATCGTAGTTCTCTAATAGCACTTGAGCTTTACCGTATTCAAAGAGAGCATTATTCGAACGAATATGGTCATGCGCAGTTTCAAAAACATCAAGTGCTTTGCGCGCACGAGTTAATGCTAAATCGCCTTCAGCTAGCGCAACATGACAGGAAGCTATTTTTTGATCGCAGCGAGCAACTTGAATAACTTCTTTATTTCGCTTAAACAGATCGCGTGCTTCGTAGAACGAAACGATTGCTTGGCGGAAATTCTTTAGTGAACGATGAGCGCAGCCAATTAAGTAAAGATCATTAGCAGCGCCATACTCATTGCCATCAAGCAAATGTTCTTGAGCACATTCATCCATGGTGGAAATTACTTTTTCGAAATTCTTAGAAGCAAACCACCACTCGCCTAGCGTGCAAGCAAGTTCTAGCGCGATCGAAGATTTATTTGCGCGCAAGATCTCAACTGCTTTTGACATTGCAGTAGCAGCTTCTTCCATGCGCTTTAGTTGATTTAAGTTATAACCAATTGCGCTGTATGCCTGAGCAACACCTTCTGATGGCGCACTTGCACCAAGTTGATCGTAAATATCGCAAGCAGTTTCAGCGAGAGCTAGAGCTTCGTCATATTGGCCACGTGCAAAAATGCGCGCACTTAATTCATAATAAGTACTGGCACGTTCTGCGCCTTCAACTTCTGGAATTCGATCCCAGAGCATTTCCTCGGTAACTAGATCTTCTAAGCCTTCGTCATCGCCCATTTGGATCTCCCCAATCGAAGTTTCCTGATCTATCGAGTAAGCGTGACTCTATACGCCCAACCTGCCCATTTGGGGTGAGATTGGTCCCGACACCATTTCAAATAGACAGGGTATTGAGCGTGGCTTAGACTCTTGTTGCAAACGGTTCGCATCTGCAGCGGGTCACTCATCAGGGAGCTTTTTTGAACATAACTACCCCAAAACCAGCCCGCAAGCCGATCCGTGAGCTGCTGACCCGCCATGAGTGGCGTCGAATGGGTCTTATGTTTGGTTTTATCGCGTTCTTGCACGTTGCAGGCGCCTTATTGATGTGGCGAGCAACTTCGGGCAACTATGAATTAGCTGATGGTTCGCTCTTCGGTTGGGGAACTGCTGCGTTGGCATATGTATTAGGTATGCGTCACGCATTTGATGCCGACCATATTTCTGCGATCGATAACACAACTCGTAAGTTAATGGCCGAAGGCCAGCGACCACTTGCTGTTGGTTTCTTTTTCTCGCTCGGGCATTCATCCGTTGTTGCAGGTCTGGCAATTTTGCTCAACTTTGGAATCAAAGCCCTTGGAACTCAACTAAAAGATGAAAACTCGTCACTTCATCATTGGACTGGACTAATCGGTACGACGGTATCTGGCACATTCTTAATGTTAATCGCAATTTTAAATTTAATTGTATTAGTTTCAATCTTGGGCGTATTTATGAAAATGCGCAAAGGTTTATACAATGAAGAAGAACTCGAAAAACATTTGGATTCACGCGGCTTGTTGATGCGCTTCTTTGGCCCAATTGCCCGACGCATTGATAAGTCTTGGAAAATGTATCCACTTGGAATTTTATTTGGCTTAGGTTTTGATACCGCAACTGAAGTTGGCTTACTAGTCCTTGCTGGATCTTCTGTTATCGCAGGGCTACCTTGGTGGGCAATTATTTCTTTACCGCTTTTCTTTGCCGGCGGCATGTCACTACTAGACACAATCGATGGTTCATTTATGAACTTCGCATACGGGTGGGCATTTTCCAAACCAGTTCGTAAGGTTTACTACAACATCGTAATTACCGGATTATCTGTGGGAGTTGCACTATTCGTAGGTGGCTTAGAGATCTGCCAAGTGATTGCAGATCAGTTGAATTTAACAGGTTTCTTCTGGGATTACGCTGCTGGTTTTGACTTGAATTCAGCTGGCTACATCATTGTTGGCCTCTTTGTAGTTGTTTGGGCGATCGCATTATTGCTCTGGAAATATGGAAAAATTGAAGACCGTTGGCACGATATGGCGCATAAATCACAACTAGAGCGAGGCGAAGTCAGCGATCACACCAGAGCTGGCGTTGAACTAGGTCCGATTAAAGATGGTTTTAAGATCGATTAAGAGCTTTTATCCGACCTTGGGCAATTGCAGCACTAAGCAATACAACTAATCCACCTACTGGTTCATTCCAGGTAATATTCTCACCCCAGAAAATTATGCCTACGATTACGGCGACTACGGGTGTAACAAAAGTTACCGAGGATGCAATCGCACTTCCGGCAGCTGACATAATCTTAAAATTCCAAATATAGGCAAAGCCACTTCCAAATATTCCTAGACCTAACATTCCAAGTACTGGTCCAATTCGGTAATTATCTTCAGCGATGCCATCGAATAAATAAAATGGTAACAAAGTTACAGTTGCAGCAACTAATTGAGTAGCAGCCATGACTTCGGGCTTTAGGTTCAGAGGCAAAACATTTCTGCGTGAATACGGAAATGAAATTCCATAACAAGCAACCGCTAATAGCAGCGCTCCAATCGCCCACCAAGGACTAGTTCCCAAACCATTCCAGGCACCTAAAACAATTAGCACTCCAATGAAACCGAGAATTAACCCGATGACTTGATGGAAATGCAATTTTTCATCGCGAAATGCAATCATGATTGCCAACATTGTCATCAAAGGGGTAACGGCATTAATAATTCCAGCCAGAATGGAAGTTACTTCAGTTTCGGCAACAGCAAAAAGAATTCCCGGAATCACGTTAAGCAATAATGAAACAACCCATAAATGGCGCCACGTTGATCTTTCTCGAGGCAACTGCAAACCCATTACTTTGAGCGCAATTAATAAAGTAATCGCGCCTAACGCACAGCGGCCAAATGCGACCCCAAATGGGGTTAAGAACTCAAGACCTAACTTAATAAAGATGAATGAACAGCCCCAAACGACCCCTAAAGCTAAGTAAAGAGGTACCCAGGACTTGTTATGGGTTGCTAAGGGCGAAGGCACCTAGCAATGATGACACAACCATCCAGATCCACCAGACATTAGCAATGTCGATGTGCCAGAAATCGCTGGAATATAGACCTAACCGGCCACGATTCCAGTTTCCGATTCCAATGAATGCGGTTATAAAGAAGTGAAGAGCACTTAATCCAGTTATCAAGAAGTAGCAAGAGGCATATGCGCCCCAAGTTACCGTGAACTCAACTTGGCGCATTTGAATTATTTGATAGACAAATAAAACAATGCTAATAAGTGCGCCCGCACCTAAGCCAAGATTAATTTGAGTCGGATTCTTGGTACGTGCCCCACGGAGACCGTAATTATTTACCAGCAAACCGAGGCCGGCTAGCAAAGTTAGGTACCAAGCTCCCATTGCATTCGCTGGAACTGTCGCTGCCTGACTTTCAGTTGCACGAGGTAACCACATTCCGCCAACGTCTTGTTGTTTCAAGTAGAAATAAACAAAAAGAACGCTGAGTGCGAAAGCAATATCTGCGACCAGAATTAGCACAACGCCGAGTTTGTTTCGGCTGCCGACTACATCAGGGTGTTCATGATGTGTATTAACTTGGGTACTCATGATTGCGCCTTTCCATAGCCATAAGGATCACTTGTAACAGTTGGCAGAGTTTCAAAATTCTCTAGAGGCACTGGATTAGGAACGCTCCACTCTAAAGTCTTTGATTGCCAAGGATTCATTGGAGCTTTTTGACCATGTCGCCATGAGTAAATAACTGCCCAGAGAAGTACGAGCATGCCGGCCATGATGACAAACGCTGCGCCAGTTGTGATCTGATTTCCGCGCGTAAACAATTCGGCATACGCCTCAACTCGTCGTGGTTGACCAGCTAGACCCACCATAAACATGCCCATAAAGGCTACGTTAAAGCCGATTTGAACCATCCAGAATGAAATCCAACTTAGTTGCTTATCGATCATGCGACCAGTCATCTTTGGGAACCAGAAGATTAGAGCTGCGATCGCACCTGTTAAACCAGCACCCATTAAGGTGTAATGGAAGTGCGCAGTTACAAACATTGAGCCATGAAGTGCGGCATCTGCAGGAACATCAGATAGATAAATTCCAGTAATTCCACCGATCATGAAGTTAAGCAATAGTGCGAAGATCGATGCAGTTGGAACTGTCATCCAAAGTCGACCACGCCAAACTGTTCCGACTAGAACTAAGAACAACATTCCGGTTGGAATTGAAATTAATTCAGTCGTTAACATAAATGGTGCATTTAGTAGTGGCGCCCATCCGGTCATGTACATATGGTGAGCCCAAACCAAGATTGATAAGCCGCAAATTCCGGCTATACCCATTACTGCTATTTTGAAACTAAATAGTGGGCGTCGCGTAAAGACTGGTGCCATTTCCATAAGGGCTGCAACAGCTGGAATCAAAATTACATATACCTCAGGGTGACCCATTAGCCAGAATAAGTTTTCATAGAGCCAACCGCTTCCACCGCCACGAGTGTCGTAGAAAGTGGTACCTAAAGCACGATCCATACCAGACATAATTTGCGATAGGAAGAAGACAGGGAATGCTGGAAGCGCGAGCGCTACTGAAGCAACAGTGCCATAAATAAAGATTGGTGTACGTGTCCAGGTCATTCCCTTTGCGCGCATACGAACAACTGTGGTTGTGATGTTTGCACCAGCAACCATGGTTGAAATCGCAAAAATACAGATGAACATGATGTAGCCATCCATGCCCGCAGGCGCTTGAGATGCCAGCGGGTTATATGCAGACCAACCTGTTGTGATTCCACCTAAGAAAAATGAGGAAAGAATTGGTGCAATTGCGGCAACAATCAACCAGAAACTCAGCGCATTTAGCCTTGGAAAGGCCATATCGCGAGCGCCAATCATGATTGGCATAATGAAGTTTCCAAATGGCCCGGTAATCATGATGATGGTTCCAACGATCATCACGATTCCGTGGATACCAACCACAGCGTTATAGGCCTGCGGATGTAGCCAACCACCTTCGGGGTTGCCTAAATTTGTGCGGATTAACATCGCCAAAATTCCGCCCAGTCCGAAAATCACCATGGTGATTACCAAATACTGAATACCTACAACTTTATGATCTGTTGTATAGCGGAAATAGCGTGCGATGCCGGCATCTTTTCCGGCAAGGTACATATTTTCGTCGTGTGATAAATCTTTACCCATTAACCATCTAAATGGGCCAACAAGTGCACCGATGCCAGTCATGAATCCAATAAACCAACCGATCATGCCAATTAGCACTACTTGGTCATGGCGAGTTTTCATTACTGAACCCTCAGTATTTTGTGGCAAGAATTTCTGAGCTAAGTAGTAGGAAATTACAGCTCCTGCTACGCCAAGAACAACGGCGGTAACTACATTTAACCGCTCCATAATTGGGCGATGTGATGCTGTTGGGCTCTTATGGTTCATTACGGTGGTCATTAGATTGTTCCTCCGTGGCTAGTTACCCAGTTGTTGTAATCCTGTTGACTTACGACGTGAACTTTCTTCTGCATGTATGCATGAAGCAGCCCGCAAAGTTCTGCGCACCGTAAATCATATATTCCAATTTTGGTAGGAGTTACAGCTGTTTCAGTTAAATAACCAGGGTTTGCATCAACCTTGATTCCCATTTGCACAATCCAGAATGAGTGAACAACATCGAGACTAGTTACGTGAAAATGAACTGGCTTATTAACTGGCAAATACAAATCTTCACTTTGGAAGTTTCCGTTATCAGAATAATCGAAGTTCCAGGCCCATTGCTGACCAGTTACTTTGATATCAGTCGCATGAACATCAAGAAGGGTGTTGTTATCTTTTTGAAGTATCACCATGCCGAAAATTAGTGCGAATAAACAAAGTAGCGCTGAGACAATAACCCAGACCGCTGTTGCTTTCGGTGAATCAGAAATTTGATGGTCGGCTTCTGGCGGTGGATTATCCCCAAAGTGCATCTTCTGCATCAGCGCTTTAACTGCGATTGCCGCTACTAACCCCGCGACTGGAGCTGAAACCCAGGTAAACAATTTCATTATGTGAATTGTGTTAGCCATAGTTTCTGAAGCTGCTTCGCCCATTGGTCGGGCATTTACTTCGCCACCAATAATTGCGATCAGTGCCGAGAAAACTACCCAAAGCCCAGCGGTAATTTTTACATCTTTACTCTTCCACCATTGTGGTTTTTTAGTTTGCAGATCAGACATATCGCAGCTCCTTAAGCTTTAACCACGTTGAAGTGACCGGACATGTAACCCATTGTTGACATCGCCGCACCAAAGCGAGCATATGAACCATCGCCGCACGGGAATTCACAATTCCAAACATATTCACCCTCGTCACCCGTAATAAAGGTGAAAGTAGTTACAGATGGTGAGGATGAATAACCTTCTTCGGGCATATCTTCCTCAGGAACATACTGAAGTGGGACACTTACAAATAATTGATCTTTTCCATTAGCTAAACCATGCAAAGTAAAAGTGTGCCCGACGGTATCTGGCGCAATCTGAGTAACCTCTTTGCCATTTACGGTAAAAGTTCCGCCCATAGTTCCATGTGCTTTTGCAAAAAATGGGTTCGTGATTGTTTCGCCACTGTCATATTGATGAACAGTGATTGTTACGGCTGAATGTGCCGGAACTGAAAAGTTAGTTGTTGGGCCAAAGGTCACATAATCAGGGTGTGGGCCACCATCTTTGCCGTGTCCGCCATACATGCTGTCTGGGTATACCGACATATCTAAGGTGTAGTGCGGGAGATTTCCTTCGGGAGTTTGCAGAGTTCCGACCAAAGTGCCTTCTAAAATTCTAGAATCATTTTTCGCCGACGCTACATAACTTCCGATTCCAGCAATTGTTCCGGCTCCTAGTGCAACAGTTAGAAATGCACCGAGAATTCGCTTATTCATAAATCCCCCAACGATGATGTTTGGAAAATGACCTAAAGCATTTTCATTGAGGGTAGACCT
>CANHRM010000016.1 GCA_947463725.1 Actinomycetota bacterium | reverse complement strand
TTCTTCACCTTGTTTTTGAGCGCACTAAATACAGCCACAGCAGTCCTTTGTTTGATTCGCGCCCCGATTTTTTAACTTTTCGGTCGCGAAGGCGATGGCTATATTATAATTTGTCCACAGGGGTAAATGCACATCCAAAAGCCCTAATTTGCCGCTTTTCGCGGCTTATTTCTTAAATCAGTTGGCTTTATTTAAGATCCCTCGAATTACATCGCCAACTGCATCGACTTCAACCAAGAAACCGTCGTGGCCAAAAGGCGAAGAAATCTCAACCACAGGTTGAGCCGTAGGCGTAAGTTCGACGATTTCGGCCTGTAATCGCGGGGTAAAGAGTCGATCGGTATCAATTGAGACAACTGTTACCGGGATCTTTATGGTCGCAAGTGCCTTATCCACGCCCCCGCGCTCTCGGCCAATATCGTGAGAGCTCATGGCATCGGTCAAAATTATGTAGGTATTTGGGTCAAAGCGACGAGCCAACTTATGGGCTTGGTGATCTAGGTATGACTCGACGGCATAGCGACCTGTGTCATCTCCCTGCATCTGGCGACCAAATCGAACATCCATCTCGGATTCAGTGCGGTAAGTCAGGTGAGCAATTCGACGTGCAATGCCCATGCCTTCATATGGTCCCTGATCTTGCTCGTAGTAATCACCGCCATTGAAATATTGATCACTCTTAATTGCGCGAATTTGAATTGAGTGAGTACCGATTTGATCACCGGTGGCAACGGCACTTGAACCAATTGTACAAATTGCTTCAACGCGATCAGGTAATTGCACTGCCCATTCGAGAGAACGCATTCCACCAAGGGACGGACCCACAGCTAATTTATATTTCTTAATGCCGAGAGCATCGCTGAATTTAACTTCAGCAGCAACCATGTCGCGCACTGTTAAATATGGAAAACGCGAACCCCATCGTTTTCCATCAGGTGCAATCGAAGATGGCCCCGTACTACCTTGGCAACCGCCAATTACATTTGGGCAAACTACATAAAATTTATCGGAATCAAACGGTAAACCTGGGCCAACCATTTGTGGCCACCAACCAGGAACATCAGACCAACCAGTCATTGCATGGTTTACTAAAATTACATTGTCTTTATCTTTATTTAGTTGGCCCCAAGTTTGATAAGCGATTGTTATGTCAGGGAGAACTTCACCTGACTCAAGTGTTAAATCACCAATTTTAATAAACTTACGATCGCCTGGATCATCACCTTCGAGCCATGCGCCTGTAACCCAGGCTTCTGTTGCCAAGTGGCGATCTTTCGCCGAATCGTTATCTGATGTAGCCATAATTAATCCTTAACGCACTTGCTCTAATCGATTAAGAGTAGAACCAGGTCGTCACCCGGAGCACCCCGCCGCGGTGGAGGGTTGCCGTCTAGTAAGCCGGGGCTAGTACCTAGAACTCGTGACCTGGGTAAATTGTAACTGGCGGCGCTCGCAGCTGCGAACCCTTTTGCTGTGGCTAGTTAGCCTCAAAAATCGCACTTTTAACCTTGGGATGTAATTGTTCGCGCATTTGAATGAAAGTTGTAGCTGGCCAGCCGGCGCTGAAAACTCGACGTAGCAATAGGGCCAGTGAATAGCCTGGGTTATCAATCAAAGCACGATCAAGTGCCTTATGAGCCAAGGCCCCTTGACCAGATTCATATGCAACTGCTGCAAAAATTGAAGCAATCGGTGCGACATAACCAACTGGTGCAATGCGTAGTAACTCTTTCCACATTGTCCAATAAGCATCGATTGTGTCAGCGCAATGAATGCCAAGGGCATAATCGCGCACTTGAATATCAGATAAGCGACCAATTACTTGCGCTACTAAATCAGGGTCACTACTACCGCGACCGAATTCATAAAGTTGGCCAAGGTCAACAACTGCAGTTGCGCCATCGCGTTGTTTCTCATTTAGATCTGGTGAATCTTCATGCACGAAATAGCTTTCAACTTGAGCGATGAACTCAGTACCAATATTTGGTAGAGCAGCAATTGAGTCAGCTAATTTGGAAACGTCGATAAATGGCATTGTGCGACCTGCCATTACTTGTTCGGCAGCAACTCTAGAACTATCGAAATCTGGCAATGGGTTACCTTCAGGCGGGCAACAAGAAATATCCTCGCAAATAACTGAACGCCAGCGGGTGCCAATTACTTCAATTGATTCGCGGATCTTAATTGAGTTCTTAGTTAACGAATTAGCCAGATAACCAAGCACTTCAGCACCGGTTTCATAAAGCTCAAGATTGTTACTAGGCACATAAGCCATCATGAGGGCCGCATCAGCGCCATCGAGTTTTAGGTGATGTGCAAGCAAGTCATAAGCATCGGTATTTTCTTGTCGCGGATAATCAACGCGCATAGCCATCGAAACTAGGTCACCTTTGATGGCCACTAAAACCAGCGAATCACTTGGGTGATAACCGATTAGAAATGGAATTGCAGCTAATAAATCGTGTGGAGAAGTAAGTGTTGTCATGCCTGTGAACCTAAATTAATGCGCCGACGGATTTCTAGAATCAGATTAATACTGTGGATGACTCAAGCGTTAGTTGCTGTGGGTGACTCAAGCTCTAACAACTGTGGATGACTCAAACGCTAACTGCCCTGTATGACTAAACGAAAAAACGAGTAGGTGCAATAACCACGGTTACAACTGCAAAAACGGTGGTCTTGATTGTGCCGGTTATTGCTCGGGTAGTTCCATTATGGGTCCAGTTGCCGTTCCAGCTCTGCACCAAAATTATTGGATAGATACCCGGATTTTTATAAGTATGTTTGATTTTGCCATTTGGATATGGCCCACCGGCATCAGTAGTGCTTAGGAAAGTACCGTCGCCGAAACTCCATACAAAGCCTGGACGCAACAACACGTCTACTACTTCGCCGACAACTGTTACGCGAGTCGCGAACTGAGTTGGTAAATCACTCCAGAAATAGATCGGCACATTTACTAGTGGTTCGGCTTCTGGTTGATATGCAATTCCGCCAGTGGGCAATAACTTTATTAGGCGATCGTTTAACGAAACTGATTTAGTTGCTTTTGGTCTAATTGAAGGTTTAATAGTTGACTTTGCAGTTGGCTTGATGCGCGGTTTATAAGTTCGCTTAGGTGAAGGAGTCGGTGTCGCAGTTGGTCGCGGAATTAACTCAGGAAAAATCGGCTTCACAACTGCTGGCTTCGGTGGCTTAACTGCGCGCGGTTTTGTCTTGGCTTTTGGCCCACTGCCTTTCTTTCCTTCAATAATTATTTGGCCATCTTGGGTGTAAACATTGATGCATGCAGCATCTACGCAATCAGCAGCGCTGGCTGTACTAATTGGCAGAAGCCAAGTTATGGGTAAAAGTAGCGTTAAAAGTAAGCAGATCAGTAGTTTTCGCATCTGCGCAGGCTAGGTACGAATTTCGACTCAGATCAGCACAGCCTGCAAAAGTGTGGATGATGTGAGAGCCTAGAACTGTGGCAATGCGCGATGGTGATGGTTGGGTCGAATGTGACTGCGGTAATCGCCATTGGGGAAAACATGGCGCAGCTGGCTTATTACTAATTCGCGATCAACATCTTTTGTTACAACATCGCGCACCATGGGTTCATAACGGTGATACCTGGGGCGTTCCGGGCGGTGCTCGTGACTCGCACGAAACTATTGTCGAAGCAGCTGTGCGCGAAGCTGTTGAAGAAACCGGCATCGATGCAACATTGGTAAAACCGTTAACTACTTTTTCTGACCTGCATGGAAACTGGCGTTACGACACAGTGCTTGCGACAGCGGCAATCGGTTTAGAGCCACATAATTTAAATGATGAATCGCATGAAGTTCGTTGGGTGCATTGGCAAGAAGTTACTCAGTTAGATCTGCATCCGAGCTTTGCGAAAACTTGGCCACAGATAGAAGCGCTAGTTATTCAGCTGGTTAATTGATTTGTTCTTGCGCTAATCGACGCAACGAATCTCGCACGATAGCTGGGTCTGAAGTACGCCATAGTGGCGGCATCGAGTTTAAAAGCACGCTGCCGTAACGTTTATTAACGATGCGCGAATCCAGGATTGCCACTACCCCACGATCATCTTCCGAGCGGATCAAGCGGCCGGTGCCCTGTGCTAGCAACAGCGCCGCTCGTGGCATCGATACTTGCATAAATCCACTGCCACCTGCTTTATCTGCCTGTGCTGCGCGAGCTGCCATCACTGGTTCATCGGGGCGCGGGAAAGGAATTCGATCAATAACAACTAACGAGCAGGCCCGGCCCGGAACATCTACACCTTGCCACAAAGACATCGTGCCCAACAAAATTGATGTTTCATCATTAGCAAATTTCTCAACTAACGGACCAACTGAGTCGCCACGTCGTTGCGTGATAATTTTTATTGGCAGCTCAGCTAATACTTTACGCAAGTGTGCGTCAGCTGCCTCGACTCCTCGCCAAGAACTAAAGAGTGCCAAGGTGCGACCACCGGCGGCATCAATTAGTTCGCCAAGTTCGTCGATAACTTCTTGGCTCAAACCATCGCGACCGGGTTCAGGTAAATGTTTAGGTAAATACAGAACACCTTGATTAGCGAAATCAAATGGTGATCCAACATCGAGCATCTGCACATTTGCTGGATCAATCTCATCTTTAGCAACTTCAGTATCTGGGTCACTGCCAACTAAGAAACCAATTGACTTAGCCATCGCATCAAATGAGTTGCCCACTGTCAGGGTTGCCGATGTGGCAATCACTGGCGTTTTGGTCAAAAGATTAGAGCGCAGAACTTCGGAAACTGAAAGTGGCGCTAAGTAAAGAGTTGAGAAAGTTGGCTCGTACCAAAGCACTTGGTTATTACTCTGCTTTAGTAATTTGCCACAGGTAGTTGCGATCTCATTAACCGCGCCTTTAACTCGTGCGCGTTCGGCAATCGTGTCAGAATCAACGATTTCCTCATCTACTGCGATTAATTGAATAATTGCTTTGGCAGCCTCTAAAACCTTACGAATCGGAGCTTCTAGCGAAGATGGAATATCTTCTAAGCGCCCACTCTTGGTGAAATCACCTCGAATATCTTGGCCGTAATCAGCCATCGCATCATGGAAATCATCTGCAACTTTTACAAAGGTATCTGCCAGCTTGCCCGGTAAATGTTTACGAGCCATTGCAGCTGCCCTGATAACCCGGGCCGAAGTTAGTTCCTCAGTTACTGCTTGAGTTGTGCGATCCATAAACTCGTGAGCTTCATCGAGAATCACTGCATCACGCTCGGGCAAGATCGGGTGTGAATCAACAATTTCAATAGCCAGCAGAGTGTGATTGGTAATTACTACATCGGCAGTTTGCGCTTTTGCTTTCGCTTTGGCAGCAAAGCATTGCGTGCCGTAGGCACAGACATCGGCGCCCACGCATTCGCGACCAGATAACGAATTAGCTAACCAAACTCGACGATCAACTTCGGGGGCATCATCACGATCACCGCTAACCCCTGGCGTCTTAGCCCACGCAGTTAAACGGTTAGCATCTTTTCCTAGACTAGAAATTTCCAGTAGTACTTCGCCATCAGGGTCAGCAGTTTCGGAATTCATCTTCTGCAAGCAAACATAATTGCCTACGCCTTTATAAACGGCGTAAGTGATTTCGCGACCGAGCGCTTTTTCAAGTGCTGGTACAACTGCTGGTAGATCGCGTTCAACTAACTGTCGTTGTAGCGCAAGGGTTGCAGTTGCAACTAAAACTTTTCGGCCATGAACTAATGCAGGTACTAAGTAAGCAAGTGATTTTCCGGTACCAGTACCTGCTTGCACCATCAAATGGTGTTGATCGCTAAGTGCGTTCGCTACAGCTTCGGCCATTTCGATCTGACCTTCACGAGTTTGCCCACCAATTGCCGCAACGGCAGCCTCTAAGGCTTTACGGGTTTGGGTCGACAAGGCGCTGCTCACAAGGCCAACCTTAACTACTTTGCTTTACTGCGCAGTCCAACCGCCATCAACTGGGATTGCTGCTCCAGTGATGTTGTGCGCTGCTGGATTACATAGCCAAAGTGCAAGTGCACCAATATCACCAGGTGTTGACATGCGTTGGCTGGGTTGCTTTTCGCTAAGCAAATCGGCGATACCTGCGGCACGATCACCATTGTGTAAATCAACGCGGGCTTGGATTTGTGGCTCAATAAGTGCGGTTTCCACCCAACCTGGACAGATCGCATTAATAGTTACGCCACCAGAATTACGATCGCCCATATTTGCGTATTCCAAGGCTGCAACTTTCGTTAATCCAACAACGCCATGTTTAGCAGCGACATAAGGTGCTTTCGCAGCTGATGCCACTAAGCCGTGCACTGATGCAATATTTATGACGCGACCAGAGCCACGCTTAGCCATTTCGGGCAATAGCAAACGCATAGTGTCAAAGAAAGATGAAAGATTAATTGCGATGATGTCATTCCATTTACTGCGTGGCATGTCAGCAATAGTTGCAGTGTGCTGAATTCCGGCGTTATTAACCAAAATATCTACCGCCCCACCACTAAGAATTTTCGCAATCAGCGCTTCGGTTGCATCGCTATCGCGCAGATCTGAAACATGACTTTCAACTTTTCTGGCACCGGCTGCCACTACAGCGCTTTCTGCCTTAGCAATTGTTTCGGCATCAGCTAAGCCGTGCAGAACAATGGCAGCACCTTCGCTAGCCAGTGAGGTAGCGATACCTAAACCGATTCCTTGAAATGAACCAGTGACGAATGCGCGCTTGCCATCTAATGAGTTACCCATTTACTTGCCCCCGTAAATTAATTCTGCGACTGCTTCGGCGCCAACTTCATCTAACAATATGTCGTAATGATTGGTATCGGCAATGGTGCGAAGTTTTAACTTTGGATATTTCGGCAAGACCGCAGCCAGTACAGGTTCAGGGTACAAGCCGCCTTCTTCATTCTGTAAGCCGCGAACTGCCCGAATGAAGAGCACATCTTCCGGCAACTTCTCGAGCGTCTTTTCAATTAACTTACTTACAAATAAATCTTCACTATCTTCTTCAACCGCTTTGGGATTAGTGCGCGCCTTTAAGTTTGGCGCTGTGCCTTGTAAGTCATATTCAATATATTCATCAAGAACTGCAGACCAACCTTTAACAAAAGCTGCTTGTGGTTTCCAGTAGTCACGATATGCATCAACTGATTCAAAGGTCATCGCAAGACGAGCCATAGCTGGACCAAGTACATATGGCATTACTTGAGCCACTGTCATGCCAGGTGGCAGTGGTAGCGGGATTCCCCCATCCACCAGAGTTAATCGTTTAACGAGTTTAGGATCAGTACCTTGCAATGCGACTGCAACGAATGCACCCATTGAGTGGCCGATCACATCAATACTTTCAACGCCAATAAATTTTATTACATCTGACATATCACGAGCATGATTTTTCATGCCGAATGGGCCTGGTAAATCATTAGATTCTCCGCGACCTCTCAGGTCTACGGCATATGGCACATAACCACGTTCAACAAGTGATTTTGCGAACAGTTGGAATGCACGGTTGGAAGATGTCACGCCATGAATGAGCAGTACTGGCAAATGGTTAACAGAAGGTGAATTGTTACCAAATCTATATAAAGCTAGCTGGCCGCCCTTTACCGGAACTGCAAGTTTTTCAGTTGGGAGGTATCTCTCATTGCTCATAAGTTAACTATAGATAACGAAACGTAATTCTTCTAGAGCCTAGCGAAATTCGGAAAATCAAGGCTTAACGCCTAAACTAATGAGCATGCAGATCGCCAATCGATCAGCTATTAATTTCTAAAGGAGATTAAATGTTTAAGAAGTCTTCGATCAAGACCGCACTAGTTGCCGCTCTTGCAATCGCACTAGTTTCACCAGTATCGGCTCCAGCTAATGCCGCTACTGATATCAAGATTGGTGTTATCACAACAACATCTGGCGGCCTTAAGTCATACGGCGATGCTTACATCGATGGCCTCGAGTGGGGTCTTAAGTACTACACCAACGGCAAGAACTCAGTTGATGGTCGTAAATTTGTAATCACTAAGAAAGATGATGGCGCAGATCCTGCATCAGCTACTGCATCATTTAAAGAAATGGTTGGAAACGGTACAAATATCATCGTAGGAACTGCATCTTCAACAGTTGGTGGAGCTCTTGCTCCGCTAGCTGCACAGAACAAGGTTCTATACATCTCAGGTCCTGCTAAGGCTGATGCAGTTACTTCTGCTGCCAACAAGTATGTATTCCGTTCAGGCAATACATCACTACAAGATTTCGCACCTCTAGCGAAGATTAAGCCAATTAAGGGCAAGAAAGTTATTCTCTTTGTTGAAGATAACCCATTCGGTCTAGGTAACATCTACGCAGCTAAGGCATACCTTGCCTCAAAGGGCGCACTGTTCGAAGAAATCAAAGTTCCAACAACTACTGTTGACTTCACACCATTTGCTAAGAAGGCAGCTGACGTAAAGGGCGATTACATCTTCATCGCTTGGTCAAATGCAGCAACTTCAGGTGCCATGTTCACCGCACTAGTTCAGCAGAAGGCATATGCAACAGCTCGTCCAATTACTGGTCTTGCAGGCGTAGCTTCATACGACATCTACGGTTCACTATTTGAAGGTGCTAACGCAATCCTGACAAATAGCTACTTCCCAGGTGTTGTAAAGGGCAAGGCAGCAACTCAACTTGCTGCTGATTATGCCAAGGCTGGTAAGACTCAAGACCTATTCACATCTACTGGCGTTAACGCCGCACAGATGATTATTGAAGCGGTTAAGGGCAATCCAAACCTAGATGTAGACAAGATGATTTCAACTCTTGAATCATTTAGTTTCGTTGGTTTAACTGGCCTTAATAAGGTTAATAAGGTAAACCACACCCTGATTCAGTCAATGTTCCTTGTAAAGCTAACTAAAGTTAATGGTCACTATGTACCATCTCTAGTAAGCACTCTTTACAACGTAACAGTCTGATCTAGTTAATTAGATGAAACTGGCTCCACATTTCGATGTGGAGCCAGTTTCTTTTTTCACATTTTTTTGCAGAATTCACGCTCAAGTAATTAGATAAATAAATTGAGAGCAGGTAGATTAGCCAAATGACTTCAGCGCTATCGGTCGAGAATCTCGGCTTAACTATTGGCGGCGCCAAGATTCTTGAAGGAATCACTCTCTCAATTAATCAAAATGAAACTTTAGGCATTATCGGTCCAAACGGTGCTGGCAAAACTTCTTTCTTTAATTTGCTCTCTGGTTTACGTGAAGCCACAACCGGAACCATTCACTTAGGTGAAAAAGAGATCACAAAGTTAAAGCCACATCAAAGAGCACAAGCTGGTATCGCTCGCACTTTCCAAACTTCAAGTATTTTTCCATTCTTAACTTTGCTCGAAAATGTGCGAATTGCCGCTCAAGTCGCAGATGGCTCGTCAATGAATCTCACTAAAGGCGCTGACAAATACAAGGAAGTTCTATATCGAGCATCTGCTTGCCTAGAGCAAGTTGGCTTGCTTAGTAAAGGCGCGCTATTTGCTGGATCGCTCTCACATGGCGATAAGCGCCGTCTAGAAATTGCAATTGTGCTGGCCTCAAAATCAGATGTGGTTCTACTTGATGAACCAATGGCCGGTATGAGTGTTGAAAATATTCCGGCGCTGGTAGAAATTATTCGTTCTCTATCTAAGGTGCATAAGAAGACTGTGCTGATCGTCGAGCACCATATGGATGTAATTTTGGGTCTAGCTGATCGCATTGCCGTACTTAATTACGGTGAACTCCTAACGATCGATACCCCACAGAATGTTATGGATAATCCAACTGTGCAGAGCGCGTACTTAGGGGCCGAACTATGAGTTCGCTAGAGGTAAAAGATTTACATGTAACTATTAATGGTTCACATATCTTGCAAGGTGTTAATTTCTTTGTGCCTGAGAACAAAGTAACTGCCCTGTTAGGCCGTAATGGTGTTGGTAAATCCACCACGCTAAAAGCCATCATGGGCTTAAACCCAGGCACTGGCAGCATCAAATTTGGTGGCACTGAAATCATTGAAGTCACCACACACAAGATTGTGCAAATGGGCTTGGGATATGTTCCTGAAGACCGCGAGATTTTTTCCAGCCTTACGGTCAAAGAGAATCTTTCCTTAGCTGAACGCGATGAAAAGCCAGATTACGATTTGGTTTATTCACTCTTTCCTGAGCTGCTTACACGCACTGGCCAACGTGCCGGAACACTTTCAGGTGGCCAGCAGCAAATGGTGGCGATTGCGCGAGCACTGCTAAATCAAAACAAGATTTTGGTAATTGATGAGCCCACTAAAGGTTTAGCACCGAAATTAGTAACTGAAGTTGCTAATGCGCTAGCGCACGTTGCCGATCATTCGACCATGTTGATCGTTGAACAGAATCTTGCGCTAGTTAAAGCAATCGCCCAGAACATCATCGTGATGGATCAAGGCAAAGTAGTTTTCGAAGGTGGGCCAGAAAATCTACAAAATGAATCATTTGTTAAATCTATGCTGGGCGTAAGTGGGGGTCATAAGTAAATGAGTACTTTCCTGCTTATCCTCATAACCGGTATTGGTCTTGGTGCTCTTTATTTCCTTGTTGCCTCAGGTTTGTCACTTATTTATGGCCTTATGGGAGTCCTTAACTTTGCTCATGGCTCGTTCTTAACCATCGGTGCATTTACCGGATTATGGATTTCTACCAAGGTTTTTCCAAATCCAACAACTTGGACATTTATTGCAGCCATGATTGCGGGCGGCATTGTCGCTGGTCTGTTCGCACTGCTCATGGAACAACTCGTAATTAACCGCTTGTATAACCGTCACATCGACCAAGCTCTGGTCACTGTTGGCGTTGCCCTAGTTGTTACCGCCCTTCTGGCTGGCTGGTTTGGTAGCGATGCGCGCTTATTCCCTACTCCACTTTGGTTTATGAAAGCCGTAACAATTGGCAATGCGATTATTCCAATCGATAGATTCATCTACATCGGAGTTGCCGCAATCTTGTTAACTGCCATGTTGAGTATTTTGAAATTTACCCGCATCGGCCTAATTATTCGCGCAGGCGTCGAAAACAGATCTATGGTTTCAGCCCTTGGCATTAACGTGCGCTTAGCTTTTAGCACTGTTTTCTTTATTGGTGGTTTTGCAGCCGGTGTCGGTGGCGTATTGATCTCAGTCTTCTCATATGGCGTATCACCGCTAATGGGCGGTTCTTGGCTGATCTACGGCTTTATCGTTGTAGTAGTTGGCGGCATGGGTTCAGTTACGGGTAGCGCAATTGCAGCAATGTTAATCGGCATCACTAACCAGTTTGCAAATTACTATTTAACTGGCTTGGGTGACTTTGTTGTCGTCATCATCTTGGCTGCGGTGCTGCTCACTAAACCTTCGGGATTACTCGGAAAGGTGAGCAACTAATTATGTTACGTTGGAAATACTCTCGCCCATTGCTAATTGCAATGACGCTAATTTTTGCGGTCTTACCATTTATCGGCACTAATCCATTATCTAAAGCTGGCCTGCAGCAAACTATGGCTGTTGCGTTTCTCTACGGCGCCTTAGCCTTAACTTATGACTTGCTCTTTGGCTTCACCGGATTGCTTTCCTTTGGCCATGCCATCTATTTTGCTAGCGGCATTTATGTAACTGCCATCTTGGTAAATACATTTAACGTGAACTTATTTTTAGCAGCGCTAGGCTCAATTATCTTCACAGCGGTTCTCGCAACGCTTACTGGTGCCGCTGCATTGCGCACCAGCGGAATCACATTTGCCATGGTTACTTTAGCTTTCGGGCAGGCTGGCCACGTCTTCATTAGTCGTGACTTTGGTGGTTTCACAAATGGTGACGACGGGCTGCCGATTAATGCTGATCGAGTACCGGATTTCTTTATTGGCGTTGTAAACACTAAATATCTCTATCTTCTTGCCCTTGGTATTTTGGCATTCATCTACTTTGCTGCTTGGTGGATTACTGAGAGCTCAGCAGGTCGAGTATTTGCAGCTCTTCGCGATAACGAGCAACGGGTATCTGTCTTGGGTCTAAATCCAAATCGTTTTAAATTATTATCATTCGTTTTATCAGCAGCTTTGGCGGCTCTCATTGGAGCCGGAATGCTGATTGTTAGCGGCTCTGGCTCGCCTCGCTACGCAGCTGCAGACACCACAATTGCTCTTTTGCTGATGGTGATTTTGGGAGGCCCGGTAACTCGTTGGGGCGCTGTGCTCGGCGGATTTCTTTACTCAGTTCTAAGTACTCGGTTAAATGTGCTTGGCGAAGGAACAACATTTGATTCTTTACCTAAATTTATAAGCGGCCCATTATCTGAGCCAGCATTTACACTCGGCCTAATCTTTATTTTGATCGTTATGTTCGCACCCGGTGGAATCTCTGGTGCCTATTACCGAGCGCGCTTTAAGTATCTAAATAAAGGTAAGTAATTGAGCCACGAATTACTTTGGCAACCAAGCGATGAAGCTATTGCCAATAGCGCTCTGACTTCATTGACTGCTGCTGCCATTACAAAAACTGGTTTAAATCTCGACTCCTATGCCGATCTGCATAAGTGGAGTATCAGTCAACCGGGCGACTTCTGGTCATTAGTTTGGGATCACTTAGAAATTATTGGCGATAAAGGCAGCGTTAATTACTCCCCTGGTAAGAACTTTATTGATGCCAAATTTTTTCCAGAGAGCTCACTTAATATTGCTGAAAATATTCTGGCTAAAGGTAAAGATAATGAAGTTGCGATCATTGCGATCGATGAAGATGGCAACCGTAAAGAGATTACTTGGGCGCAATTGCGTACCCAATCTGCAGCCGTTGCCGCCGCCCTTACTGATTTGGGTGTTGTAGCTGGCGATCGGGTTGTTGCCTGGACCCCGAACTATGCCGAAGTAATAATCTACGCACTTGGTGCTTTAAGCATTGGCGCAGTTGTTAGTACTTCTTCGCCTGATTTTGCACCTAATGCAGTACTTGATCGCTTTGGCCAAATTGAACCTAAAGTTTTATTAGCAGCTCAGAGCTATTCATATAACGGCAAAGAATTCGATTGCCTCGAGCGACTAACTGAGATTGCAGATTCATTGCCAACACTTGTCAAAACTGTCTTGATCACTGATCAAGTAAATGACTTCACAACTTTTACTAATTGGATCGCACCATATCTTGGCGCGGAATCTAAGTTCGTTCGACTGCCATTTAACCACCCAGGTTTTGTTCTCTTCTCAAGTGGCACAACCGGTAAACCAAAGTGCATCATTCATAGCGCAGCAGGTGTTTATCTAAAGGCCGTGGCCGAGCATCGCTATCAATTCGATACTAAGGCCGGCGACAAAGTTTTCTTCTACACAACTTGTGGCTGGATGATGTGGAACTGGTTAGCAACTGGCCTAGGTGCAGGCGCCACCATCGTGTTATTTGATGGTCAACCGATGTATCCAAACCCAGAGCGATTATTCGATATTGCCCAAAATGAGAAGTTAGATTTCTTCGGCGTATCTGCCAAGTTCATCGACTCTGCCGCAAAGGCTGATTTAAAGCCTATGCAGAGCCATGATTTAAGCAGCCTTAAGGTGATCGCATCTACTGGTTCAGTACTGGCCCCTGAGAGCTTTGATTATGTCTATCGCGAAGTAAAGAAAGATGTGCACTTAGCTTCAATGTCTGGCGGCACCGACATCTGTGGTTGTTTCGCAGCTGGCATTGCAACCCAAGGAGTTTATCGGGGTGAACTACAAGGCCCCGTACTCGGCATGGCCACTGATGTTTATGACGTGCAAGGAAAGTCAGCAGCCGCTGATGAAAAAGGCGAACTAGTTTGCACCTTGCCCTTCCCATCAAAGCCAATTGGGTTCTGGGGCGATGTTTATAACGCCAAATACCGCAGCGCATATTACGAAGGTTTTGCAGGCGTTTGGACTCATGGTGACTTTGCGGCCAAAACTAAATCTGGCGGATTTGTAATCTATGGTCGTAGCGATGCCACTTTGAATTCCAAAGGCGTGCGCATTGGTACTGCTGAAATTTATCGAGTAGTTGAAACCTTTACCCAAGTACAAGAAGCAATGGCAGTCTCGCAAGATTTCGAAGGCGATACTCGAGTAGTTCTTTTTATAACGCTAAAGAGCGGAGCTGAATTAACTGCTGAACTTGAGAAAGAACTTAAGACCGCCCTTCGCGTACAAGCCAGTCCACGTCACGTTCCCGATTTGATTGTGGCTGCTCCTGAACTGCCTCGAACTAAGTCGAACAAATTAGTTGAGTTAGCAGTCGGTGATGTAATCAATGGCCGCGAAGTTCGTAACCGCGACGCACTAGCCAACCCGCTAGCACTTGATTGGTTTAAGCAGTTTAAACTTTAAGAGATACAGCGAAACGAAATATTCTCACTTCTAGACATTCCTAGCCCCATCAGTAATAGCTTCTCAACCCAACTCGAATCTCGCTTACCGCCATCAACATACCAATCTGATTCAGCGATGCCGCTAGTGGATTTAGACCCTTGTCCATTGCGCAAGTTGTAGTTAGAACCGCCTTTAAGGATCAAGAAGCGAGTTCGCCCATCGCTTTGCACGCTATTGGTTAAGTTCCAGCAAAGCGGCGTTCTACGCTCAATTTCACTGCTATTTAGCTGCCATTCCCACTCGGTTGGAATCCGAGCCCCTCGCCAAGTGGCAAAAGCTTGGGCATCAGCTAGATCAACATAGGTAACTGGTTGTTCTAACTGTTCAATGGTTGGGGCGCCATCTACCCAATGCGCCAAGAAACGGTTTGCTACTTTTGGTTGATAGCCAGTTGCTTCGATGAATTCAAAATATTGGCCGTTACTGACTTCAGACTTATCAAGCACGCCCGTTTTAACCGGCACCGTTAAATGATCAGTAAAAACTTGGTGGTAATTCGGCGGCAGTGGTTTCCAGGTATCAATGAAATGTGTTTCGGTATAGAGACTGCACTCACGGTTTCGGTATGTGAATTCAAATTCTTTGGACTCACCAGTTAACTCAACTTTGCGAATATTTTGATGCTTTGGAAATTCGGCCGACTTAGTCGCATATGTATATTCCAACAAAATACTCTGAGCTGGCGTCTGCCAAATTGCAGCCACACCATGTGCTGGAACATCACCAACTAAACCAAAAGCAATCTCACCTTGATAGTCCTGGTCGCTTTTATTTACGATTGTAAATAACGAGTTGCCATCCTTGCTAAATTTTGAGGCGTAAAGGTTATGAGCTTCGGCTGCATCAGCCAATTTAGTTAACGGTTGCCAATCCCCCATGGTAATAAGTTCATGATGTTCGCGCATCACAGTAACCATTTCGCGCCACATAGTTTGTTGTTGTTCATCCCAACCAACCCAAGAACCAAAGACAACTTCCCAGATCAGCATGCCAGCGCCGTTTAGCCAAGCAACCTGCATCTCTTCACGGTGCGAACGATTCCAGCGACGAGTTTGGTGCAACATGTGTCGACGCTCAAACCATTTAGCGCGCATCACGCCAGGTATCTCGCTATCGCCAAACCATTGCGCCCAAGACATTACGTGATCACAGATACGTTCTTGCTGTACTCGAGCTTCGCCACCAACAATCACATCAGGTTTCACTGCCAAAATAGGCGCCATAAATGCGGGGTCAGCTGACTTCATGGTGTCCAGGAAAACCCCATCAAAGCCATATAAATCAACGATTTTAGCTAGTTCTACTTGATCACTTTCAGCTGCACGACTAGTCCATTTATCCCATGGGTTGTAATTGAGATGCACTTTCACGCCATGTGATTGCAGCTCAGCAATTAGCTTAGCTAGCCCCGGAACTTGGTTATAGAAATCGAATTGATTACGCGAATCTATGCCAATGACTGGGTAAGCGTGCCACAAGATGATGTCATCAAAGCCACCGAAGCGTTTAGCATCGGCAATTAATTTATCTGGCGTAAAGACTTGATTCTCAAAATCAAAGAGCAGTTCATCCCAGAGCCAGATAAGGGCTGCGTTGTAGTTAGCGCGCCCAGCAATAGCGGCATTCTTATATGCGCGGTCATTGTAATTAAATCTTTTAAGCGCATCACTTCGCCAATTAGCTAACTCAGCACGCCATTCCTCTCGTTCTGCTAGCGACGCGGGCCCAGCAAAGATCTTGGCTTCATCATCGCCAACTGGGGCCGGCAGATCTACCCCACGAGGTTCTTTTGAGTTGAGATCTGTCAGCATTGCGACTTAGACCAGTGCGTGAGTTCGAACTGCTAAATCAGTAAATTTGATTTGATCGCAATCTGGAATGCTCGAAGTTAAACGATTATCAATTGGATCAGCCCATTGCGCTGGAATCGCAGCTCCACCCAGCATCGCACCGCAGATTGAGCCAATTGTGGCGCCAATTGAATCGGTATCCCAGCCACCCATGACGGTGTGAGTAATCGCAGTTGAGAACTCGCCCTTACTTCGCGCTAAGGCCAATACGCCAAGAGCGGCGTTGTTAACTGTATGAACCCAGTGCATGCCATCGACATGTTCATATAACTTATCGACAGCTAACTCGTAATCAAGATCTGAATTTCCTAGCTCGCGGGTAAGCGCGCAAGCTTTATAGATGGCGCTCTCTGGTGGCAGCACTGAGAAGCCTGCATCTAGAACTTGGTCAATATCTTTGGTAACCATCGCCATGGCATTCATCGCAGCGCTCATAGCAGCGCCATATAGGCCGTTGCGACGGTGGCTGAGCCAAGCGTCGCGAACTGCCATTTGGGCTGCTGCCTTTGGATTACCTGGGTTAATCCAGCCATATAGATCTGTGCGAATCAAAGCGCCGATCCACTCTTTAAATGGATTGTTTAATCCGCCGACCACCATGGGATCTAGACCATCAAGCAAATTGCGATAAACAATTCGCTCTGCAGTGAAAACTTTGCCGGCAGGTAGATTCTTTAGCCATTGATCAGCAATGTGATCGGTGTTGAAATCACGACCAAATTTCTCAACTGTTAGAAGTGCGATTAGCGGATAATTTAAATCATCATCTTCAGCCATGCCATCGATATTCTCTTGCAAGCAAGTCTTGCCGCTCTGGGTGTTCCACGGATGTTTAGCTAAAACTTCAGCTGGCACGCCTTTAGCGGTGAAATATTCCGTTAGCGGCCATCGTCCACTTGATTCCAGAATTGCACGGATACCAACACGTTGAACTTTTTCAACTGGCTTACCTAGCAAGCAACCTGCTGCACGTCCGAGCCAAGCGCCATGAAAAGTATTCAGGTCAGGTTTTGTGGAAGATGCCGTATCTGGCAAGTTGGCCAAAAACTTTTCATAATCTAGCTCTGGGTTTGCTTGCAACTTTGCTTCGACCCGAGCACAAATAGCGCGAGCTAATTCGCGCATCTGCGCAGTTGCCGGCACTGCACTAGCACCGACAACTGATGCTTGCGATACTCCCCCCGCAGCTTCCCATTCCGCAATTTCCTCGGCAACGTTTACGCCTTCATATTTAGCTTGGCCGAAAAAGTGCCCCACTAAATCTTCTGGCTGTGCCCAAGTAACTCGTAACTTAAATGGGCTACTCATAATTAAATGCTACCGAAGAGACTTGCCGAAGCCTTGGCCACAACCGCAGCCTTTTGCGCATCGCGTGCGGCAATTTCAGTTGCAATCTTTGCCATCTTCTTGCCATTAGCAACTAAATCAATGCGACTTTCGCGCTCAATAGTTTCAGCCCAGTTATGAGGAATCGCCTGGCGCCCGTTCATAGCGCCACTTAGCGAGCCAAACATGGTGGCGATTGAATCTGAGTCACGTCCATAGTTAATAGAACCCAATACTCCATCTTCGAAACTGCCTTTTGAAACTCGCAAATAAGCAAGTGCCAACGGCAACTCTTCAATAGCTTTTAGTCGCGAAGGTTTGCGTGCATCTGGTCCTGGTTCGCGGTATGCCTCACCCAATGAGTCATATGGCGCCATAGCTGCGCGCAATTGATGGAAGCTGGTTTCCCAAGACTTAACGTTCTTAGCTTCATCGGTCACGGCTTTAATTGCCGCCTTGGTGCCATCGTGGGCAAATGCGATTGCATTTTCAATTACTTCATCGATTGTGGCACCTGGTGTCATGGCAGTTGCAACAGCGGCAGCAAATACACCAGCAGCTTCTCGGCCAAAACTTGATTGATGTGCACCAGCAATTTCAATTGCTTCTTTATAAGCAGCCTCGGGGTTACCGGCATTAATAATGCCAACAGGTGTCATATACATAGTTGCGCCGCAGTTAACAATGTTTCCGTAACCAGCTTCGCGTGGATCAGCATGAGCATGAAGCAACTTTAGAACTAACCATTTTTCAGCATGGAAAACGCGATGAATCAAAAGCGATTCGCGTTCTAGCTCTGGGATCCATCGTTCTTTCTCCATCATTTCAGGCACGATGCCATCAGCGAAGGTATACGCATCTAAGTGATCACGAACTTGATCGTAAACATTGATCAGCGCTTCAGTCATAAGTGTGTCATCAGTGATGTGACCGTTGCCCTTATGGAACGGTGAAACTGGCCGGGCTGTCTTCCACTCGACATTAAAAGGCCCAACAATGTCACGTACTAAACCGCCAAAGCGCTCTTGTAGAACTTCTGGGCTATAGCCTTCCGTTGCACCGCCGAGTGAATCTCCGACAGCAGCACCTGATAAGGCGCCAATAGCTTTTTCTTCCAAGAGCGACATCTTTATCCATTCTAAATTAAGTAGTTATTACATGAAATATTTGCATCCAGTGAAGTCCAGCTGGGGCTGCGTTTTAGAGCAGCCCCAGCTGGTTCATTCATCCTCGGATGATCAACCAGGGATCAATCAGCGATTAACGAATAGCTTTGTAGCCTTCGACTTCACGCTTCTTGAGCTCAGCTAGTGAGATCTTGCCCTGCAAGTACTGCTGCATCGCAGGTTGTAGAACAGTGTCTTTCCACTTCTGGTAGTTAGGTACCAATGTGAATGGTGCAAGTGTTAGTGCTGCGCCGTCATCAAGAATCTGAGTCCAGCCCGCGCTATCTTTCTTAGTTGCCATTGCAGACTTTAGTGAACCAGTTGTCGAAGGAATAAGTCCTTCACCAAGTGCTAGCTCAGCAAGGTTTGCATCCTTAAGCATGAAGCGGATAAACGCTGCAGCTTGCTTTGGATACTTGCTCTGCGCAGATACTGAAAGTGTCTGTGGGTTTGCACCTTGCTTATTTGAAGTTCCCTTAAGCAATGGAAGCGCAGTCCAGTTGAAACCAGCAGCTTTAGCAGCCACATCTAGATCTGAAGCAACATAACTAGCAGCGAAGATCATTGCGTACTTACCTGCAAGGAATCCTGGCACTGGGCCAGCACCTGTCATGGTTAGCGCAGCTGGATCAATTGTCTTATCGGTGTAGATCATGTCCCAAACACGTGTTGGAACTTCTAGCTCAGCTGCATTAACGCTGATCTGTGGACCAGCTGAAGTTGTTAGACCACGGAAGAACTGCGCGTTGTAGTTCATGCCCATGATCATGGTCATCGCAGCTGGTGACTTAAGTCCCCAGGCAACGCCGTAGTTACCACCGGTTGTGAACTTCTTTGCCAATTCGCGGTAGTCATCCCAAGTAAAGGTATTTGTACCGGTAGGAATCTTGACGCCGGCCTTCTTGAAAGCATCAACGTTTGCGAAAATTGTGTATGTCTGTGTCATTGTTGGTGCGCCGTATAGACGGTTCTTGTATGAACCAACAGACCATAGACCAGCCGGAATTGAGCTCTTAAGTGGAGCCATTTCCTTTGAAAGATCAGCTAAATAACCCTGCTTTGAGAAGGTCAGGATTGAAGCTGCTTCATGCTGGAAAATATCTGGAGCTACGCCACCAGCGAATGCTGTTGTTAGCTTGTCCTGCATGTTGTTAACGTCGCCGTAAACAATCTTTACAGTTGCATTTGGATTGGCTTTGTTCCAGTCAGCCACGATGCGCTCAGTTGAAGCAACAGTGCCCTTTAGGTAGGCCGGTGTTAAATATGTCATTTCAATTCCGGCAGCACGTGCAGGAATTGTGACGGCAAGGCTTGCGGTAACGGCAACAGCTGCCACTACTGCAAATAACTTACTTTTCTTCACTTGGATCTCCTCTAGTTATTGAAAAAGATACTCATCGGCGAATATCTTCTTTTTACATTTTGATCTTTACTGCTTTGATCATCCGGTTCAAAACGAATTACTTCTAATTCGCACAAAACCTTTCTCGCTGCTGCTTTTATCCGACCCCCTTATCCCTTAACGGCACCGGCTAATAAGCCGCTAGCAAGTTTGCGTTGCATTACACCGAAGATCACCAGTGAAGGGATCGTCGCTAAGAAAGCTCCAGCTGCTAATGGGCCAAGCAGTACTTGACCTTCAGAACCCATAAATCGCGCCAAAGTAAGTGGCAGCGTTTCGTTATCTGGGTTTTGAATTAGCACGAGAGCAAAGAAAAATTCATTCCAAGAATTAAGGAAGGTAAACAGCGCGGTTGCCACAATGCCAGGTACTAGCAGCGGGAAAACGATGCGGCGCAGAATCTGGAATGAAGATGCACCATCCATTGCGCCAGCTTCTTCGAGATCAACTGGAATAGATGTCACATAGCCTTTTAACATCCAAAGCGAGAATGGCAAACTAGCTACCAAATAAACGAGTACTAGTCCCCAGATTGAATCGAGCAAACCAAGGCGGCGTACAGCCATAAAGAGCGGGATGATTACAAGGGAGACAGGGAAAACTTGGCTTATTAAAATCCAACCAGTAGCTATGCCCGAGAAAATCTTGCGCAAACGAGCGATGGCATAAGCCGCAGGAACTGTAAACAAAGTAGTCAGGCCGGCTGTTAAAAGGGCGATAACTAGGCTGTTTTTAGCCGAGTTAATCAAACCGCGCTTTTCAATAATGTCTGTGTAGTTCTGCCAGTAGAGCCCATCGGGAATTATCGAATGCTTTAATTGTAAAAGCTCATATGGTGATTTAAAGGAAGTGCTGAGCATCCAGATAAATGGGAAACCTAAGAATAATATGTAAAAAACCACAGCCATGTAAGTAGGTATCAAGTAGTACTTACGTTTCTTCTTCTCAATCGGTGTCGCCGACAAGTTTGTTGTTACTTTCTTAGAGGCAGTACTCATCGCTGGGTATCCTCTCTCTTGCTAGCTTTTAAGTAGATGGCGAGCATGCCGACAATTGCTAGAGCCATCACGACACCCATAGAGGCTGCGTAACCGAAATTGCCGTATTTAAACGCTTCGTTGTATGCAAAGAGTGCCGGTACGAATGTTTTGCCACCGGGGCCACCGGCAGTTAACACGAAGACCAAACCGAAAGAGCTAAAGTTCCAAATAATATTTAAAGCCACCAACGCTGAAGTTATGGCACGTACTGCTGGAACTGTTATGTATCTAAAGCGTTGCCATGCATTTGCGCCATCAATGACCGCAGCTTCAACCATTTCAGTTGGAATGCCTTGAAGTGCAGCAAGAATTGAAACTGTAATAACGGGCATGCCCACCCAAGCGCCAATTAAAATAACAGTTGGGAACGCCGTATTAAAATCACCTAGCCAGTCTGTCTTGGCGCCAGGAATATGCAGGAACGTGAATAGTCCTTCGATTGGGCCACTTTGTGGACGCAAAAGTAGATTCCACATAATTGCCACAATTACTGGAGGCATCGCCCACGGCACAAGCGAGAGAACACGCATCAAACCAAGGAATCGCAACTTTTGATTTAGTAATAGCGCTAAACCAAAGCCAAGGAAGAGCGCTAAGAAAGTAACTGAGAACGCCCAGATTATGCCGATCCTAAAAGATTGCCAGAACAAAGTATCGCCAGCTAATCGTCGGAAATTTTCAAAACCAATGAAGGAAACTTTCACATTAAAGCCGGCTACCGAGTCAGTAAAAGCAGTCCAGACCGCTTGCGATAGCGGCACAACGCTAAGCAGAACTAGTGGGATAAATGCGGGTAGCGCGTACATCCAGGCGCCACGGTTATACATCTTGGCTTTGCTGGACTTCTTAGCCTTCTTTAACTTAACTTCTTTCACAGCCGTATTGCTCATTTCTTTGCCGTTGATTCTCTAATCACCAATTTGGGTTCAACGGTTACATGCTTTGATGGCCGATCTGGATTTGCTAAACGATCAAGCATTAATTTTGCCGCAATCTCGCCGCGTTCTTCAGCCTTTAAATCAACGCTAGTAAGTGTGGGGTGCAATAGTGATGCCATGTTGGTGTTATCGACGCCAACGATTGCAATATCTCCTGGAATTGAAATTCCGTTTTCAGAAGCAAACTTCATGGCACCAGCAGCTAGCTGATCGTTAGCGCAAAGAAAAGCATCAAATTTAGAAAAGTCTTCAATTTCAGAGAAAGCGAAATAGCCAGCTTCAGGTGAGAAAGTATTGGCTTGGATAATGCTGGATTTATCGAATTTTAATCCTGCAGCTTTGATTGCTTTTTCAAATGCAGCCTTACGACGCATACCTGGCTTGGTATTTAGCGGACCGTTAATCAAACCAATCTTGGTGCGGCCTGTTTCAACTAAATGTTCGATCGCCATTGAAATACCGGCACTTGAATCAACATGCACGTTATCGACATCGACGCCTTCAGGCAGAGTTCCGACTAATACAACTGGCATTTGAAGGGCTGAAATTAATTTGGTAATTCGTTCATCGCTATAGATGGGTGAAATAATTAAGCCATCGGCAAAGCCACGACCCATTGTTTGCAAGTGTTTAACAATCTCTTCGACGCTAGAAAATGCCGAAGATAAAATCAAGCGATATTTTGTGGAACTTAATTCGCGACCAACGCCACGGGTCATTGCGATATATGCCGGGTTTGCTAGATCATCGAAAGATAAGCAGATCTGTTCTGATTGGCGCACCTTAAGTGCGCGTGCTGCTGAGTTTGGTTGATAATCGAGTTCGGCAATTGCTTTGCGCACTCGCGCTTCAGTATCAGCGCGAGCTGCAGTGCCATTGATTACGCGGGAAACCGAGGCCACGGAAACGCCAGCCTGCTTGGCTACCGCCTCAATATTGGCCACTTGGGACTCCCTCACGCTTGAACTGTAATCGTTTACAGTTCTGATGGTGAAGTTACTCCCCGAGCTTGAGAAAGTCAGTAGTTTTTCTACTTTTTTCGATAACGAAATTACAACGCTTTAGCTGACCTTTGCTGCCAAAGCTAGGCGAGCGCCAAGGTGTGGCCGCCCTATAGTGGCTTGAACTCTCTTATCGGCTGGTGTTCTGGGCGATATGGATCAAGGCCACAGAGACTTCAACTAACAAGCGAATTACCAACAAGATTGCCAAGGTCACGAAAATTCCAATAAGTGCGCCTACCAACATAAACGCCATCAAAATCGGATGAATTTCGGTTCCATAAGTCGTGCCATAAAGTCCAAAAGTTGAAATAGGCGTGGCTAGCGCCATGACAATCACGGTGGCTACAAATAAGTACGTGTAGGTATAGCCGGTGATTAGGCGGGTTATGTACTTGTTAATCCGGAAGTCTTTTAAAGACTGCCAGAGCTGAGCCAATTCTTTCCACCAAGTATTAACTGTTGAAAAGAAGAAGACCGCTAGAACGGTCAAAATAATTAAGTCCATAAGAATTATCGCTAGGCCCAAAATCCAGCCTAAAGCTAACGTCCATTTAAATCCCGAGTCAACATATTGTTGGGCTCGGTAGCCGGCATCATTTTTAAGGTTATAAATTCTGTGACAGCTAAACTGATTGTGCCGACTAGATAAAGAATAGTTGCCAAAATAGTCTTGGCTGTTAAATCCGAAGTCCCGAAAGCACGATTCCATAAGGCTTTTGTAGTCGAAGTAATTTTCTGAAACTCGCTTAGTGAAAGATAAATGACAATAATAATTGCTAGCGTTGATAGAAGTTGCACAGGCATCTGACCGTCAAATTTCACAAATAGATTGTTCAAAATAGTTTTTCCGGCGGTGCCATTCTTATTCCATGTATCTGCCGACGAGATGTATCGGTAAATTCCCATAAAAGTTGCCAGCACCATGAAATATGGCTTCCAGACTCGATCACCTTTGACAAATAAGGAGAAGAAAAGCAGTAGGTAAACAATTGCACTTCCGGCCAGGTATGTATCTGAACTCAGGAAACTAAATGATTGTGAAGGGTCAGACCAATCTGAACCCAGCGATGCGTACCAGAGGAAAGTATCTGGAATAAGCAATAGAAATGCAGCCCATAGAAGTTGGCGGTTTTTTACTTGAAATGAAATATTCATAGTTATAAGAGTGAACCTGTTTTAGCTAGATACCGGTATCGGCCCCAGAGTGTCACAAAATATTTCTCGGGTGATCCCATGCCAAATCTGAGGGGCAAGCCTTGGGCTAGCTGTTTTTGGGCAAAGAAAAACCCCCGCGAACCGGATAACCCGCGAAGGTAGTTTCTTTAATGCCGTTAGTTTAGTGGTAACTAAACCCTAAACTCGTCATTTAGTGCTGGTGTCAGACGGTGTTTTTACCCCGCCTGAACCAGCCTAAATCAACCTTATTTCTTGTTTAACTAGCTCGGTTTAGCTGCAACCTGAGGTGTTGCCACAGCCTTCGCAGACGTAGCAGGCACCTGATGCACGCATCTTCACGCCGCAAGTCATACATAGCGGAGCATCGGATGCGATACCGGTGATTGCTTCCATCAGTTCAGTTGAAGAGTTGTAAGCACGTGGTGCTTCTTCGATCTTCACATCTTGAACTTTGGCAGCTGGTGCAACTGGCGCTACAACTGCAGCAGGTGCTGCTGATTGCGAAAGAGTTTCGGTGACTGCTGCAACATCTGCTGCATACTCACCTGTCTCAAGTGCACGTGCGCGCTCTGCTGTTGTGTAGAGACCCATTGAGCTACGAGTTTCAAATGGCAAGTAATCAAGTGCTAGACGACGGAAGATGTAATCCATCATTGATTGCGCCATACGAATATCTTGATCATCGGTCATACCAGCTGGCTCGAAGCGCAAGTTAGTGAACTTCTCTACGAAGGTCTCTAGTGGCACGCCGTATTGCAAACCAATTGATACTGCAATTGAGAAGGCATCCATTACGCCGGCAAGAGTTGAACCTTGCTTGCCAAGCTTTAGGAATACTTCACCAAGTGCGCCATCGGCATAAGCACCTGAGGTCATGTAACCCTCGGCGCCACCAACTGCAAATGATGTGGTGCGTGATGGACGAGACTTTGGAAGGCGCTTACGAGTTGCAGCTGCAGGAGCAACTGTCTCAACTTCCTTCTTCTTTGCCTTGCCATCAGATAATGGTTGGCCAACTTTGCAATTGTCACGATAAACGGCAAGTGCCTTGATGCCTAGTTTCCAGCTCTCGTAGTAAACCTCTTCAACTTCTTCAACAGTTGCATCCTCTGGCAAGTTAACGGTCTTTGAGATCGCACCTGATAGGAATGGCTGGCAAGCAGCCATCATGCGAACGTGGCCCATTGGTGCGATTGAACGTGCACCTAGTGCGCAGTCGAATACGTCGTAGTGCTCAAGCTTTAGGCCAGGAGCATCAATTACGTGACCGTTGTTACCAATGAATTCAACGATTGCTTCGATGGTCTCATCTGTGTAGCCAAGCTTCTTAAGAGCAGCTGGCACAGTCTGGTTAACGATCTGCATTGAACCGCCGCCAACTAGCTTCTTGAACTTAACTAGTGAGAAGTCAGGTTCGATACCAGTTGTATCGCAATCCATCATTAGGCCGATTGTTCCAGTTGGGGCAAGCACAGAAATCTGTGCGTTACGCCAGCCGTTTTTATCGCCAGTTGAAAGACAGGCATCCCATGCCTTGTTTGCTTCGGCCCAGACATCTTTATCAAGAGTTGTCATTGACTTCGCAGATGATGAAGCACTTGCATGCTTGCGCATTACGCGAGCATGTGGCTTGGCATTCTGTGCGAAACCATCGTATGGCCCAACAATGCCAGCTAGTTCAGCTGAACGCTTGTAGGTAACACCTGACATCAATGATGTGATTGCACCAGCTAGTGCGCGGCCACCTTCAGAGTCATATGCAAGACCTGATGCCATAAGTAGCGCGCCAAGGTTTGCGTATCCGATACCAAGCTGGCGGTATGCACGAGTTGTGTCACCGATTGCTTGAGTTGGGAAATCTGCGAAACAGATTGAGATATCCATTGCAGTGATGATTACTTCAGCTGCGCGAGCAAATGTCTTTGCATCAAATGAACCATCAGCCTTTAGGAACTTCATCAAGTTAAGTGAAGCCAAGTTACAAGATGAGTTATCTAGTGACATGTATTCAGAACATGGGTTTGATGCATTGATGCGACCGGTCTCAGGATTGGTGTGCCAATCATTGATGGTGTCGTCATATTGAATTCCTGGATCA
>CANHRM010000015.1 GCA_947463725.1 Actinomycetota bacterium | reverse complement strand
CGATAACTCGCTATCACTCGAATTTGGTAGCGCTTTCACTGCAGCTAAGCGAACTTATAATCGCTAAAAGTTGATTTAAAACTACCTAATCTTCGTCCTTAGAAGTATTAAGTCCTTCAGCAATCAGCTTCATAACGTTTGGATCTGCCAAAGTTGTGGAATCGCCAACTGCGCGATGCTCTGCCACATCCTTAAGTAATCGACGCATGATCTTGCCGCTTCGAGTCTTTGGTAGTTCGTTAACCACCACGATTTGGCGTGGTTTAGCGATTGCGCCAATTTCTTTAGCCACGTGCGCACGAAGTGCTTGAATCAACGCCTCGCTCTCGCCGTGCTTAACACCACCGCGTAAAATCACAAATGCCACAATGCCTTGGCCAGTCATGGCATCAGCTGCGCCAACTACGGCAGCTTCGGCAACTTCAGGGTGGCTAACCAGTGCCGATTCAACTTCAGTAGTTGAAATTCGGTGACCAGAAATATTCATTACATCGTCAACGCGACCTAGCAACCAGAGTGCGCCTTCTTCATCAATCTTTGCGCCATCGCCAGCAAAGTAAATTCCGTTAAAGCGTGACCAATAAGTTTCTTTATATCGCTCGTCTTCGCCCCAAACTCCGCGCAACATTCCGGGCCATGGTTTATCTAGAATCAAGAATCCGCCATGGCCTAGACCAACTTCATTAGCTTGATCATCAACAACTTTCGCACTGATACCCGGAATCGGACGCATTGCAGAACCTGGTTTAGTTGCAGTCACACCAGGCAATGGTGAAATCATGATGCCGCCAGTTTCGGTTTGCCACCAAGTGTCAACAATTGGGCAACGATTGCCACCAATAACTTCGCGGTACCACATCCAGGCTTCAGGATTAATTGGTTCACCGACTGAACCAAGTAAACGAAGTGATGAAAGATCATGCGCTTTTGGAAATTCATCGCCCCACTTCATCCAAGTACGAATCAAAGTTGGTGCGGTATACAAAATACTAACTTTGTACTTTGCCACTAATTCAAAGATGCGACCTTTATGCGGCGTATCAGGCGTGCCTTCATACATAACTTGGGTCGCACCATTTATTAGTGGGCCATAAACCACGTACGAGTGACCAGTAATCCAACCAATATCTGCGGTGCACCAATAAACATCGGTCTCAGCCTTTAAATCAAAGACAGCTTTGTGGGTGTAGGCAGCCTGCGTTAAATAGCCACCAGTCGTGTGAAAAATACCCTTTGGCTTAGCTGTTGTGCCCGAGGTGTAGAGAATAAACAGCGGGTGCTCGGCGTCAAAAGCCTGCGCCACATGCTCTGCGCTTTGCCGATCAACAATCTCGTGCCACCAAATGTCTGTAACTGCGTTCCAAGCAGTCTCTTGGCCAGTGCGCTTTACAACTAAAACTTTTTCAACTTTGTTCTCGCGAGTTAACGCTTCGTCAACCGTTGGTTTTAGTGCAAACGCAGCACCTTTGCGATAACCACCATCAGCGGTAATAACTAACTTCGCATCAGCATCGTTAATGCGTGAAATCAAAGCATCGGCTGAGAAACCACCAAACACAACTGAGTGCGGGGCACCAATACGCGCACATGCCAACATCGCAATTGCTGCTTCGGGAATCATTGGCATGTAGATTGCAACGCGATCGCCAGCTTTAATTCCAATTTCAGTTAACGCATTAGCAGTTTTCTTAACTTCAACTAATAAATCTGCATATGTAATAGTGCGAGTGTCACCAGGTTCACCTTCAAAGTGAAAAGCAACACGAGATCCACGACCTTCATTAACATGACGATCGAGGGCATTAACACTGGCGTTTAACTTTCCACCGACAAACCATTTCGCATACGGTGGTTGCCAATCAAGAACATCAGACCAAGGTGCATCCCATAACAAGTCCTTGGCTTGCTTTTCCCAGAAACCTAACCGATCGGCCTCAGCTTCGTCATACAGGTTGGCCTTGGCATTTGCTTGTGCGGCAAATTCAGCACTAGGGGCAAAGGTGCGAGTTTCATGGGAGAGATTTGAGAGCGAGTCTTCAGTCATAGTGCTTGAGGTTACTCGCCAAGGCAATCTTTTCCTAGGCATTTACCTATCAACAAGAGTTAGTGCTCAAATTTTTACCAGAGCATAGACCCGCGAAGATCACAGCCTTCGATCACATACGTGATCGCTTATCGAAAGGCTAGATATGACTAGATTTCTAATCGGCTTCATCAAGTTCATGGCCACCCCTGAACTAACCCGCGCGGTAGCCACCATCATCGCCCGAGCCCTGAAAACCATGCTTTTGGGCATGTAACCAAGGCTCCCACTTCGATTACCGCGCGCGTAATTTTTCTTACGCTCGGGTAAGTGGTTGGATATGTCGTAAGCCTTTAGTCGGCCCAAAGATGCGCTCGGCTTTTACATATCCACCACTGGAGTGATCATGCCAATAGCAACCCCGGAAATTTATGCAGATATGTTGGATCGCGCGAAAGCTGGCGCCTTTGCATATCCCGCAATCAACGTTTCATCATCTTCAACCCTGATCGCAGCCCTTCGTGGTTTCGCCGAAGCTGAATCAGATGGCATCATTCAATTTTCTTGGGGCGGCGCAGAATATGCGTCAGGTTCAACTGTTAAAAACATGGTTGACGGCGCAGTAGGCCTCGCTGAATTCGCACATGTTGTTGCGAAGAACTACAACGTAAACATTGCATTGCACACAGATCACTGCCCAGCTGAAAAGCTCGACGGTTTCATGCGCCCACTTCTTGAGTTCGGTGCAAACCGCATTAAGAATGGTCAAGCACCACTATTTAGTTCACACATGTGGGATGGCTCAGCAGTTGATATGCCAACAAATATGAAGGTCGCTGCGGAAATGCAAAAACTTTCAATTGCAGCTCGCACAATTCTTGAAATTGAAATCGGCGTTGTAGGTGGCGAAGAAGACGGTATCGAAGCAAAGCACGATGCCAAGTTGTACTCAACACCTGAAGATGCGCTAATGACTATCGAAACTTTAGGAACTGACCCAAGTTGTCGCTACATGGTTGCTGCAACTTTCGGTAACGTGCACGGCGTATACAAGCCAGGCAATGTTGTGTTGCAACCAAAGATTTTGCAGACACTCCAAGCTGCAGTTTCGGCAAAGCTTGGTCTAGCAGCTGGCAGCAAGCCAATGGATCTTGTATTCCACGGTGGTTCAGGTTCATTGCTTTCCGAAATCCGCGAAGCTCTTGATTACGGTGTAATTAAGATGAATATCGATACCGATACTCAATACGCATTCACCCGCCCAGTTGTCGATCACGCCTTTAAGAACTACGACGGTGTGCTAAAGATTGACGGCGAAGTTGGTAACAAGAAGGCATACGACCCACGCGCATGGGGCAAGTTGGCTGAAGCTGGCATGGCTGCTCGCGTTGTTAAGGGTTGCGAAGACCTTCGTTCCACCGGAACCACTTCTCGCAAGTAAACTTCACTTACCGCCGCTAGCTATAGAGAAAGGCTTTACCGATGCCTGCATTAGTTCTACTGGGAGCACAGTGGGGCGATGAGGGCAAAGGTAAAGCTACCGATTTGCTCGGTGACCGCGTTGATTATGTTGTTCGCTATCAAGGTGGCAATAACGCGGGTCACACAGTTGTTATCGGTGATCAAAAGTATGCGTTGCACTTATTACCTTCTGGAATTTTAAGTCCCAATGTAATTCCAGTAATTGGTAATGGCGTAGTTATTGATCCAGGTGTTTTATTACAAGAGATCAAAGGTTTAACTGAACGCGGAATTGATTGCAGCAAATTACTAATCAGCACTAATGCACATTTAATTACGCCATATCACCGCACCATCGATAAAGTTACCGAACGTTTCTTAGGTAATTCCAAGATCGGTACAACTGGTCGCGGTATTGGGCCGGCCTACGCTGACAAAATTAATCGCATCGGAATTCGTGTGCAAGATTTATTTGATCCTTCAATTCTGCGTCAGAAAATTGAAGCAGCACTTCGCGATAAGAACCAAGTTCTTATCAAGGTTTTCAATCGCAAAAATATTGAAGTCGAAGAAGTACTTGCCGAATATCTTGGCTATGCCGAAGTTTTGCGCCCTTATGTTGCCGATACCGTTTTGATATTGGATCAAGCTTTAAAGGCTGGTAAAACTATTCTGCTTGAAGGTTCACAAGGCACTTTGCTCGATGTTGATCACGGTACTTATCCATTCGTAACTTCAAGTAATCCAACTGCTGGCGGTGCTTGCACAGGTTCTGGAATCGGGCCAACCAAGATTGAACGTGTTATCGGAATCGTTAAGGCCTACACAACTCGCGTTGGTAGTGGGCCGTTCCCAACTGAACTTCTCGATGTAGATGGCGAAAAACTACGCAGCATCGGCGGCGAAGTTGGCGTAACAACTGGTCGCAACCGTCGTTGCGGTTGGTATGACGCACCGATTGCTCGTTATGCAGTGCGGGTCAACGGCTTAACTGATTTCTTCTTAACCAAGCTCGATGTGCTTACTGGCTGGGAGCAAATCCCAGTATGTGTGGCTTATGAGATCGATGGCAAGCGCGTTGAAGAACTACCTGCTTCGCAATCAGATTTCCACCATGCAATTCCAATTTATGAATACCTACCGGGCTGGACTGAAGATATTCGCAGCGCTCGCAAAGTTTCTGATCTGCCAAAGAATGCGCAAGATTATGTGGCCTTCTTGGAGAAAATCTCAGGTGCGCCGATGAGCGCAATCGGCGTAGGGCCGGGTCGCGACGAAACAATCGTCGTGAAGGAGTTCATCTAAAGATGAAAATCCTCCTAGTCGGAAGCGGCGGTCGCGAACACGCCCTGGCACTAGGACTACACGCAGATGCTTTCTGCACCGAACTACATGTTGCACCCGGTAATCCAGGAATTGCGCAATTCGCAACTTGTCACGAACTAGATATAAAAGATAATCAAGCAATTACAGATTTAGCAAAATCATTAGAAATTGAATTTGTTGTTATTGGTCCTGAAGTCCCACTTGTTAATGGCGCAGCCGATCGCTTACGTGCAGCTGGCATAAAAGTATTTGGCCCATCAAAAGCTGCCGCCCAACTTGAAGGCAGCAAGAACTTTGCCAAAGAAGTAATGCACGATGCTGGCGTGCCAACGGCTAAGAGTTTTACCGTTGGCCCAGTACAACTTGAGATCGAACGCGCACTTGATACTTTCGGCGCGCCTTATGTTGTGAAAGACGATGGCCTAGCTGCTGGTAAAGGTGTAGTTGTAACAAGTGATCGCGACGAAGCGATCGCACACGCACTTCAATGTCAACGAGTTGTGATTGAAGAATATTTAGCTGGCCCAGAAATTTCATTATTCGGTATTAGCGATGGTCGAAACATTATTCCGATGCAACCAGCGCAAGATTTCAAACGCGCACATGATGGCGATGCAGGCCCTAACACTGGTGGCATGGGTGCTTACTCGCCACTGCCATGGGCACCAACTGATCTCGAAGATGATGCCTACACTCAAGTTTTAGCACCAATGATCGCCGAGATGGCAGCGCGCGGAACCCCATTCATAGGCTTGCTTTATGCGGGCCTAGCGCTGACCGATCAAGGACTGCGAGTCATTGAATTCAATGCCCGCTTTGGTGACCCCGAGACCCAAGTTTTAATTCCCCGGTTAGTAACTCCGTTGGCAGCTTTGCTTTATAAAGCAGCCACCAATGATCTCGATGACGTTGCGTTGCAATGGCGCGATGATTCAGCGGTCACTGTTGTTTTAGCGGCGCCGGGTTATCCCGCCGACCCAATTGCCGGTGGCGAAGTAACTAACTTGCCACAAGTCGCTGATACCCAAATTTTTCATGCTGGTACCAAAAAAGAGGGTGAGAAATTGCTGGCCAACGGAGGGCGAGTGCTAACTGTGACCGGGATTGGCAGCGATCTAACCGAAGCGCGCAACCAGGCATACCGCGCAATCTCGCAAATCAAATTAACCGATTCGTTCTACCGAACCGACATCGCGCTAAATGCGTCGGTGGCAGAGAAGGGCAATTAAATGCGAGAGAATGACGCAGTGAATGAGTCAGCTAGCTTGCTAGGTAGCCGTTACGCATCGGCCGAGATGCGCGCAATTTTCGCGCCATCAGCCAAAATTATTCAAGAACGCAAACTATGGATCGCCGTTATGCGCGCTCAATCAACTTTGGGCCATGCAATTGATGCCAAAGTTATTGCTGACTATGAAAAAGTAATTACTAAAGTTGATTTAGCTTCCATCGATGCGCGCGAAAAAGCGACACGTCACGATGTTAAAGCTCGCATTGAAGAATTCAACGCACTTGCTGGTCACGAAGCTATTCACGCCGGCATGACTAGCCGCGATTTAACTGAAAATATTGAAGCGCTACAAGTGCGCGATGGTTTAAATATTGTGCATGACAAAGTTGTGGCAGTTTTGGCAGCCCTGGGCGATCGAGCTGCGCAATATTCGGCGCAACCAATTGCTGGTCGCTCACATAATGTGCCGGCCCAAATTACAACTTTGGGAAAACGCTTTGCTTCAGCTGCTGAAGAGTTGCTCTTCGCATATGCCCGTTTAACAGCGCTCCAAGAGCGATATCCAATGCGTGGAATTAAAGGCCCTGTGGGCACCGCACAAGATTCGATCGATCTACTTGGTAGCAGCGATGCTCACTTCAAACTAGAAGCAGCGATTGCCGCTGAACTTGGATTTGAAAACGTTCTCGATTCAACTGGTCAGGTTTATCCGCGCTCATTTGATTACGACGTAGTGACAACACTGGTGCAGTTAGCTGCCGGACCATCTTCACTTGCTACTTCGATTCGTTTAATGGCAGGCGCCGAACTAGTTTCTGAAGGCTTTAAAGCTGGCCAAGTAGGCAGTAGTGCAATGCCACATAAAATGAATACACGCTCTTGCGAACGCGTTAATGGATTATCGGTAGTTTTGCGCGGTTATGCCTCAATGGTTAGCGAACTAGCCGGAGACCAATGGAATGAAGGCGATGTTAGTTGCAGTGTTGTTCGCCGAGTTGCATTGCCAGATTCTTTCTATGCCATCGATGGCTTGCTCGAAACATTCTTAACGGTAATTGCCGAGTTCGGTGCCTTCCCTGCCGTTATTGCAACTGAACTAGAACGTTACTTACCATTCTTGGCAACCACCAAAATTTTAATGGCATCGATAAAAGCCGGTGTTGGTCGCGAAGTTGCCCACGAAGTAATTAAAGAACATGCAGTCGCTGCAGCTCTTGCGATGCGTGAAGGAAAACCAAACACCATGTTTGCCGCAATCGCAGCCGATGCACGAATTCCACTTGATGATGCAGCCCTTAAAGCGCTAATTAGTGACCCAATTGAATTTACTGGCGATGCTCGCCAACAAGTAGCTCGAGTTGTTAGTCGCATCGAAGCGATTACTTCCGCGCACCCTGCCGCTGCGCAGTACAAACCCGGCGCTATCAGGTGAGCGGCTTTGGCCTAGCTGGCCCACCGCCAGCGCCTGCGATAACTGGGTGGAAACATTTGCGCACCGGAAAAGTACGCGATCTTTATACGAATGAAACTGGCGAACTTTTAATCGTTGCAAGCGATCGCATCTCAGCTTTTGATTGGGTTCTACCTACCGAAATCCCTAATAAAGGGGCGGTTTTAACGCAGTTATCGCTCTGGTGGTTCGAGCAACTAAAGCACTTAGTTCCTAATCACATCATCAGCAGTGATGTGCCAGCTGAAGTCGCTGGACGTGCAGTAATTGCTAAACCACTAACTATGTATCCAATCGAGTGCGTGGCCCGTGGATATCTAACTGGCAGCGGTTGGGCAGAGTATAAAAACGATCAGAAAGTTTGCGGCAACGATCTACCTGCTGGCTTACTTGATGGGTCGAAATTGCCAAATAGTATTTTCACGCCAGCCACAAAAGCTGAAATTGGCGATCACGATATAAATATTGATTTTCTTGCTGCGACCAAAATTGTGGGAACCGAAACTGCAACCGAACTGCGTGACTTAACCATTGCAATCTATGACTTCGCAGCTGGCATCGCGCAAGAGCGCGGAATTATTCTGGCTGATACTAAATTTGAATTCGGCACAGACGTTCATGGCAAGATGACGTTAGGCGATGAAGTACTAACTCCTGATTCATCACGTTTCTGGGATGCGAACACTTGGCAACCAGGTGCATCACAACCATCTTTCGATAAACAATATCTTCGCGACTATTTAGTTAGCAGTGGTTGGGATCGCGAAAGTAACCCACCAGAACTACCTGCTGAGATCGTTGAAAAAACTGCGCAACGCTACTTCGCGGCTTTCCAGAAAATTACTGGCACTGAATTTAAAGCACCAAGCGCTAAGCACGAATCACTAAGTATTAAGAACTAACAAAGGAGATAAAAAATGGGAAAAATCGTGGTCGATGTAATGTTGAAGCCCGAGATTCTTGATCCACAAGGCAAGGCTGTTGCCGCTGCGCTGCCCCGCTTGGGATTCTCCTTTGCAACCGATGTTCGTCAAGGCAAGCGTTTCGAGATAACTGTCGATGGAGATGTAACTCCGGCGCAGATTGCCGAAGTTGAAAAAGCTGCTGAAGTTCTACTTGCAAACCCAGTTATCGAGACATTTACCGTTAGGTCTGAATAAGTATGCGCATTGGAGTCGTAACTTTTCCCGGAACTCTCGATGATCGAGATGCCGCGCGAGCAGTTAAATACGCGGGTGCTGAGGCGGTTTCACTCTGGCATGGCGATGCTGACCTAAAGGGCGTCGATGCAGTAATTCTGCCTGGCGGTTTTTCCTATGGTGACTACTTGCGTTGTGGCGCAATTTCAAGCTTTGCCCCAGTGATGACTGAAATTATTGCGCAGGCCAATAAAGGCATGCCGGTTCTTGGCATCTGCAATGGTTTCCAAGTTCTCTGCGAAGCTCATTTATTGCCCGGCGCGCTAACTCGCAATCATGAACTTCATTTCTTATGTCGTGATCAAACGTTAAAGATTGAGAACACAACTAGTGCTTGGACCACTAATTTCACCAAGGGGCAAGAAATTGTGATTCCGCTAAAAAACGGCGAAGGTTCTTTCCAGTGCGATGATGAAACTTTGAAAGCACTTGAAGATAGCAATCGCATTATTGCTCGTTATGTTGGCGAGAATCCAAACGGTTCACGCAATCTAATTGCTGGAATTACTAACGAGCGCGGCAATGTCGTTGGCTTAATGCCTCACCCAGAACACGCGATTGATTCACTAACTGGCCCAACAACTGATGGTTTGCCATTCTTTACTTCAGTTCTAAGCGCACTGGTAGGTAAGTGATGTCATTAGATACCGTTGCTAGTGCGCAAACCTCACCAGATACCAAACAACCATTTGCTGAACTTGGCTTAAAGCCCGATGAATATGCCCGCATTAAAGAGATTCTTAATCGTCGCCCGACTTCATCTGAGCTCGCTATGTATTCAGTTATGTGGTCTGAGCACTGTTCTTACAAATCTTCCAAGGTTCACTTAAAGCAATTCGGCGAAAAAGCCCCACATAGTGATGCGCTTTTAGTTGGTATCGGCGAAAATGCTGGTGTTGTTGATGTTGGTCAGGGTTACGCTGTAACTTTTAAAATCGAATCACATAACCACCCATCATTTATTGAGCCATACCAAGGCGCAGCAACTGGTGTTGGCGGCATCGTGCGCGATATTTTAACGATGGGTGCTCGCCCAATTGCCGTGATGGATCCACTTCGCTTTGGCCCAGCCGATGCCCCTGATACCAAGCGGGTTTTGCCTGGCATCGTGGCTGGAATCGGTGGTTATGGCAACTGCTTAGGCCTACCAAATATCGGTGGTGAAATAACTTTTGATCAAACTTATTTAGGTAATCCGTTAGTTAACGCACTCTGTGTTGGCGTAATGCGCCATGATCAAATCAAATTAGCTAAAGCATCAGGAGCTGGCAACTTAGTTGTGCTCTTCGGTGCCAAAACTGGTGGCGATGGTATTGGCGGCGTATCTGTTCTGGCCTCGGAAACTTTTGGCGCAAGTGGCCCAGCTAAACGACCAAGTGTGCAAGTAGGAGACCCATTTGTTGAAAAAGTTCTTATTGAGTGCAGTCTAGAAATCTTTGCCGAAGATTTAGTCGTTGGTATTCAAGATCTAGGTGGCGCCGGACTTTCATGCGCAACTAGCGAACTTGCATCTGGCGGCAGTGGTGGCATGCAAGTGCAGTTAGACAAAGTTCCACTTCGTGACCCGTCACTTTCACCAGAAGAAATTTTAATGTCAGAGTCACAAGAGCGAATGTGTGCAATTGTCGAACCAAAACACATCGCAAGATTCTTAGAGATCTGCGCGAAATGGGATGTAACAGTTGATGTAATTGGTGAAGTTACAGATGGTGACAGTTTAATTATTACTTGGCATGGTGAAGTAATTGTTGATGTACCACCTCGCACCGTGGCCCACGAAGGCCCGGTTTATAACCGACCATTTGCCCAACCTGATTACATAAACATTGTTAATGCCCAGAATATTGATGTGCCGTTACCAAAAACAGCAGCAGAAATTAAAGCTGCAATGTTAACTATTGCCAGCACTCCAAACTTGGCAGATAAATCTTGGGTCACTTCGCAATATGACAAGTACGTGCAAGGCAACACAATTCTGGCGCAACCAGAAGATGCCGGAATGGTTCGAGTTGACGAGACAACTCAATTAGGCGTTGCCATTAGTACTGATGCAAACGCCAATTGGTCTTATTTAAATCCTTACGAAGGCGCCAAGTTGGCACTCGCCGAAGCTGCTCGCAATATTGCAGTCGCTGGCGCCAAGCCGCTAGCAGTGACAAATTGCCTTAATTTTGGCTCGCCTGAGGACCCCGGCGTCATGTGGCAGTTCGCTGAAACCGTGCGCGGATTAGCCGATGGTTGTTTAGAAATGGGACTACCTGTTACAGGTGGAAACGTTTCGTTCTATAACCAAACTGGTGACGTTGCGATTTTGCCAACGCCAGTTATCGGCGTGCTCGGAGTTATTCAAGATGTGCGCACTCGCACGCCAATGGGAATTCCAGCAGCTGGTCTTGATCTCTATCTACTTGGTGAAACCAAAAATGATTTAGCTGGCAGCGAATGGGCTTTCTTGCACAATCAACGTGGCGGCAATTCACCAATTGCAGATCTGCAACGCGAGATGAAATTAATTGACTTTCTACTTGCTAACAATTCGATCTTTAAGTCTGCACACGATCTTTCGCAAGGGGGCCTTGCTGCAACTTTGATCGAAGCAACACTTAAGAACAATATCGGTGCCACCATCACGCTTACCGATGCTGGCATCGAATTACTTTCCGAAACGCCATCGCGAGTTCTAATTGCAATCGACCCTCAAGATGCTGCAAAAATTACTTACCCAGCGACCAAAATCGGTACTACTGGTGGCACGTCACTAACTATTAACGATGCTGAGATTTCTTTGGCTGAACTGCGCACTGCTCACACTGAAACTTTCCCAAAGTTGTTTGGCTAACCAGTGCGCGACCCACAGATTCTCGAATCAGTTAAAGCAACCCTTGCTTTATTAGTTGAAAAGAACCCTGGTCGCGCCATTGAAGTACGCATTCCACCTTATTCCGCAGTTCAATGTGGTGAAGGCCCAACACATACCCGTGGAACTCCACCTAATGTGATTGAGATGGATGCCGACACTTGGTTAGCCCTGGCCCACGGTGAAACTAATTGGGCCGAGGCAATGCAGACCGGAAAAATAAACGCCTCAGGGGCTCGCGCTGACCTGTCTGAGTATCTGCCGCTGCAAACTCCAAATGGCCAAACAACAAATAGGATGCACTCATGAGCCGCCGCCCCGATGGATTGCTTAACCACAACGTTTTAGAAGATGACAAAGGCCCGCAAGATGCCTGTGGTGTTTTCGGGGTATGGGCACCGGGCGAAGAAGTCGCAAAGCTAGCGTTTTATGGGCTTTACGCGCTGCAGCACCGTGGCCAAGAATCAGCCGGTATTGCAACTTCTGATGGCGAACGCATTCTGATTTACAAAGATATGGGTTTAGTTTCACAAGTTTTCACCGAATCTGATTTAGCAGTTCTTAAAGGCAGCCTTGCTATTGGTCACTGTCGTTACAGCACAACAGGTTCGAGCACTTGGGTTAATGCCCAACCAACTTTGCGCCCAACTAAATACGGCACGATCGCACTAGCCCACAATGGCAACCTAACTAACACCGGTGATTTAGCAGAGCTCGTTTCTAAGTTAGATCCAACGCCTGCGCGCAATGGTCGCGGCGCAACAACAGACACAGAAATCATGACAGCGTTAATCGCGCTGCAAAATGAAAAGAATGTTGAAGCAAGCGCACTTGCCGTTCTGCCACTTCTTGAAGGCGCGTTCTCGCTGATCTTTATGGATGAACACACGTTATATGCAGCACGTGATCGTCATGGTGTGCGCCCATTAGTAATTGGTAAGTTAGAAACTGGTTGGGTTGTTGCTTCTGAAACTGCTGCTCTAGATATTGTGGGCGCCGCTTTTGTGCGCGAAGTTGAACCGGGTGAATTCATCGCTATAGATGAAAATGGATTGCGCGCACATCCATGGGCACCGGCTGAACCAAAAGGTTGTCTCTTTGAATATGTTTATTTAGCTCGCCCTGACACGACAATTGCTGGCCAAGGAATTCATGCCACTCGCGTGAAAATTGGGCAACAGTTAGCAAAAGAATTCCCTGTAGATGCTGATCTAGTTATTCCAGTCCCTGAGTCAGGCACACCAGCTGCAATTGGTTATGCCAAAGAATCTGGTATTCCATACGGTCTTGGGCTAGTTAAGAACTCATACGTCGGTCGTACCTTTATTCAACCTTCGCAAACAATTCGCCAATTAGGTATTCGCTTAAAGTTAAACCCGCTACGCGAAATAATCGAAGGCAAACGCATCGTGGTCGTCGATGATTCAATCGTTCGTGGCAATACCCAACGAGCCATTGTTCGAATGTTGCGCGAGGCCGGAGCTGCCGAAATTCACGTTCGCATTAGCTCTCCCCCAGTTAAATGGCCGTGTTTCTATGGCATCGATTTCGCCACCCGCGCTGAGTTAATCGCTAGCGGTTTAGGGGTCGAAGAGATTCGCCGCTCAATCGGTGCTGATTCACTTGGTTACGTTTCAATCGAAGGATTAGTACAAGCGACTTCAATTGAAAATACAAAGCTTTGTACTGCTTGTTTCACTGGCGTTTACCCAATTGCTATTCCAACTGATATGTCTGAAGGCAAAATGCGCCTAGAGATTACTGAAGTAAATAACTCTGAGCTAAAAAACAACACCTCCGCACCAGATGTAATTAAATTAAGCAATTCAACAGAAGAAACAGCAGGACAGATAAGTGGCTGATTACAAAGATTCCGGCGTTGATATTGATGCAGGAGAACTCGCTGTTGAATTAATGAAGGCAAGTATTGCTAAAGCATCGCGTCCTGAAGTTATGGGTGGCATTGGTGGCTTTGCTGGTTTGTTTGATGCAACTGCATTAACAAAATTTAAGAAACCATTACTTGCTACCTCAACAGATGGCGTTGGTACCAAAACTGAAATTGCTCGCAGGTTAGGTAAGTACGACACCATTGGTGAGGATTTAGTTGCGATGGTTGTTGATGATTTAGTTGTATGTGGCGCCGAACCACTTTTTATGACTGATTACATTGCAGTTGGAAAAGTTATTCCAGAGCGAATCGCCGAAATTGTTTCTGGCATTGCCCGTGGTTGCGTAAAAGCAAACACTGCACTAATTGGTGGCGAAACTGCCGAACATCCAGGACTACTTGCAGATGACGAATTTGATATCGCAGGTGCTGCAACGGGCGCAGTTGATGCCGACAAACTTCTTTCAGCTGACTTAGTAAAGGCTGGCGATGTATTAATCGGCATGCCAGCCTCTGGTTTCCACGCAAATGGTTATTCGTTGATTCGTCACATCATCAAAACTAAAAATCTTTCCCTCGATGCTAATTTTCCTGGTTCAGATAAAACTCTTGGTGAAATTCTTTTGACCCCAACTGAGATTTACACCCTTGATTGTTTAGCTTTGATTAAATCCCTTGGCACTAACTTGCGCACTTTCGTTCACGTAACCGGTGGCGGCTTGGCCGAGAACACTGCTCGCGTTATTCCGGCCGGACTTTGCGCCACCTATGACCGCAGCACTTGGGCACTGCCTAACGAGATGCGCTCTTTGGCCGTAGCCGGTGATGTCGCACAGCCCGCACTCGAGCGCACCTGGAATGCCGGCGTAGGCATGGTCGCCGTTGTGGCCCCAGATGTGGCTGATTTGACCCTGAGATCTCTGGCTGCCCGCGGCATGAAGGCCTGGATTGCTGGCGAAGTACGCTCAACGCAGGCTCCAGCACGCTCGACTTTGGAAGGTACCTACCAAGCGCGATAACCTACGCGTCTTGACGGATACAAAGTGAAAAAGGAGGTCGCCCATGGGTCGCGGCCGCGCAAAAGCAAAGCAAACTAAAGTTGCTAGAGATTTGAAATATAACTCTCAAGATATGGATCTAGATCGCCTAGCTAAAGAATTACATGGCGAAGCTCCAGCATCTGATGAGAACGATAACGATGACCCGTTCGCCGAGGGCAATTACATACCTCGCGCTTAATTACTAAGTTAGTTAACCTGTAACTCATGACGCGCAGAACTCCTTATGTTGCTGCGTTACGCATTTACGAACCGCTGTCAGCATTTGAGCCAGCCGATCGTTTGCTCTGGGAAGAAGCTTTCCCGATTTACTCAACTGTTGAAGATGAACAAACTCGCGCAATGCAACGTTTAATTGCGCCAACATTTTTTGCTAGCGCTGCAGATGGTGCACACATTCTTGATTACGAAGATGTTCGTTATGTGTCGCCTTGGTCAACTGCAACTCGCAGTTGGGCTGCCTACGATAATTTCACTGATTCAATGCCATCTTCAGTTACTAAATATTTCTTTACCCCGGCAATCGAAGAGTTAATAACTAGCGGCGCCGATTACATTGATAACAAAGTGCCACACATCTTGACCGAAACCTGGATGATTCCACCACGTTGGTTTTCACTCTTTGCACCAGAAGAGAGAATGCGTGGCAGTGATAGCAATGGTGCTTTTAGTATTGCCCGCGCCAAGATTGCAAATGCGAAAACTCGTTGCAACTTCACCCACGAGGCAGTTGTAAACGCCTTTGGTGAAGGCGGCATCGAAGAAGAGATTCAAGACTTGCACGACTGGATGGATATGTTCCACCCAAAATCATTAGTCGAACTCGATTACGGCGGGTTAGCCGATTATCTAAATATCGCACTGGCCGAAGTTGGTGGCATTGAAGCCGATTCTTCGATCGAAGATATTCACGAATCCTTAGCCGGTTTAGCCGCCAACGATGGCGCAACAGCAGGCGTGGGTTATGAACGCTTGATAACCCGCTGGCGCAAAGTGGCTGCTTTCGAGCAAGCTTCATAGCCCTTTTGATTGGTTTAATTTAAGACCGCAGCGTAGGTATTTAGACCACCCGTTGACTGGTCTATACCAAGTTGGCACAATGGGGCAATGCCTAGGCGCGAACTATTCTTTTCGGGAGCTAATCGGGATTCTAAGTTTTCCGCAAAGTTAATCAGTCCTAACAAAATGGTTGCTGATCATGCCAAATAGAAAAGTTTTAAAAGATTCAAAGCACGCAACTTTGCTTGAAGCCCTTGCTGAGCTTTCCGTAAAACTAAAGCCACATTCACAACTGCCATCAGAGCGCGCACTTTCTGAAGAGTACGGCGTCTCGCGCATGACACTTCGTCGAGCTATCGATGTGCTGCAAGCACGTGGCTATATTTATTCGGTTCCTTCAAAAGGTCTGTTTGTTGCTGAACCACGCATGGTTCGCACATCTGATGTAACTTCGTTATCAGAAGTTCTGCGACATCGTGGAAGTAATCCAAAAACAAAACTGCATTTAGCTGATCGAATTCATGCCAGCGAAGAAGTTGCCAAAGCACTTGGGTTACGAAAAGGTGATTGGGTATATCGAATAGAACAATCTTTCTTTGATGCTGAGATGGCCATGGCAACCGAGACTGCTTATGTTCCAGCAGAGATTGCCCCAGGTTTATTGGAGCAAGATTTATCAAATAGCCTTTCGAGTATCCTGGCAAATCATTATGAAAAACCAATTCTGCGCGTTCAGTATCGAGTGCGATCAGTGATCCCTGATGAGAAGTTCCGTGAACGTCTGCAAATCAATGAGGTAGCCCCAACTCTTGAATTCTTTGCAGTGGGAATTACTTCTAAAGAACGATCTGCTTTCTTGGTGGTCTCATATAAACGTGGCGATAAGTACGATCTGATTTACCAACTCGAGGTTTAAGTCAGCCGCATTCGTTTTCTCGGTTGGCAATTCTCAAATCTGCATTTGCCTCTTGGCCATCATGCGGAAATTGGCTCATCGGCTAAAAACAGTTGCCATTTCGTTATCAAGTTAGCGTTGACAGCAGCCCAGCTCTTCACTAGTTTGGTATGTACCAGTTGCGAATCGGTATAGACCAAAGGGGTTGCTTTGAAGACAGAAGTGCTGATCTTGGGCGGTGGCACCAGCGCAGTCTCTGCCGCGCTCTCGCTAGGCGATCTGGGCGTTAAATGCATTGTGGTTGAAGAGACCGATTGGGTTGGCGGTCAACTAACTGCTCAATCTGTTCCATCTGATGAACATATTTGGATCGAACAATTCGGTAGCACTGGTCGATATCGTGAATTTAGAAATCGTCTTCGCGCATATTACAAAGCGAACTATCCGTTATCTGCCAGATCAAAAGCTGATCCATTCTTAAATCCAGGCGCCGGATATGTGAGCCCAATCTGCGCCGAACCAGGTGTTATTCACGATGTATTGCGATCGATGTTAGCGCCACATGTTGCAAGTGGCTGCGTAACAATTTTGCTTGAGCATGACATTGAAAGTGTTACTAAGAGCGGTGATCGAATTATTGGTGCGCGAGTACTTGATAGGCGCACCGGCAAATCAGTTGATATCGAAGCGAAAATATTTATCGAAGCAACCGAAACTGGCGATGTTCTAGCGTTGGCAGATATTGAATATGTAGTTGGCTTTGAAAGTAAAGCGATGACAGGTGAGCCAAGTGCACCTGATGAATATCAACCCGGCAACATTCAAGCATTTAGTTCTTGTTTTGCCATGAGCTATGACCAACATTCTGATCGTACGATTGATAAGCCAAATAATTATGAATACTGGCGCAATTTTAAGATGCCTTTCTATGATCACAACTGGGTGAGTTGGCATTCAATCGAGCCACGTTCGCTAAAAGAGATCATCTTTAATTTTGATCCGCTTCCAAATCTTGATCCATTAACAGTTCGTGCTAACCAGAAAGATAATCCTGGTTCGGCAAACCTTTGGACTTTCCGCAGAATATTGGCTGCCAGCCACATGGAACACCCTGAGAAATTCACTGATATCTCGCTAGTTAATTGGCCACAGCTGGACTATATAAATGGCTCAATTATTGATGTCAGCAAAGAAGAAAAAGCCAAAAACATTGCAGCTGCTAAAGATCAATCACTCTCGCTTCTTTACTGGATGCAAACCGAAGCACCACGCACCGATGGCAAAACGGGCTGGCCTGGACTTTATTTGCGCAAAGATGTGGTTGACACTAAAGATGGTTTGGCAAAGCATGTTTATGTGCGTGAAGCTCGCCGAATCAAAGCCTTGTATACCGTTGCTGAACAAGATATTTCATATGCAATCCGCGGAGATGCCGGTGCAAAAAAATATGCTGACTCAGTTGGTGTTGGCCATTATCGAATTGATTTACATCCATCAACTGCGGGAGATAACTATTTAGATGTGGCATCCTGCCCGTATCAAATTCCAGTTTCAGCTCTAATTCCAATTGCAACTGAGAACTTAATTGCAGCTGGCAAGAGCATTGGCGTTACTCATATAACTAACGGATGTTTCCGTTTGCACCCAACCGAGTGGAATATCGGTGAATCGGCAGGAGTACTTGCCGCACTAAGTATTCGTTCAGGCAAGAGCCCACATGCATTTGCATCAGGCTCTGACTTGAACGATCTTCAAGCACAACTTCTACATCAAGGAGTCGAGCTTGAATGGCCAACGGTCGCACCTTATTAAGAGGTTGAAACCGACTAAACAGAAAGGAAAGCAACAGTGAAAGCAAAATATCTAAAAATGATTGCTGCTGGATCCGCTATTGCTCTTGTAGCTTTTATCGGTGTTCAACCAGCAAAAGCAGTAGCTAACGGCAGCATCACGCTAAGAATGACTATGTGGTCTTCTAACGCTGGCCACTTGGCGCTCTTTAAGGGAATCGCTGACGAGTATAAAAAGACTCACCCAGAAATTGCAGATATCAAGTTTGAATCACTTGATTTCGCAACTTACACACAATTATTGACGACCCAAATTGCCGGTGGTAAAGCACCTGACTTGGCATGGATTCTAGAAAAAGATGCACAACAGTTCCGTGCAAATAATCTTCTTCTAAATGTACAACCACAAATGGAGTCAACTCCAGGTTACAAACTTGATGAGATCGCAGCTGGCTCTCTTGGCCTATGGCGTGCACCTCGAAGTGTTTATGCCTACCCATTCTCGACTTCACCATTTGCTATTTTCTACAACGCTGATTTGATTAAAGCATCTGGCGCTGAAGACCCAGAAGCGCTACGCGCAAAGGGTGAATGGACTTGGGCAAATGCAGCAAAGGTTGCAAAGGCTGTTACTGATTATCAAAAAGGTAACTACGGTCTTAACTTCCCAACCTTTAACTACACAACCTGGAACGGCCTTGCTGCAATCTGGCGCGGATTCGGTGCCGAAGCTTGGAACAAGACCGGTACAACTTGTACTTTTGATTCTAAGCAGATGAACAATGCAATGACTTTCTTCCACAGCATGATTTACAAGGACAAGTCATTCCCAGCACCAGGTGTTTCATCTGACTTCTTTGCTGGCAACGTTGGTATGTCACTTATTCAATTAAGTCGTGCAGCGAGCTTGCCTACAATGAAGTGGAAGTGGGGCGTAGTGCCTCTACCTAAGGGCCCAGTTGCAGATGCTCAAGCAATCGGACAAGCAGGCATGGCTGTTCTTACCAAGAGTAAGAACCGTAAAGCTGCTGCTGACTTCTTAGTATTTGCTACTAACCCAGAAAATGCTGCTAAATACGTAGCATTCTTCCCATCATCTCGTACACCGCTAATGGATCCAAAGGTAATTGCTAAGGCTTCAATTCTTAATGAAGCTCAAGCAAAACTAATTGTTGCCGATGGAATCTCAAAGGGTCAGATTCTGACTTCACATCCAAAGATCAGTTCAATTGAACTATCAGTCAAGTCAACACTTGATGGTCTATGGAAGGCAGATGCAAACATCGCTCAAACTTTGAATGATGTTTGTACCAAGATCCAACCTATCCTGCGATAGAAGAAAAGACTGAAATAGGTAAGGCTGGGGTATCTGAACTGATACCCCAGCCTTACACTCAGTAAATAAGCTTTAAACTTTTGATTTATTCTGGGGGAATTCTTGAAACGAAAGAAGTCGCACGAGATGCGGCACTGGCGCACTGGAATGTTTATGGCAGCGCCAGTTTTACTAGGTTTCATCTTCTTGGTTCTCTACCCAGTTTTAAGTGTTATCCGCGATAGTTTCACTTCTTATAATCCACTATCTGGTGACGCTGCCTACATTGGCGCAGATAATTACACGCGATTAGTTCAAGATGAAACTGCAATTGAAGTAGCTAAAAACACTCTTATCTTTGCTTGCATTCTGGTGCCAGTGAATATGGCGCTAGCTCTATTTCTAGCCGTCTTGCTAAATATGCATTTCAAAGGCAGAACTACTTTTCGAGCAATTTTCTTCTCACCGGTAATCGTTTCAACAGTGGCATGGACAATTGTTTGGAAATACATTCTGCAAGATGATGGCCCGATTAATTACTTTTTAGGTTTAGCAGGCGTCGATGGGCCGAATTGGCTCCGTGATAACCCTTGGCCAATGATGTCAGTTGTAATGGTTCAAGTATTTAAGAACTTAGGCATGAATATGATTTTCTTCTTAGCCGCTCTACAAGGGGTGCCAGAAGAGATGTATGAGTCATCAGAGATAGATGGCGCTAATCGCTGGCAACAATTCAAGAAAATCACGCTTCCATTTATTAGCCCAACCATTCTTTTAGTAGCCATTCTTACTATCGCTGGTGCTTTCCAGGTCTTTGCCCAAGTCTTGCTATTAACTGGAGGCGGACCTGGGCTATCAACCACAGTGCTTTCTTACTACATCTTTATAAATGCCTTCCAGATTTTCGACCTTGGCTATGCCAGCGCACTAGCTGTTTGCTTATTCGTTTTTGTAATGGGCTTAACAGTTGCGCAGTGGCAGATCAGAACCAGGTGGGTGTTCCGTGAAGTCTAAAACCAATAAGCGATATACACGCCGTAACTCAAAGCTAACCGGGTGGCGTCTATTTGGTATGTATCTGCTTTTGCTAGCGATTGCAGTGCCATTTCTATTTCCAACTTGGTGGATGTTTACCGCATCTCTTAAACCAATCGAAGAAGTTTTCGCTTTTCCTGCCAGTTTGATTCCAAATGACTTTCAAATTTCAAACTACGCCGAAGTTTTTAGATTACAACCTTTCTTGCGTCAGTACTGGAACTCAATGTCGATTGCGATTGTGGTTACGTTAATTACCGTAACAACAGCGACAATGGGTGGCTATGCCTTTGCGCGCATTAATTTCAAAGGTCGTAGCAAATTATTTGTTTTACTTCTAACTGCGCTATTAATGCCAGCTGAAGTAACGTTAATTCCGATTTTTAGATTAATGGTTAAATCTGGTTTATCTGATACTTTCTTGCCAGTTATTTTGATTCCAGCCTTTGGTGCCCACGCTGTCGTTGGACTTTTCTTAATGCGCCAATTCTTCCTTGATTTTCCTGCCGAGCTTGAAGAAGCTGCTGAAATTGATGGGCTCTCTAGATGGAAAGTATTTACAAAAATCGCCCTGCCTCTAGCCGGCCCAGCTATTGCTTCCCTGGCAATTATTTCTTTCCTTTATTCTTGGAATCTATTCCTTGAACCGTTGGTATTTCTAACCGAGCCAAATAAATACACCTTGCCGGTTGTGTTACCTCAGTTCACCGATACTTATGGAGCGCCAATCTTTAACGTGCAGTTGGCTGCAACCTCACTAAGTGTTATTCCGGTAATGATTGTTTTCGTAATGGCCCAACGTCACTTCATACGAGGCATCACCATGACTGGCCTTAAGGGCTGAGCCCGCTCACTTAAGAATTCACCACATTCAGCCTATTTCCACGCTCAATTTCTAACCCCAATGGGTGAGATTTCTAAGAAAAAGTATTGCTTTTGCCATATCGATAGACGGATACTTCACCCCTAAAGGTGCGAAACGGACATCGTTTCAACCATTTTGCGGGGAGAAGCAATTATGAGTCGACTTACCGATGCCGAAGTCCTATTAACACCATCTGAGGTTGCCGCCCTTTTTAGAGTTGATCCGAAGACTGTTACTCGTTGGGCAAAGGCCGGAAAGTTAACTTCAATTAGGACACTAGGCGGACATCGTCGCTATCGTGAATCTGAAGTTCGCGAACTTTTAAAGAGTCACTTAAACACCCAAGGCTAATTAACAAAGCTCACATTAAATACCTGCTGATATTTACATTTAGCAACTCAGATAGCTCTAACTCAACGCATAGGATCACTTCCTATGGAGTTCTCGCTCGGCCAATTCTTACTCTTGGGTGCGGCGACCTTCATTCTTGTGGGTGGGCTAACCCCAGTAATGCGCAAGATCGCACTAAAGATTGGCGCTGTTGATCGACCGAATCTAGAACGTAAAACTCAGAAAGAGCCAGTGCCATATTTAGGCGGCGTAGCAATCGCAATCGGCATCACAGCTGCGTCATTCGGTGCACTTTTGTATTCCGATTTCTCAACCGAAACTTTTGGTAAAGCCCTATCGGTTTTATTACCTGCGATTTTGATTTCGGCAATGGGTCTATATGACGACCTAAAAGGGCTAGAGCCTTGGCCGCGATTAGTTGCACAAAGTATCGCCGGGGTTGCCGTAGCAATTTACTTAATTCAAAATGACATTCTTGGTCAAGCTTTCAGTAGCCAAGCTCTGAACTACGTTGTCACAATAATCTGGATCGTCGGTATTTGTAATTCAATCAATTTCTTTGACAATCTAGATGGTGGCGCATCTGGCACTGTGGCTGTAATTTCCATCTTCTTGTTTGCAATTGCATTTGATCACGGTCAGTCCTTAGTTAGCGCACTCGCAGTCGTAACAGCTGGCGCAACTCTTGGATTTCTCATCTGGAATAAATCACCAGCTAAGATCTATATGGGAGATGCTGGTGCTTTATTTCTCGGCATCATCATTGCGGTATTAACGATTCGGCTCGACCCCGAAGTTGGCCCACAATCAAGAGCACTAGCTATTCCGCTGCTCTTAATGGCGGTACCAATTCTGGATACCACCACAGTGGTTATTTCACGCCTTTCCCGTGGCATTTCACCCTTTACTGGCGGCCGCGACCACTTATCGCACCGCTTAATGCGCAAAGGCCTGGGTCGTAAAGCAACTGCATATGTCTTATGGGGCATGGCGGCAGCCTTTGGTGTGGTGGCTTTTATTGCTTGCTGTACAGATACAGCTTTTGCAATACCTGCAATCTTCGCAGCAGGTGCAATTTGGTTGCTATCACTAGTAACTTTCCTGCGAATCCCAGCAACTGATAAGTAGTACCCTAAGCACATGAGCGAAAACCAGAATCCACCAGCCGATGATGCTCGTGCAAAGTTTCTAGAAGCACTTGAAAAGAAGAAGAACAAGAACACTTCATTGCCAGGTGGCGGCACATCTTCAGGGTCAAAAGTTTCAGGTTCACAAACTGGTGGCCCCGCTGCGCGATTCCAGCGCAAATCTGGCCCATCTGGCTCAGCTGGTTAATCAGTAATGCGGTTAGCGAACTTTCGTAACTTTAAGTTTTCTAATCTTTCTTTCTATCATTACTTTTTCACTGCTTATGTTGGGTTACATATTTCATTTTCATTGTTACTCGGCAATATAACTGCGTTTGCGCCGGATGAGAAGTATCCTTACCTGAATGTCTTTGGAGACATCTACTCTAAAGGTTACAAAGTCTCCTATTTAACCCCTGCTTTCGGGGATGAATCTCCACCGACGATTTTCCTGCAGTTACTTTATATGCCAGCAAGATTTTTTGCCTTCTTTGGCTCAAATGATTTAGTCGCCATCCGACTAATGTCCATTCTTTATTCAACTTTAGCTACATTCGTTTTGGCTAGAATGGCCATCACTAGAAATAGGGATACTCGCTTTTTCAGGTTTTCTCTAATAATGATTTCTTTTATACCTTCTGTTTTTCTTTGGTCGTCCACCGGCTTAAGAGAAGGCTTTTTATATTTTGAGATATCTCTAATTTTATTTTTTGCGTCTGAATTAGAAAAGAAATTAAGTTTCATTAATGTTTTTGGGCTTTTTCTTGGGTCGTATTCACTTTTGATGACCAAAAACTATTTATTTGTGATATTTGCAATCTCGGCATTTTTAACGTCATTGGTATTTTTTGCAGTTCAAAAAAAGCCAGCCGTAAGATATTTACTAATATTTGCAATGATTCTCACTCCAATTCTGGCTAAGCCAGGATTAATATCACAGACTATTACCTTTTCAAGCCTCCAATCGGCTACAGAGAGCACGGGAGACTTAAATCAAAATGGGATATGTGATGTTACAGAGTATTGCGAATCCAGTGGAGGTATACCAACTACCGGAGGTATACCAACTACCGGAGGTATACCAAATCTTATTGCGACCAGGGGAAGCACGGTACATTTACTTTTGCAGGAACTGGAGAGTAACCCGAAATCGCTTGTAGCAAGACTGGCAAGCACCTTTGGGATTACTGAAAAATTGAATCTAATTTCATCGTCAGCTTTGGTCGTTGAATCAGACAAAAAAATTTTAGAAAATAAGAAGGAATTATCCTTGCAACAAGCAGGTCTTAAAAATCCTATTCAAGTATTTACTTCTAGTGTAAAATTTCTATCAGAGCCCTTACTTTTCGTAGATAACGGAAGTCTTTTCTTAAATATCCAGTCTCTAGAAACCCCTATATGGCTTTTCATGTACGGACTATTTGGGTTCGGCCTTTACCAAATATTTCGCCGAAGACTAGAAGTGGAATATGCGACTGTTATGGGGACTTTCTTTATTCTTGGTTTTGTAGCAATTAGTGCTCTGACCGAGATCAATGTAGGTACGGCTTTGAGGCATCGCTCACTATTACTTTTACCGATTTTGGTTATTTGGGTTGCCCGAAAGAAGAAACCCGTATCTATCTAACCTATAGAATTTGATTGTTTTTAGCTTTAATGTTCCTAGGCAGATTAATTTGGTTTTAGTGCATAAAAGAAGCCACCTGATGCGGTAAAGCAATTATGAAACTCATCTACTTGATGAAGAGCAGGTTCAGAAAACTAGACCTTAGGCAGCTTGAGTGCCAGTATTTCGACATGAGAAAAACAGCCCTAGCAGCACTATTAGTGAGTTCATTATTAATCCCAGTTTCAGCTCAGGCTGCTACAGCTAAAGCCGGTGCTACTTGCCCAAAGCTCAAAGCAACTCAAGTAGTTGGCAGTAAGAAATTTACCTGCGTTAAGTCAGGCAAGAAGTTGGTTTGGGATAAAGGCGTAGCGGTTGTGCCCGTGTTTGTGAAAAAACCCCAGGAAATCATTGCTCCAGAACTCAAAAATGTTTTTCTGGATAATAAATTTGTGCAGCTGCCGCTAATTTTGACTACCGGCAATCAAATTGTTTCACTTTCAGGATCAGGTGCCTGTTCCTATGATTCTGTCACAAAACAATTCAAACTAATCTCTATAGGCACTTGCACAGTAACTATGTCTCAAGCTGGCGATCCAAACTTGTTGCCGGCACCAAATGTTACGAAAAGCTTCGAAATTCTAAAAATACCTCAACTACTGCCGCCATTTTCTATTCCAGATCAAGATCTCTTAACTTCCAAAGAGGTATCAATTAGTTACCCCGATTTTGGCAGTAGCGCACCTGTTGTGGTCACGAATAAGAGTCCTGAAGTTTGCACGATTGATGGAGCCGGGAAACGAATTTCATTCCTAGCGGTTGGGCAATGTTCTTTAACTTTTAATAAAGCAGGCGATGCTGAATATGAAGCAGCTAAACCAGCGGAGATTTCTTTTAAGATATTCCTAAGTGCAAAGCCTGGCGATAAAGCTAACCCAGCAGGCTTAGGCGTAGAGATAATAAAAGCAGGTTTATCTGTAACGGTTGATGCAATTAACGAAGAAGTTGGCGATGATGTTTGTCTAGCCGATTCGGCTAATAAAAGCTGCGTGGATAAGAATGGGTCAGGTGTATTTCAGTCAATTGCAAATGATCGTTATATTGAAATTGTCTTTACCATCGTAAATAACGGTACTAAAACTTGGATTGCATCCAATATCGGCATGCAGGCTGGCGCTGACCAGAATTACTTAAAGACAACTGTCTATACGATTGATTCACTAGATGGCCTTGAGTTAGAGCCAGGGGATGGAATAACTGGAAGTTACTTTGTATTGCTTCCAAATAGCGCAGATTCAGCTAGAACCTTAATCTCTTATGGTGATGGCAACGAAGCCACAACCTTCTATTTCAAAGCTAACTAAATGAAGAGCAAACGCAATCAATTACGGGTTGCGATCTCTGCCGCGCTCTTTGTTTCACTTTTAAACTTAACTCCAGCATCGGCTGTAACACCTGGTGAGGGTTGTCAGAAAGTTGGTCAGATTTCGATAGTTGGCGAAACAAAGTATTTCTGTGTTCTGCACAAAAAAAGTGATGGTCGAACATCAGCTATCTGGAATAAAGGAGTTGTATTCCCAGAATCTCCAGCTAAGAAGCTAACTGTGCGCTACATAGCTTTTACAGCTCTTAAGAGTTACTTTGACAAGCAACCTATTAGAACCGACAAGGTTGATGCTCATATAGACCCAGCACTTGACCCAAAGATCCGGGATCTTTTCCTAACTTATGCCGAAGATGCTTTTAGATTCTGGGGCAAAGATTACTTACCTGATGCCACCATGTTTATTGGTGCGGCTACCCCTTGGTATGTGAAAGAGCAATGCGATTACGCGCTGAATCTAAACGTAATTAGACTCGCAGATGATCAATGCATTAAGCGGGCACCAGCCGACATTGCCGCCGGTTCAGGATGGCCAAATCAAGACCCTCAACAATTAAATGCAAACGGTGCAGTATATGCGCCATGGACTTCGGCTACTGACTGGAAGATCAAGTATGCGCCGCCACTTTATATCTATTTATCATCGCTAGAATCAAAATTGAGATTAAATATTAGCGCCGTTGCACAACATGAATTGACACATTTAGTTCAGTGGAATGCTTACGGAACAGGTGCAACGAGTAACGCCCGAGTGACTGTCTATGAGTCAAATCGGCAAAATAATAATATAAATTTCACTCTACTTATGAGACCTGAAATTTGGACTGAAGGTAGTGCTTATTACTTTGGTAATTCATTAAGTGAAATGCGGGCTCCAGGTCGGTTAGAGAAAGATATGAGTGCTGAAACTGGCAAACGTTTATCTAGTAGATCAAAGAGTCTAGATTTCCTTACTACTGAGCCATATTTCTACACTGGTCCAAACATGACTCCTGAGCAAGATCAAGCAAAGGACGACTTCTATCAGCGACGCTATTGGGTAGGTGGCTTGATGACTGAACTAATGTGCGCACATTTCGGTATGGAAAAGTGCATGAGTTTTAATCGCACATGGGCAGATGGCGCAACGGATAAGAATGCAACCTTTAAATCGGTTTTTGAGAAACATTTTCCAATTACTTGGGAAACATGGACAAAAGCAACCGATGCTTATGTGAGCGATATTTTAAATAGTAAGCCAACTCCTCTAACAAAATATTTCCCATGAGAAAAGTAATCATCGCGGCAGCGATAACTACCGCCCTTTTTTCTTCATCTTTCACACCATTAGCATCAGCTGTAACTAATCCAAAAGCTGGAGCGACCTGCACCAAAGTGGGTAAAACTGCGATTTACAAAGGGAAGAAATTCACCTGTGTTAAATCGGGAAAGAAATTGATCTGGAATAAAGGTGTTGTAGTTCTTGTAGCAAAACCTTCGCCAACGCCGACGCCTATAAAACCGCCAATCACAACTCCTTCGCCAACTCCTTCGCCAACGCCGTCTATAACACCTCTAGCGACCCCTACGCCTTCGCCTACGACTAGTTCGACTCCTTCAATAGCCCCTTCGCCTTCTGCAACATCTAGCCCAAGTGCTTCTGAAACTCCTAAACCAGAGCCAGTAAAGCCAGTACATGCGGGAACAGCTGAAGACCCACAGCCAATCAATTCTTTTCTGGTTAAAAATGGCGTAAAGATCAAAGTTATCAAAGTAACTGACAATGTTTCAGAACAGGTCTGTAAGACCGAGTTAATACGAGCTGGATGTGATTTCGGTGGCGCAGTTGATATCGAGTCAGAATCACGCTTTGTTGAAATTGTAATAACCGTAATCAATGATGGTACTGAGATTTGGGATCCGGTTATTTTCGGTCTAAACAAAGATGATGATTATTACGGTGGAGACTTTATTGTCGAAGGGGATATTCCAATCGAGTTCGAGCTTGAAGTAGGTAAAACCATTACTCTAAATACTTATGTTGCATTATCAAATGACATTGAGATCAGTGATTGTTTATTCTTCATCTCTGAAACTACTGCCGAAGAAACCTTCTTTATTGAAGTAAAATAATTAGCGTGACTTTCTTACTTGAGATTCGGGTGCGCCCCAACGCCTCACGCAACAAAGTAGGTGGCACGGCAGGGGATCCACCAAGGTTAGTTGTCGCCGTGCAAGCACCAGCAGTTGATGGCAAAGCCAATGCTGCAGTCATTAAAGAGTTAGCTGATGCGTTTAATCTTCGAGCTAGAGATTTCACAATTGTTCATGGTGAACTAGCTAGAGATAAACGGCTAATTGTTCAAGGCGATGAAACTGAATTAGCGCAACGCTTAGAAGAGTTATTAGGGGATCCGAAACTTCTTTGATTAAAGTGGCCAGACACAAACCTTATTAAATCCAGCATGGCCAGACACAAACCGAATTAAATCTAGAGTGGCTAGGGCCGGGATCGAACCGGCGACCTCACGATTTTCAGTCGCGCGCTCGTACCAACTGAGCTACCCAGCCTTGGGCGGCCTATAACTTCGCACGCATCGCTGCGATCGAAATGTAAGTCCTTGCGACCCGGACGGGACTTGAACCCGCGACCTCCGCCGTGACAGGGCGGCGCGCTAACCAACTGCGCTACCGGGCCTTGATGAATATTAAGAAATAT
>CANHRM010000014.1 GCA_947463725.1 Actinomycetota bacterium | reverse complement strand
GCTTTGCGGCGCAACGATTCTTGCGCGAGGATCCAGATAAATGGAATAACTCGCCAATCCTGCAGCCGATTGATATTCCAATTTTGGCTAAGTTGCCGATCATTGGTCCGATGTTCTTCTCGCAGACCATCATCATTTATCTGCTCTATGTGATCATCGTCGTAACTCAAGTTGCTCTCTTTAAGAGCAAGTGGGGATTGCGTATGCGATCAGTCGGCGAATTGCCGGTTGCAGCCGAGAGCGTTGGCATTGATGTAAATAAAGTTCGATTCCGCAATGTGCTAATTGCAGGTGCGATTGCCGGTTTCGGTGGCGCATACTTCACGGTCGGTTCAGTTGGCTCCTTCAGCCGCGAGATGACAGCAGGCATGGGCTTTATTGCACTTGCCGCTCTAATCTTTGGTCGCTGGACTCCACTAGGTGCGCTATCTGCCGCATTGGTATTTGGTTTTGCAGATCAATTGCGAAGCGTTTTATCGATCGCCGGAACTCCAATTCCATCTGCCTTCATGATGATGGTTCCATACATCGCGACCATCATTGCGGTATCTGGCTTCGTTGGTCGAGTGCGCGCCCCTGCAGCTGACGGAATTCCATACCAACGTGGCGGAGCTCATTAATGTCTGATATCGATTGGTCGCTACTAAAAGAACACGCGGTCTCAGCAATGAAGAGTGCTTATGTGCCTTACTCTAAATTTCCAGTAGGGGTAGCTGCACTCGTAGATGATGGTCGAATCGTTTCGGGCTGCAATGTAGAAAATGCTTCTTATGGCTTAACGCTCTGCGCCGAATGCGGGCTGGTTTCGAATTTAACGCTCTCAGGTGGCGGCCGATTAGTGGCTTTTATCTGCGTTGATTTAAATCAGAATTACTTAATGCCATGTGGTCGCTGCCGACAGTTGCTGCAAGAACATGGCGGAGGCAAGCTTGCGATGATGACCGACCAGGGAGTCAAGCCGCTTGCCGAACTATTACCTTGGGCATTTGGCCCAGAAGAGATGGAAAAACGCCTTGATTGAACCATTTGCTGCAGTTGAGATTATTTCAGCTAAGCGTGATCGTAATGAATTAACTGATACTCAAATAGATTGGGTTGTTTCGGCTTATACCCGTGGGGTAGTAGCAGATGAACAAATGTCTGCGTTGTTAATGGCAATTTTACTAAATGGCATGAACACTCGTGAAATTACTCGTTGGACTAATGCGATGATTAATAGCGGCGAGCGTATGAATTGGTCTAAGTTAGATCGACCAACTTCAGATAAACATTCAACTGGTGGCGTCGGCGACAAAATTACTCTGCCTCTAGCGCCTTTGGTAGCAGCATGTGGTGGCGCAGTTCCACAACTATCCGGTCGCGGCTTAGGACATACCGGTGGCACACTAGATAAGCTGGAATCAATTCCTGGTTGGCGCGCAGAATTAAGCAATGATGAAATGTTGAAAGTATTACAAGATTGTGGTGCCGTAATTTGTGCCGCTGGCGCAGGTTTGGCACCAGCTGATAAGAAACTTTATGCGCTTCGCGATGTGACAGCGACAGTCGAGGCTATTCCATTAATTGCATCTTCAATTATGAGCAAAAAAATTGCTGAAGGAACATCAGCGTTAGTTCTAGATGTGAAAACTGGTAGCGGTGCGTTCATGAGTGATCCTGCTAAAGCAGCTGAACTTGCACGCACTATGGTGGCACTTGGAACTGCAGCTGGTGTGAAAACTCGCGCTCTAGTTACAGCGATGGATGTGCCACTTGGTTTAACTGCCGGAAACGCTCTTGAGGTCCGCGAGTCAGTTGAAGTCTTAGCTGGCGGTGGCCCAGCTGATGTTGTTGAACTTACAATTTTATTGGCACGCGAAATGATTGATGCTGCCGGCATCGTTGGTAAAGATCCAGCAGATGCGCTACGTGATGGCAGCGCGATGGATCATTGGCGGCGAATGATTAGTGCCCAAGGTGGAGACCCTGATGCAGCGTTACCAGTTGCAAAAGAGAGCCATAAAATTCTGGCAACTAATAGCGGAACTATGACTGCTATGGATGCGATGAAAGTTGGTGTAGCTGCTTGGCGACTAGGTGCTGGACGTTCGCGCCAAGGTGAGAAAGTTCAAGCCGGCGCCGGAGTTGAGCTACATGCCAAGCCAGGAGACTACGTAAAACAAGGCGCCCCAATCATGACGCTATTTACCGATGAACCAGCTCGCTTTGAGCGTGCACTCGCAGTTCTTGAAGGTGCTGTCATAATTGTTGAAGGCGGCATCGTTAATCGACTGCCCTTAGTTCTAGAGCGGATTGAAGCATGAGCGATTTATTAAAGCGCCCAACCCCAGAGCAAGTTAAGCGCCTGCCTAAAGCTCTTTTGCATGATCACTTAGATGGTGGTTTGCGCCCACAAACAATCATCGACATTGCCAATGAAATTGGTTACGACGCATTGCCAACTAAAGATGCTGCCGAATTAGCAATCTGGTTCCGCGAATCTTGCGACTCGGGTTCGTTAGTTCGTTATCTTGAAACATTTGGCCACACAATTGCTGTGATGCAACGCCGCGAAGATATTGTTCGAGTCGCTCGCGAATGTGCCATCGATTTAGCTCGCGATGGCGTTGTTTATGCCGAAGTTCGTGGCGCTCCTGAACTTTTTGTGGAAAAGGGATTATCACTTTCACAAGTAATCGAAGCAACTCTTGAAGGTTATCGATTAGGTGAGTCTGATGCTAAGAACGAAGGTTTCCAGATTCGAGTTGTCTCGCTACTTTGTGGAATGCGCCAAAATAAAAGATCTCAAGAAGTTGCCGAATTAGTTGTGAAGTATCGCGATCAGGGCGTAGTTGGATTCGATATTGCTGGGCCAGAAGATGGATTTCCGCCAAGTGATCAGTTAGAAACTTTTGAGTACTTACGTGGCGAAAATGCCCACTTCACAATTCATGCTGGCGAGGCCTACGGACTTCCATCGATTTGGGAAGCTATTCAACTTTGTGGTGCCGAACGCCTAGGTCACGGTGTTCGAATTATTGATGATGTTGATTTCTCAAGTGGGCAAGCCAAGTTAGGTCGTCTAGCCTCCTACGTGCGCGATCGACGAGTTCCACTTGAGATGTGTCCAACCTCTAATTTGCAAACAGGTGCTGCCGCATCGATAAAGGAACATCCAATCGGTGCACTGGCTAAGTTACGTTTCCGGATAACCGTAAATACCGATAACCGTTTGATGAGTGACACATCAATGACTCACGAGATGAATGAATTAGTTAATGCCTTTGACTGGAATTTCCTAGATCTGCAACGTGTAACTATCAATGCGCTAAAGAGCGCTTTCATCCCGTTTGAAGAGCGCTTAGCGATCATCGAAAAGGTAGTGAAACCAGCTTATTTAGCCGTTTCAGCTGAATAACTAATTTCCGATTGGATGCCAGACGGTCTTGGCTTCCATGAATGCCAAGATTCGGCCAGGTTCGGAACTCTTGGTAAAGGCTGAAATTCGCTTTAAGTTCTCTACGCCAGCTTCTTTGATTGCGCCATGTTGATCAACTGGTAGCCCCGAAATATCTAAACCATCGATATCCATGTGTGACGCAAACCAAGGCGCTAATTCATTTTGTTGGCCAGAGAGAATATTTAAAACGCCATTTGGTAGATCACTAGTTGCAACTACTTCAGCAAAGCTAATCGCTGATAGGGGAGCAGTGCTCGAAGCGAGTGCAACTGCGGTATTTCCCGAAACTAAGATTGGAGCAATAGCTGCAACAAAACCAAGCAAAGGTTTATCAATTGGAGCTATTGCGCCAACAACGCCAAGTGCTTCAGGAACTGTGAAGTTATAGAACGGACCTGAAACTGGATTTGTTGAACCAGCTAGCGATGGCAACTTATCGCTCCAGCCGGCATACCAAACTAATAAATCAACCGAATCACTAACTTCTTGTAGGGATTCTTTTGCAGAGGCGCCAGTTTGCAATGAAATTTCTTGAGCGAACTGATCGCTGCGACCTTCGAGCATCTCGGCAATGCGATACAAAATTTGGCCACGGTTGTAGGCAGTGGCTTTAGCCCAACCAGGTTGAGCAGCGCGTGCGGCAACTACAGCATCTCGTAAATCTTTTCGAGAAGCCAAGCAAGCATTGGCTAAGAACTCACCTTTATTGCTGGTGATTTCGTAAGAACGACCAGATTCAGTGCGCGGGAAAGCGCCATTGATGTAGAGCTTGTAAGTTTTCATAACTTCTAGGCGACCACTCATTTTGCGGATCCCTTCAAATAAGCGCTAAGGCCATGTCGACCACCTTCACGACCCCAACCAGATTCTTTGTATCCGCCGAATGGGCTAGTCGGATCAAATTTGTTAAAGGTATTTGCCCAGATCACGCCTGCGCGAAGTTGCTGAGTAGCCCAGAGAATATTTGAACCTTTCTCACTCCAGATGCCTGCGGAGAGCCCAAATGGCGTGTTATTCGCCTTTTCGATGGCCTCTGCGGGGGTACGGAAAGTTAATACTGATAGCACTGGGCCAAAGATTTCTTCACGGGCTATGCGATGGGCTTGAGTAACACCGGTAAATATTGTGGGCGCAAACCAAAAACCTTTATCGGGCATTACGCAATTAGTACTCCAACGTCCGGCACCTTCAGCTTCGCCGGCAGCAGTTAACTCACGAATCTTTGCTAATTGTTCAGCTGAGTTAATCGCCCCTAAATCGGTGTTCTTATCTAGTGGGTCACCCACGCGAATTTTATCCATGCGACGCTTTAACTTCTCGAGAACTTCATCGGCAATGCTCTCTTGCAGAATTAATCGCGAGCCAGCGCAACAGACATGGCCTTGGTTAAAGAAGATGCCATTAACAATTCCTTCAACTGTCTCATCAATTGCCGCATCGCCAAAGACGATATTGGCACCTTTGCCGCCTAGTTCGAGAGTTAAGGATTTATTTGTTGATGCCACTGCGCGCGCAATTAACTTGCCAACTTCAGTTGAACCAGTAAATGCAATTTTGTCGATACCAGGATGATTAACTATTGCAGATCCTGTACTTCCATCACCGGTCACAATGTTTACCACACCATCAGGTAGACCTGCTTGCTGACAAACTTGTGCGAAAAGTAACGCAGTAAGTGAAGTTGTTTCAGCCGGCTTTAAAACAACCGTATTACCAGTGGCAAGTGCAGGTGCAACTTTCCAGGCCAACATAAGTAGCGGAAAATTCCAGGGAATAATCTGGCCAACAACGCCATGTGGGGTAGTGGTGGTCTCAACACCGGCATATTCAAGTTTGTCGGCCCAGCCAGCGTGATAGAAGAAGTGAGCTGCAGCTAACGGAACATCTACATCGCGAGATTCGCGGATTGGCTTACCGTTATCTAGCGTTTCAAGGACTGCGAATTCGCGAGCTCGCTCTTGCATAATGCGAGCAATACGGAATAAGTATTTTCCACGTTCGCGGCCAGATAATTTTGACCAGCTCTTGTCGAAGGCGTTTCGCGCTGCTTTCACAGCTGCATCAACATCGGCGGTGCTGCCTAGTGCAATGCTGCTTAGAACCTCTTCGGTCGCAGGATTAATACTGTTGAAATGGGCTGAACCGTTAACCCATTTACCGTTAATGAAATGGCCATATACGGGATCGATTTTGACTACTGAACGGGATTCAGGAGCTGCTGCGTATTCGAAGTTCATTTGATTAGCCTCGTTAGTCGATCGTTACGTAGTTAGGGCTAGCGTAATAGCCATCGGACATTTTCATGCGTTGCATAAGCAGATCATTTAGCAAGGCGCTTGCACCAATGCGAAATAGTGAGGGGTTTAGCCATTCTGGCCCAGCTGTTTCATTTACTAGAACCAGTTGCTTGATGGCATCTTTAGTTGTTCGAATTCCGCCGGCTGGCTTTACACCAATTCGCACCTTTGTTAAGTCGTAAAAATCGCGAACTGCTTCGAGCATTACCAGTACTACTGGGGCAGTTGCAGCAGGGGCAACTTTGCCAGTTGAAGTCTTAATAAAATCGGCACCTGCCAGCATTGCTAAGTAAGAAGCTTTGCGAACATTATCCAATGTGACTAGTTCACCAGTTTCTAGAATTACTTTTAGATGGGCACGATCACCGCAAACTTCTCGGATGGCCACAATCTCTTCGAAAACTTCAATTAAACGACCACTTAAAAAAGCACCGCGATCAATCACCATATCAATTTCAGCAGCCCCGGCAACGATGGCATCTTCGGTATCTTGCAATTTAACTTGCATAGAAGCACGGCCTGATGGAAACGCAGTTGAAACCGCAGCTACTGGTAATTCTTGAGCGCCAATCGAATCTAAATGTTCTCGTGCAATGCCAACCATGTCGTTGTAAACACAAACTGCGCCAACGTGAGGCACCGCTAAATCAGTTGGGTCGGGACGAAATGCTTTAGAACAAAGCGCTTGCACTTTGCCTGGGGTATCGGCGCCTTCAAGAGTTGTTAGATCAACCATCGAGATCGCGGTATCAATCGCCCAAGCTTTGCTCGTGGTTTTAATGCTGCGAGTTGCCAACATTGCAGCGCGAGCTTCAGCGCCAACTTGATCAACACCAGGAAGTTGTTTTAAACAGTTGCGGAGTGAAGAATCACTGCCATCGACGAGGCCATAGAAGCTCATGGGACCCGCCTTTCCATGCTAATTAAGTGTAAGTAACGCCCGCAAAGGTGATCTTAGTTCATCGAGGATGATTTGGGCACTTACCGAATCTGGGGCAATAACTTCGACGTAACACTTCATCTTTGCCTCTGTGCCACTGGGGCGAATGATTATCCGAATTCCACCAGCTAGCCAAATTCGCAAACCATCAGTTGGCGGCAAATCACCACTTGGTTTTTCGAGATCATCAATACTTTCAACTACCCGGCCAGCAATCATTTGGGGAGGGTTTGCCCGCAAGCCGCTCATCAATTTAGTGACATCGCTAAGTTGATTTACTCGGATAGAAATTTGCTCAGTTCCGTGGAAACCGTGACGAGCCCATACCTCATTAAGTAAATCAATAATTGTTTTATCTTCACTCTTTAGGTCAACGGCAATCTGAGCCAACATAAGAGCTGCCGATAAGCCATCTTTATCGTTAACAGTCTGGGCATCTACGCAATAACCAAGTGCTTCTTCATAACCAAAAGTTAAATTTGGAATCTTAGCTAGATATTTAAAACCAGTTAGCGTTTCTTTAAAATCTAGATTGTAGTGTTTGGCAATCTTGCTTAAAATTGATGACGAGACAATTGAGTTAGCTAGAATTCCGGAACTAGTTTTGCGGGCGATTGATTCTCCTAAGACCACTCCTAGTTCATCGCCACGAAGCATGCGCCAACCAGTTTTCGGATCCTTAATTGCTGCCGCACAACGATCAGCATCGGGGTCGTTGGCAATTACTAGATCGGCATCAAATGCTTTGGCGGTTTCTAGCGCTAAATCAATCGCGCCAGGTTCTTCGGGATTCGGAAATGCCACAGTAGGAAAATCTGGATCTGGATCAGCTTGTGCATCAACCAAAATTAAGGAAGCAAACCCAGCTTTGTGGAAGACTCGTTGCAAAGTTTTGGTACCGACTCCGTGCATAGCGGTGTAAACAATCTTTATATCTGCCGGCCTTGGCCCCAAGAGTGAAGTACGGGATGTGTATTTGTGAACTATTTCTTCATCTAATACTTCCCAGTTAGTGCCACGTGGCTGTGATTTAAGTGAAGTGACTTGATCGATCTGGGCTGAAATTGATTTATCGGTTGGCGTAATAATCTGACTACCGCGATATTTAATGCCATCAACGGTGCCACCCAAGTAAACCTTGTAACCGTTGTCTTGCGGTGGGTTATGGCTGGCAGTCACCATTACGCCGACATCCACGCCTAGTTCATTAACCGCAAATGCTAAAACAGGTGTTGGCAGCGGACGGGGCAGCACGTAAACCTGCATGCCGGCACCACTAAATATCTCGGCACTAGTTTGAGTGAAATCTTCAGATCCATGGCGAGCATCGCGACCAATGACAACGCTAGTTAGACCGCGCTCTTTCATATAAGCAACTAGGCCAGCTGCGGTACGGCCAACAACAGCATTGTTCATGCACGAAGGTCCAGGGCCAATTGGACCACGTAACCCTGCAGTTCCAAATTGTAAAAAGCCGCTGAAGTATTTACGAAGTTCTACTTCGTTACCAGCATCGAGTAAAGATTGTAGCTGTGCAGCAGTTTTTGGATCTGGGTCATCCGCGATCCAGGCCGAAACCTCGGCAGCTAATTGTTGATCCATCTGCCTAGATTAAATTAACTTTGGGATTACGTTTTTCAGCAACTTGCCCATGCGATCTGCTGCTGCTTTGCCGGCTGCAATTACTTCCTCGTGATTTAACTTCTCACCTGTCACACCTGCTGCAGCGTTAGTTACTAGTGAGATACCAAGAACTTCAGCACCTAGAGCATGAGCAGCAATTGCTTCGGGAACAGTAGACATGCCAACTAAGTCGGCGCCCATTCCGCGCATCATCAGAATCTCAGCTGGTGTTTCATAAGTTGGGCCACGCCAGTGCACATAAACGCCCTCAGCTAAAGAGTCATCTTCGCCCTTAACGATGGCGCGAATTCGCTTGCTATATAGATCTGTTAAATCTACAAAGTTTGCACCTTCAAGTGGCGATGCTGCAGTTAGCGAAATGTGGTCACGAATTAATACTGGTTGGCCAACTTTGTAGTTGGTATTAATGCCACCGCAGGCATTGGTTAGAACTACAACTTTGCAACCTGCTTTAACTGCAGTGCGAACACCATGGACTACTGGTTCCATTCCTTTACCTTCGTAAAGATGAGTACGACCAAGAAAAACTAGAACTCGAACTGTTTTGCCACCTTCGGTGATTTCGTAAGAACGAACTTTTCCAGAATGTCCTTCGACTGCAGGAGCTAAAAATCCTGGCAACTCATGGGCATCACATTCAAACTTTGGCGTGCCCAGAGCATCAGTTGCGCTTACCCAACCTGAACCCATTACTAAAGCGACATCGTGGGCGGGGACACCTGACCGTTTTGCGATTTCAGCAGCGGCAGATTCAGCGTTAATTAGCGGTTGGCTCATGCCTCAATAATGTCACAGAGCACGGTGCCACTTGCAACCGTCTCGCCAATTACCGCACTTAAGTTAGAGATCACACCAGAGCGATGCGCCATTAGTGGCTGTTCCATCTTCATGGCTTCAAGAACGATTACCAGATCACCTTTTTCGACGCTCTGGCCTTGGGTTACGGCAATTTTTACAACCGTACCTTGCATTGGGCTAGTTAAACCCACGCCACCGGATCCACCAGCTAGTGCATCTTTTGCACGGTGTCTCTTCACAACTGGTTCTGGCGCATGCACCAAGATTTCAAAACGCTTGCCATTAATCTCTGCGACTAAATGATCAGCTGCTGCTTTAGTTTGCGCTTCCAGTGGCAAAATTTTAAATTCTGGAATCTCGTTTTTGAATTCGTTCTCGATGTAGCTGGTGTAAACCTTGAATACTTCAGTAAAGGCTGGATCTTTCAAAATTGCTTTATGAAATGGAATCGCAGTAGCCATTCCCTCAATCGTGAATTCGGCAATGGCGCGACGGGCCCGAGTTATTGCTTGCTCGCGGGTGGCTCCGGTGACAATTAATTTAGCTAGCAAGGAATCAAAGTTTCCGGTGATGGCATCGCCAGTTCGAAAACCGGTATCAACTCTTACGCCCGGGCCAGTTGGTAATGCCATCTTGGTGATCCGACCAGGGGCAGGCAAGAAAAAACGACCTGGGTCTTCGCCATTTATTCTAAATTCAATCGAATGGCCACGAATTACTGGATCGGTAAATCCAAGTTCTTCACCCATTGCAATGCGGAATTGCTCTCGAACTAAATCGATTCCAGTTACTTCTTCACTCACTGGATGCTCTACTTGTAGGCGGGTGTTCACTTCTAAGAATGAGATTGTGCCATCAACGCCAACTAAGAATTCACAGGTACCAGCACCGATGTAGCCCGCCTCTTTCATAATTGCTTTAGATGCGCGGTATAGCTCTTCATTTTGTGCATCAGATAAAAATGGGGCAGGTGCTTCTTCAACTAATTTTTGGTGACGGCGTTGCAACGAACAGTCACGAGTACTAATTACTGCTGCATTTCCAAAATTATCTACTAGTACTTGGGTCTCAACGTGACGTGGTTTATCCAAATAACGCTCAACGAAACATTCACCACGTCCAAAGCCTGCAATAGCTTCACGAACAGCTGATGCGAAAGCCTCTGGAATTTCTTCTAGGGTGAAAGCAATTTTTAAGCCGCGGCCACCACCACCATGGGCTGCCTTAATTGCAACTGGCAGGCCATGTTCTTTTGCGAAAGCAATAATTTCCTCGTGGGTTTCGACTGGATCAGCAGTTCCGGCCACAAGAGGTGCGCCAGCTTTGGCAGCAATTTTGCGAGCTGAAACTTTATCGCCCAGGGCTCTAATTGCTGCAGGTGGGGGACCGATCCAAATTAACCCAGCATCAATTACTGCTTGCGCAAAGTCAGCATTCTCGGAGAGAAAACCATAACCAGGGTGAACTGCATCGGCGCCAGATTTCTTAGCAACTGCAATTAACTTTGCAATATTCAAATATGTCTGAGCTGCAGTTGTGCCGCTTAATGAATATGCCGAATCTGCCATTTGCGCATGCATCGAATCACGATCAGTTTCGGAGTAAACAGCGACACTTTCGATGCCATGATCGGCACAGGCACGAATTACTCGAACTGCAATCTCGCCGCGGTTAGCAATCAGAACACGTTTCATCCGAGCTCCTTAACTTGCGGCCAGGTATATCCAAGTTCAGTCATTGCCGCTCGCAGAAATGGCATTGAAATACCAACGACGTTTGTGTAATCGCCCTCAATGCTAGGAATAAATGGTGAACTAAAGCCATCGAGAGTAAAGCCACCTGCCACATGAAGTGGCTCACCGGTAGAAACGTAGTCCGCAATTTCTAAATCGCTCATATCCGAAAAAGTTACTTTAGTACTGACCCGATCTGAAATCTCGCGGTCTTTGCTGGTATCAATAATGCAATGGCCAGTGTGTAATAAGCCCGAATTACCGCGTACTCGACTTGCTCGTTCGGTCGCTACATCTGCAGTCCCTGGTTTTCCGAGTGAAACTCCGTCGAATTCAAAAGTGGAATCACAGGCAATGATTACCGCATCACCCGTAATTTGTTCGCGAACAGTATGCGCTTTAGTAATCGCAAGGGCAATTACCATATCGGCAGGTGACATTGCGTTAAAAAAATCGGTTTCTTCGTCGACATGGCTAACGATGATCTCTGGTTTTAAACCAGCTGACTCGAGTAGTCGTCTGCGTGAAGTAGATGCTGAAGCTAAAATCAATCTGGTCATCTTAGAAATTACGTCCTGAGCCGAACTTAATTTGTTGCGGCAGTTGAGTGCGCATCAAAGGCATCGCCCAAACACTTCTTTTTACTACTGGTTTTAATTCCTCGCGTTTGCGATTGGCCAATGCTTGCTCGATCGCCGCTAGTTCATCTGCAGTGGGGTTGCCTGCAGTGACACTAAATTTTACTTTTGACGGTGTCATTAGAGCGGAATATTTCCGTGCTTGCGAGGTGGTAGAGCGTCGCGCTTAGTCTTTAGCGAGCGGAACGCCTTAGTGATGTATTCGCGAGTTTGGTTTGGCTCAATTACGGCATCAATATATCCACGTTCAGCAGCTAAGTATGGATTAGCTAAAGTTTCGTTGTATTCAGTAACTAGTTCAGCTCGTTTACTTTCAGGATCCGCAGCATTCTTCAATTCACTACGGTAGAGAATATTCACGGCACCTTGAGCGCCCATAACTGCAATTTCAGCACTTGGCCAAGCTAAATTAATATCAGCGCCAATGTATTTCGAGCCCATCACGATGAAAGCACCACCGTAGGCTTTACGAGTAATCAAAGTAACTAGTGGCACCGAAGCTTCTGCGTAGGCATAAAGCAATTTAGCTCCACGTCTAATAATTCCATCCCACTCTTGCTCAGTTCCAGGCAAGAAGCCAGGCACATCAACCAAGGTAAGAATCGGAATATTAAAGGCATCGCAGAAACGTAAGAAGCGCGCTGCTTTTTCGCTGGAATTGATATCTAACGTGCCAGCTAATTGCTGTGGCTGGTTAGCAATAATGCCAACTGACTCACCTTCAATGCGACCGAAACCAACCACGATGTTAGGGGCATAAAGCGAGTGAACTTCTAAAAATTCGCCTTCATCGAGAAGCGCGTGTATAAGAACTTTCATATCGTAAGGCTGATTAGGGCTATCTGGAATTAAAGTATCTAAAGCGTTATCGGTAAGTTTCTTTTCCAAGCTCTCAGTTGCTGGTAGATGTGGAGCACCATCCATGTTGTTACTTGGTAAATATGAAATAAGCGCTTTTACATAATCGATTGCATCATCTTCATTTTGAGCCAAGTAGTGTGAGTTACCAGTCTTGGTATTGTGAGTATGGGCGCCACCGAGTTCTTCCATGCCAACTTCTTCGCCCGTTACTGTTTTAATTACATCTGGGCCAGTTATAAACATATGTGAAGTTTCATTAACCATTACAGTGAAATCTGTAAGTGCTGGTGAATATGCTGCGCCACCTGCACATGGGCCAAGAATTAATGAAATCTGCGGAATTACTCCAGATGAACGAGTATTTAACCTAAATATACGACCATATCCGCTGAGCGCTGAGACTCCTTCTTGAATACGAGCACCACCAGAATCACTAATTCCAATTAATGGCATGCCATTCTTAAGCGCGTATTCCATAATCTTTACAATTTTTTCTGCCATAACTTCACCGAGACTGCCACCCATAACGGTGAAATCTTGTGAGAAGAGAGCAATATTGCGGCCATCAATTGTCGCGATGCCAATAATCACACCGTCTCCGTATGGACGATTCTTCTCCATGCCGAAATGGACTGAACGGTGACGAGCAAATTCATCGAACTCAGTAAAAGAGCCAGCATCAACTAGTTTTTCTACGCGCTCGCGAGCCGTCATCTTTCCTTTGGCATGTTGCTTGTCAATTGCACTTGCAGAACCAGCATGTACTGCTTCGTTCAGGCGATTGCGAAGATCTTCAATTTTTCCGGCAGTAGTATGCAGATCTGGCTTCATGCCCCTACGGTACTAGTTATGGAGGTCGAAATGGTTCGAGAAGCGCTAAATGAGAGTGCGATGAACGCAACATTGCACGGCAGTTACTGGCGGGTAAGTGTGTTTCAAAGCGTCGCATCCACGCAAGCCGAACTAAGTAGAAAAGAAAATCTGCAACACGGTGACGTCTTCGTAACTGAATATCAAAGTGCCGGTCGTGGAAGATTAGATCGTACTTTTGAGGCAACAAAATCTAGCGCACTTCTTTTTTCACTTTACTTAGAACCAAAACGAAATAAGTTGGAGTGGAGCGTAATTCCATTACTAGCTGGATTGAGTTTAGTAAATTCGCTAAAGAATTTGGACAAGAATTTTGTTACAAATTTAAAGTGGCCTAATGATTTATTAGTTGGAGAAAAGAAAGTTGCGGGAATTTTAGTAGAAGCTAAAGCTGATGGTGTAATAGTTGGCATTGGTTTAAATGTAGAGATGGCTAAATCTGAATTGCCGGTCGCAACGGCTACTTCGTTGCAACTTGAAGGTTTTGCTGAACTAAATCGAAACATTATTCTGCCTGAAATTCTAAATAACTTCGCACTAACTATTGGACTCTGGGAGAGTGGATCAAATATCGTGTTTGAGCAATATCGCCAAGCCAGTTCTACTCTAGGTAAAGAGGTTGAAGTGCACTTGCCTTCGGGCGAAATCCTCAAATCGCACGCGACAGAAATCAACGAATTAGGCGAACTGCACTTGGCTAATGGCGCTCGAGTTAACGTAGGCGATGTGATTCACCTACGATAGGCAAGTGAAATCGTCCTTTCCTCGTGTCGGCATAATTGGCGCCGGCCAACTTGGCCGTATGAGTGCCGCGCCTGCTGCAGCGTTAGGGATCGATCTAGTTTTACTTGCGCAGTCTTCGACTGATTCTGGTGCACAAGTTGCCGAATTTGAAGTTGGCGATTATCGCGATTTAGTACAAGTGCGTGAGTTTGCCAAGAAATGTGACTTACTTACTTTCGAGCATGAACTTATTCCAATTTCGGTAATTAGAGCGCTTGAAAATGAAGGCTTTAAGTTCTACCCAACGGCAGAAAGTTTTATTTATTCGCAGGATAAAGCTGCTATGCGTGAGCGGTTAGCCAATTATCCGGCACCTAAATGGCAAGTTATAACTAAGACAAGTGAAGTTTTGGAGTATCCAGTTATCGCTAAGGCAATTTTAGGTGGCTACGATGGTCGCGGCGTTTGGAAAGTTAATTCCGAAAGTGAGCTTGCGACAATTTTGCAGGCTAATCCAAAGTTATTGATTGAAGAATTGATTGATTTTGATTTTGAAATATCTGTGATGGTGGCGCGTTCACCACATGGACAAGCGGCAACTTGGGCACCTACCCAAACCGTACAAACTGATGGCATCTGCACTATGACGATTGCACCTGCTCCTGATTTAACTGAATCGCTAGGCCAGCAAGTGCAACAAATAGCGCTAAACATCGCTGCCGAAATTAAATTAGTTGGCGTCATGGCCGTTGAAATGTTTGTTAAAGGTGATCAGTTATTCATTAACGAGTTAGCTATGCGCCCACACAACTCTGGTCACTGGACAATCGATGGGTCAATTACAAGTCAGTTTGAGCAACATTTGCGAGCGATTCTAGATTTGCCACTTGGGGATACCTCAATGACGGCTAGATACGCAGTAATGGGAAATGTTTTAGGCGCTGAAAAGCAAGATATGTATCGCCCATATTTGCATCTCTTAGCCCGCACGCCAAAACTAAAGGTTCACCAATACCGCAAGGAAGTTAAGCCTGGGCGCAAGATCGGGCATGTTACTTTGCTTGGTGAAAACCTCCTAGAATTAACTACTGAAGTACAACATGCAATCGACTATATGGGCGGAGTTATTGATGAGTGATGTAGCAATCATCATGGGGTCAGATTCAGATTGGCCAGTAATGGAAGAAGCCGCTCTAGTACTCGATAAGTTTGGGATTTCATATTCAACTGCAGTTGTTTCAGCTCACCGTATGCCACTTGAGATGGTTGCTTTCGCGCAAGGCGCAAAAACTGCCGGAACTAAAGTAATTATTGCTGGCGCTGGTGGCGCTGCACATTTACCAGGCATGGTTGCATCTTTAACAACGCTGCCGGTTATTGGCGTACCGGTACCACTTAAAAACCTAGACGGCATGGATTCACTTCTTTCAATTGTGCAGATGCCTGCTGGAATTCCAGTAGCAACTGTTGGAATTGGTAATGCGAAGAATGCCGGAATATTGGCAGCTCGAATTTTAGGAATTAGTGATGAAAAGATTTCGCAACAAGTTTCAGATCACTTGAAAGAATTAGAAAGTAAAGCTAAAGCTAAAGGCGCTAACTTAACTGCACGCCGAAATCATAAAACTGGCTTCTAGCTAAACTTTAAATAAAGCGCTGGTATTCAATCGCTGGGCAACGGTCCATCACGGTTAATAGACCAGCTGCCTGAGCGCGATCCGCTGCTGCTTGATCAATTACTCCCAGTTGTAGCCAAACTGCTTTTGCCCCGATTGCGATTGCTTGATCAACCACCTCACCAACTAAATTTGAATTTACAAAGCAATCGACTACATCAATTTGGGTAGGGATATCTAAAAGAGATTGATAGCCGGTAGCACCATGAACAGTCTCGGCTTTTGGATGTACTGGGAAAATTTGATGACCTTTATCTTGTAATAACTTGGCAACACCAAAGGCTGGCCGATCTGGATTATTTCCTAAGCCAACTACTGCCCAATTCTTTAGCTCGAGTGCTTGCGAAATTGTTTCAGTGGTGTTCATTGATTAATCCGTACGACCCAGTGCATGGAATTGCCAACCAGCTGCTCGCCAAAGCTCACGATCGAGCATGTTACGACCATCAATAATCAGGGCACCTTTAGCTAAAGCTTTAATCGCAACTGGGTCGAGCTCGCGATATTGTTTCCATTCAGTTAGGTGCAAGATTAAATCAGCCCCAGATACGCATTCTTCGATTGATTCAGCAAAACCTAAGTTAGGAAATCGCTTGCGAGCATTTTCGATTGCTTTTGGATCATGCACAACAACTTTGGCGCCAGCCGCATGCAATTGTGCTGCAATGTCCAATGCTGGGGAGTCGCGCACATCATCACTATCTGGCTTGAAAGCGGCGCCTAACACGGCAATTTTGTACTGAGTTAAATCATCTGACAGATCTGCACGCACAATATCAATCACACGTTGGCGGGCGCGTAAATTAATAGCATCAATCTCGGTTAAGAATTCGAGTGCTTGTTTAGCGCCAAGTTCTTCAGCCCGAGCCATAAATGCGCGAATATCTTTAGGTAAGCAACCACCACCGAATCCGATACCTGCTTGCAAGAAACGATTTCCAATTCGTGGGTCATAACCAATTGCTTTGGCTAATACCGTTACATCGCCGCCTGCAGCTTCGCAAACTTCAGCCATTGCATTGATAAATGAGATTTTGGTTGCTAAGAATGAATTAGCGGCTACTTTAACTAATTCAGCAGTTGGCAAATCAGCGCGAATCCAAGGAGTGCCGAGAGCAAGAACTGGTTCATAAACTTCTTTGAGCATTTCTTCGGCTTTATCGCTAGTAACTCCAACTACTAAACGATTAGGGCGCAAAGTATCTTCAACTGCAAAACCTTCACGTAAAAATTCTGGGTTCCAAGCCAAATCCGCATGCGGTGCAGATTTAAGTAACTCTTCGCGCAACGATTGCGCGGTACCAACTGGCACAGTTGATTTTCCGACTACCAAGGAACCTGGTTTTAAGTAAGGCGTTATCGCCGCAACTGATGAACGCACAAAAGTTAAGTCAGCAGCTAGGCCATCTTTGCTTTGTGGTGTTCCAACACAAACGAAGTGCATATCGGCATCAGCTACCAGCGAAAAATCAGTTGTAAATGTTAGGCGTCCTGATTTCACTTCTGCGGCCAACAAAGTATCTAAACCTGGTTCATAGAAAGGCAGTTCGCCTTTACTTAGTTGAGCAATTTTGGCGGCATCGGTATCTACTCCGATAACTTCAAAACCCAGGGAAGACATGCAAGCAGCATGAGTGGCGCCAAGGTAACCAGTTCCGATTACCGATAACTTCATTTTCATCTTCATTCCCCTATTTCGCACTCGGACAAGCGTTATCTGAAGCTGTTTGAGTCTTAAATTTATCGACGGTAGACGTGGTTGGCGAGGCGCTGGCGGAAGGAGTAGCCGTAACTTCATCAATTACTGGCTGATCGTTCAGCAAGCGATTGAAAAGCTCAGGCGCCAAAACGCTATCCCAGATAACAACTGAACCTAGGCCGGCAGCACGACCATTGGCATTTGAGAGTGGGATGGTCAATGTGCGAACTTTATCGGCTGATAAATTCTTTAACTGCTTACCTAAAGTCAAGAGATCATTTTTATTCAACTCATTATCAGTTGTAATAGTCTGAATTGCAGCGTTAAAGAAGCTAATTAATTTGATCGGATTCAATAATGTGCCAGTGCTAGTAGCTTTACGTAAAACTGCAGACATAAATTCCTGTTGACGCTTCATTCTTCCAATATCGCCTTGTCCATCGAAGTATCGGGTACGGACGTACTTAAGCGAATCGATGCCATTGAGGGTTTGTAGGCCAGCTGAGAGAACTAAATGAGATTTTGGGTCATCTATATTTTTCTTTATGCAAACATCAATTCCGCCGAGTGCATCAATAATGTTTTTAAAACCTAGGAAATTAATCTCGATGTAATGGTCAATCCGAAGACCAGTTTCACCTTCGAGAGTTTGAATTAAGAGCGGAGCGCCACCGAAACTAAAGGCGGCATTTAATTTATTTTGGCGAGCCGGTACAGTCTTAGTTGAATCCGAGCTGCTGATGTGTTCTGGAATCGTAACTAAGGAATCTCGGGGGAGAGAGATAATTACTGCACTATCTCGCGCTTTACTAATATGAACTAAGAGCATGGTGTCAGAGCGAGCACCTGCAGCAACTTCAGTACCGCCCACCCAAAGTTCGTGTATTTGAGCTTTAGTTAAACCGGCTCGGTTATCAGATCCCACCAATAAAATATTCATGGCACTTGTCGGTTTATCAGGGCGGTTTTTCACATTGGCAAATGCGTCAGTTCGATTTAAAGATCCACTAACTCTGCCTAGCCCCAGCCAACCAATTGCTGAAAGGGCCACAATTCCTACCGAAATTGAGGTAATCGCCCGAATGGCACGGCTGTGTTTGCGAGGCGATGACATGGCGAAAGCGTACTTGGACGATACGGTTTAGGGGCTATGACTACCGCACCTAACCCGAGAAAAAGTGAGTTATCTACCTCACCGGATCTCTCAGTTATCTTGCCAGTTCTAAATGAGGCAAACTATTTAGCCGATGCGGTCAAAGCGATACTTTCACAGGATTATCAAGGCAAGTTCGAAGTTATTTTGGCAGTTGGACCTTCAAAAGATGCAACACTTTCGATTGCAAACGAATTAGCTAAATCTGATTCCCGAGTTGTCGTCGTCGTAAATCCAACTGGGCGTACAGCAGCCGGTTTGAATATCGCCTTAGCAAAATCAAATTCACCAATAATTGTTAGAGTCGATGGACATGCTGAAATCCCTAGCAATTATCTTTCTATCGCAGTTGATCTACTTCGCAAAACTGGCGCAGTAAATGTCGGTGGGTTGATGGGCGCTGTTGGAAAAACAAAATTTGAAAAAAGTGTTGCGCGTGCAATGCGTAGCCCGCTAGGCGTCGGTGCTGCAAAGTTCCATACTGGCGGCGGCTCGGGTGAAGTTGATACTGTTTATTTGGGTTGCTTCTTGCGAGCGGCACTAAATGAAATTGGTGGCTTCGATGAAAGATTTATTCGAGCGCAAGATTGGGAACTTAACTTTAGATTACGCGAGCACGGTGGCAAAATTTATTTTGATCCCCGCCTAGAAGTTACTTACCGCCCGAGACCCAATTTGGCAGCTCTTGCGAAACAGTATTTTGAGTATGGCCGTTGGCGAAGAGTGGTCTCACGAAAACATGCTGGCACGATTAATTATCGATACTTAGCTCCGCCGTTAGCACTAGCTGGAACTGTACTTTCGCTAATTGCTGGAATGACCATCTCGCCATTTCTCTATCTCCCGGCAGGAATTTATGCTGGCTTCACGCTGATTGCCGGAATGCTGCTGGGTAAAGGTTTGCTGGAAAAAGTAACGATGCCTGCAGTTCTATTTACGATGCAGATGGCTTGGGGCGCAGGCTTTATTACCTCGCCTAAATCATTAGTACCCCAGGATTAGCCATGAAACGACCTAACTTTGGTGCCTTGGTGCCGGTTCTGCTTTCTACGTTATTGCTGGCCAATCTGCCTTCAGCTTTTGCCGAAGTGCCTAGTTCAATTTCATTTTCCGGTAAAGGTTATGGACATGGTGTTGGGATGAGCCAAATAGGCGCACGTGGACTAGCGCTAGCAGGTGATACCGCAACAGCCATCATGAATTATTACTTCCCAGGTAGCGATGTCATGCCATTAACTGATGATCAAATTCTACGAGTAAATGTTGGACATCAATTAACGTCAGCTTCGATAAAAAGTGATACGCCAGGCATGTCATTACAATTGTTATCTGGTGATGGCGCAGAGCCACAATTCCTTTCGGTCTTAGCGACAAAGGATTCAGTTAAGTTATCTATTTCAGAAAAGCAAGTTGCGATAACCACTACTCAAGTTGGCATTACAACGATTTTAACTCCAGTTGACTTGTTAACAATTCGCTGGAGCGGAACTAGATATTTAGCTGGACCAGATTCAGTTTTGTCTTTAACTCACACTAAGAAAACAATTAAGTATCGTTATGGCCAAATCCAAGTCAAAGTTGTCAAGGATGCGAAACTCGGTTTTAAGTTAGAAATTGTAAATCAAGTTAGATTGCATGATGAATATCTGTGGGGAATCAGCGAAGTTTCTTCCTCTTGGCCAGCTGCAGCTCTAGAGGCGCAAGCGATTGCATCTCGAAGTTATGCCATGAGTAAAGTTGGTAAAGTTTTGAAAAGTTGTGATTGCGAACTTTATTCATCAATTAGCGATCAAAATTTCGCGGGGTATGCCAAAGAAACCGAACCTAAGTGGGGACTACTTTGGAAAGCTGCAGTAACTCGCACCTCAATTACTGAAAATACTGGTTTAACTGTTACTCGTAATTTGCAAGCAATCCGTACTTACTTTGGTTCGTCAACCGGCGGCGTAACTGAAACGTCGAAAAATGCGTGGGGGACAGATGTCGGCTACACCTTCTCAGTTCCAGATCCTTGGTCACTCGATGCCAAGTTGAATCCGAATTTCTACAAATGGAAGCGTGAAATCACGCAATCAGTACTAGCTACTGCCTTTGGATTACCCGATGTTGTCACGGTTAAAGTTTTATCACTAAATGAAACCGGCTCTGTGAAAATTATTGAGGGAAAATCAAGTTCGGGTAAGAAAATTAAATTAAGCGGTGAGACATTTCGCAGTCGAAGCAAGCTGCCATCAAGTTGGTTTGCCCCAAGCAGTGAAATGTTAGTTGGCGCGCAGAGTTAGTTAGCGTGAAGAACTGAGTTAAGTCCGCCCCAAGTGCCGGTGCGCATGACTGCTTCAAGGGCTCCGCTCTGTGAATTACGACGGAATAGCAAATTGTTGGCGCCGGAAAGCGTGGCCGCCTTTACTATTTCACCATCTGGTAACAAAATTTTGGCAGCAGCCGTCACGTAGGTGCCAGATTCAATAACGCAGTTATCGCCAAGTGAAATGCCACAACCGGAATTTGCACCCAGTAAACAATTCTCACCAATCGAAATTACTTCTTTGCCACCACCACTAAGTGTTCCCATGATCGATGCGCTGCCACCAATATCGCTGCCGTTACCAACAACTACACCTGCCGAGATTCGACCTTCTACCATCGAAGTTCCTAGCGTTCCGGCATTGAAATTTACGAAACCTTCGTGCATTACCGTTGTGCCACTAGCTAAGTGAGCGCCAAGTCTTACTCGATCGGCGTCAGCAATTCGAACGCCACTTGGAACTACGTAGTCAACCATGCGCGGAAACTTATCAACGCCATAAACCGCGATGTGTTGCCCAGTTGCTGCACGGATGTTGGCGCGAGTTACTTCGAAATTATCAACCGGACAAGGACCAACCGATGTCCAAACTACGTTATTTAAGATTCCGAAAATTCCATCAAGTGATTGTCCATGCGGTTTAACTAAACGATGTGAGAGTAAATGCAAGCGTAAGTAGGCATCGCTTACTGATGCAGGTGGTGTGGCTAAATCAATCTCAATTCCAACTACTTCGCTGCGAACACCGCGTGCATTGTCAGCTGTTGCAAGCGAAGCTAATTCGGCAGGCGCAGTCGCGGGCAGATCACCTAAAACAGGTGCTGGGAACCAAGTATCAAGGACAGTGCCATCTTTTTCGCCACCATTGATTAGAGTGGCAATTCCGTATCCAGCTGCTCGTTGCGACATAAGCCAAGCGTAGCCCCTATCCTTACCGACATGCGTATTGCCGTCTTTTGTTCATCATCACCAACCATTGATGCGAAATACCAAGCGGTTGCAACCGAACTTGGAAATGCCATTGGCAATCAAGGCTGGGGCTTGGTTTCTGGCGGCGGCCATATTTCTACGATGGGTGCCATCGGCCGTGCGGTACGCGAAGTTGGCGGCCACACAATTGGCGTGATCCCACAGTCATTAGTAGATATTGAATTTGCTGATCGCGATAGTGATGAGCTACATGTGGTTGATTCAATGCGCGAACGTAAAGCTAAAATTGAAGACTTAGCAGATGCTTTTATTACCTTACCTGGCGGCCCAGGAACACTAGAAGAATTTTTTGAAATCTGGGTCGGCCGTTTTCTTAAGTTTCACGATAAGCCAGTTCTGATTCTTGATCCGCATGGCGCATTTGGACCGCTGATAACTCTGCTTGATCATCTTGAAGCTGAAGGTTTTGTAAAACCAGGTCAGCGCGAATTGGTTACCTGGTGCACCAGTGTTGAGCAAGCAATTGAAGCGTTAAACAGCATTGCTTAACTGGGATAAATAAATTGTCAGCTAATCAAATAAATATTCGAATTAAAATCAAATCTCCAATTGATAAAGTCTGGGCAGCAATTGCTGATTGGGAGAGTCAAGGCGATTGGATGTTGCAAACTCGAGTATGGGTGACTTCTGATATTCGCAGCGGTGTTGGTACCTCAATTAGCGCGTTAACTGGTCCGTTAGTTAAATCAGGTTTCAAATATGGCTTACTTGATAAAATGGTTGTCACAAATTGGTTGCCACCGCGATTATGCGAAGTCGATCATGTGGGCAAAATAATTAAAGGCACCGGCAAGTTTGAGCTAACCGATATTTCTGAGAACAGCGAGGTTGCAACTAACTTTGATTGGTCAGAAACCATCAAAGCCCCCAAAGCAGTATTTATATTGATCTATCTGCCGACCTATTTAGGCGTGCGAATCTCACTTTTACGCTTTCGGAGATCTATAACCAATCGCTAGTAGCCTGTACTCCTATGAGCGCCTCAAAACCAGCCAAAACCTTGGCCGAAGTGCTTAAGGAGTTACCCGAAGAAGAACGCATCATTTTGACGATGCATCTCTTGCGCGGCCTTGCTGCCCCAGAAATTGCCAACTTAATTGGGGTGCCTGAGCGGGCAGTTCTTTCGCTGATTTCAAGCGGAAAGTCCAGATTGAGCGCATTGCTCGGCCTTTAATAGGCGTTCTTGATTTCTGTTTCACCCCCTAAATGCGAGATACTTCTCCCTCACACCCGCGTAAGATCTTTAAAGGAGTTCCAATGGCTGCCATGAAACCTCGTACTGGTGATGGCCCAATGGAAGTCACCAAGGAAGCCCGCTCCCTTGTTATGCGAATTCCACTAGAAGGCGGCGGACGTTTAGTCGTAGAAATGAATGCTGAAGAAGCCACAAATTTAAGTGCCGCGTTACACGCAGCGGTTGGGCTGATTAAGAAGTAGTAATCAGATAGCCTCTCGCTCATGTCTCAACCTGCACATTTTCCAGAGCTAAAGGCGATCCCGGCGGAACTTAAGTCCGCCCTCTCAAGTGAAATAATTGCCCTTGGTTTTGTCGTGGTCGAAAATTCAGATCCACTGGAAAAATCTGATGCGAAGACTGAAAAAGAGTTCAAGTTAGTCGGCTCAACACTTTTACTAAAGAGCATCGCCGAAACATTTGGAATCGATTTACTTGATGAACTTAAATTTTTTACACCAACCGGAAAAGCTGGCGAATCATTCGAGCTTCCGATCAGTGCACCTGATACCAAAACTGAACGTTTAATGCTGGTTGGTTTAGGTGATCAATCAATAGCCGCTTTGCGGGCTGCAGGAGCCACAGTTGGCCGTAAGGTAAAAGGTAAAGCGCAAAGTATTTCAACTTTCTGTGCAACTTCTGATGCAAATGCAACTGCGCATGCCATCTCGGCAACTATGGGAGCCTACATTTGGAATTTAAAAAGCGGGCCTAAGCCACTCAAACCAACTATTTATCTTTCGATTTCAACTTTGGCGTTAAAGCGCACACTTGCTATTGCCGCAGCTGTATGGCGCGCTCGCGATCTGGTTCACACGCCAGCAAATATAAAGACTCCAGCCTGGATGGCGGCAAATGCTAAGACTGTTGCTAAAGAGCGAAACATCTCGATAAAAGTAATAGCTGGCAAAGAGTTAGCGCCATTCGGTGGTTTAGTTGCAGTTGGAAATTCTTCACGTAAATCGCCGCCTCGCTTTATTGAAATTACTTATGCGCCAAAAGGTTCAAGCAATTGGCCACATGTTGTTCTAGTCGGCAAAGGCATAACTTTCGATACTGGCGGATATTCCATGAAGCGCCCTTACGACATGATGATGGCGATGAAAACCGATATGGCTGGTGCTGCGGCAGTTCTTTCAGTTGTGAGCGCACTTCCTGAGTTAGCGCCACGAGTTCGAGTAACTGCTTTGTTAATGTGCGCTGAAAATGCTGTATCTGGCACTGCCCAACGTCCAAGCGATGTAATTACTCATTTCGGAGGCACAACAACCGAAGTTCTAAACACTGATGCTGAAGGTCGTTTAGTACTAGCCGATGGTTTAGCTTATGCAAATTTGAAGTTAAAGCCAGATTATCTAATCGATGTGGCAACCTTAACTGGCTCAGCAACTTTAGGTTTGGGCCGACAATATGCAGCAATGTATTCGCGCGATGACAAGTTAGCTGCGAAATTACACGAACTTGGAAATGAATCTGGCGATCGAGTTTGGCGCATGCCACTTATTAATGATTACATCGATTCACTTGAAAGCGATATCGCCGATATTAATAACACGGCAGATAAAGGTGATTACAACGCTGGCTCAGTTACGGCAGCTTTATTCCTAGAAAAGTTTGTGGGCGATCGCAAATGGGTGCATTTTGATATTGCTGGCACTGGTCGCAGCGAAGTTGATGCGGGTGAAAATCCCAAAGGTGGTACTGGCTTCGGAGTTCGCTTACTAACTACTTGGATTTCTTCCTTATGATTCAAGATGTCTTTACATATTCTGAGAATTTTAATACCGAAGATCTAGTACTTGAACATGCCCGTGCCCGTGGTGTCGAAGTTGGTGCAAATGACATCAGCGTTGGTACCGGCGTCTTTCTGCAACAGTTAGCTCATCTACTTTCCGCGCAATCAGTAGTCGAAGTAGGCACCGGTTCAGGTGTCGGCAGCCTTTATTTACTGCGCGGCATGATCGATAGCGGCACGTTAACTTCTATTGATGACGAAATTGAGCATGCCCGTATTGCGAAGATGGCTTTTTATGAGGCCGAGATCGAAGCTGCCCGTTTTCGGTTAATTACGAATCCAGTAATGGATGTTTTAAGTAAGTTAACTGATCGCGCTTATGACTTAGTGATCTTGCGCCATGACCCGATTGATTTAACTTACACAATCGATGAAGCTCATCGCATTCTGCGTAGTGGGGGAGTCTTAGTTATTGACTCTTTCTTTGGTGGTGGCAAAGTGCCAGATCCAGCACAGCGTGACCCAAAGACAATTGCGCTGCGCGAAGCTGGGAAAAGAATCAAAACCAACCGTGACCATTGGCAGAGTTCACTATTGCCAGTCGGAGATGGTTTGTTGATCGCTACAAAGTTATAGCAAGATAGCCCTATGTCAGTTCGTAAACCAGCGCGCATCTTTCGCAGCAAGCCAAATCAATTAATCTTCCTAGAAGATCTCGAATCAATTGTCAGTAAGAAGCGATCATTACCAACAGCTGCAATTGTTGTGCTTGCATTGGTTGCTGGATTACTAGGCGGAATACTTGGCGGAGATGCAACAAAAGGTTTAATTTCAAGTGGCGTTAATTTAGTTTCTTCTAACTCAACTATCGAACGCTCACCAGATTCAGTTGCCGGAATTGCTTCTCGAGTTCTGCCATCAGTGGTATCAATAGAGACCATGACATCTGATGGTGGCGCTACTGGTTCTGGTTTTGTGATTGATGCAAATGGATATTTATTAACAAATAATCACGTGGTTGCCGATGCCATGACGATCAAAGTTATGTTAAATGATGGCCGTGAGTTTTCAGCCAGAATTCTTGGCCGTGATCAATCTTATGATTTAGCAGTATTGAAAATCGAAGCAACTGGATTAAAAGCACTGCAATTTGGCGATAGCGACAAAGTTCAAGTTGGAGATCCAGTAATTGCGATCGGCTCACCTCTTGGTTTATCTGGCACGGTTACCCAAGGAATCATCAGCGCAAAAGATCGCCCGGTCACCGCCGGAGATAACAACAGTTCAACTTCATTTATTAGTGCTTTACAAACAGATGCGGCAATTAATCCTGGTAATTCAGGTGGACCACTAGTAGATGCCACTGGCGCAGTCATCGGTGTTAATTCAGCGATTGCCTCCCTCGGAAGTGCGGGCAGCTCACAGTCCGGATCAATCGGGCTGGGTTTTGCGATTCCAATAAATCAAGCTCGCAAAACTGCTGATCAGTTAATCAAGAATGGCAAAGCTACCTATCCGGTTATTGGCGTAGCGGTAGATATGAATTACACGGGCGGTGGCGCGTTAATCGCTAAAAGTTCTTCCGCGATCTTGGCCGGTGGGCCAGCAGCCAAAGCTGGCTTGCGAGCAGGTGACCTAATTACTGCGATCGATGGCATGAAAATAAATACCCCCGAAGAATTAATTGTCGAAATACGTACACATAACGTCGGCGATGAGGTAACTATTACCTACCTACGCGGAAAGACGAGCGGTACAGCGAAGTTGATTCTGATCGCGGGCAAATAATTCAACCGATAGGCTAGCGAAATGTTCTTCGATCTAGGTGCTGGTGAATTACTTGGCTTAGCTGTATTGGGCATGATTTTGGTTGGACCAGAAAGATTGCCACGATTAGCCAGCGATGCGGCAAAGTTGGTCAAGAAGCTACGCAAGATTTCAAATTCAGCAACTGCCGAATTGCGGGAAAACCTTGGGCCAGGATTCGAAGATCTCCAGCCAGCGGATTTAAACCCAAAGACATTTATTAAGAAACAGATTAACGATGTATTGGCACAAGAAGATCTTCCGCAAAAGAGCAAGCCAGCCTACGAGAGCAAAATAGATCCGGACTTAATATGAGCGTAATTGATCAAGTTGCCAATGCGCTAGAAAAAGTTCAGGACCCTGAACTGCATCGCTCGATTACTGAACTAGGCATGGTTGATCGGGTTGACTTCAAAGATGGTCGCCTCGAGCTTCACGTACTATTAACAATTTCAGGTTGTCCAATGAAAGATCGCCTGCGCACCGATGTAACTTCAGCAGTTATTTCAATCGAGGGAATCTCTGAAATAGATTTAACTTTTGGAGTCATGTCAGATAAGCAGCGCGATAACGTAAAATCAATTTTACGAAATGGTCGCGAAAAATTTATTCCATTTGCCCAACCTGATTCACTAACCCGTGTGATTGGCATTGCATCAGGCAAAGGTGGCGTAGGCAAATCATCAGTAACTGCCAACTTAGCAATCGCAGCCGCGAAAAAGGGCTTGCGAGTCGGAATTTTAGATGCCGATGTTTACGGCCATTCAATTCCGCGACTAATGGGTTTAATTGGTCAACGGCCAACTGCTATCGATCAGATGTTTATTCCGCTTGAGTCATACGGCGTAAAGACGGTATCGATGGAGATGTTTAAGCCCGAGCGCTCTGATGCCGTTGCATACCGTGGTCCACTATTACACAAAGTACTCGAACAACTTTTATCCGATGCTTACTGGGGCGATCTAGATTTACTTCTTCTGGATCTACCGCCCGGAACCGGTGATTTAGCGATTTCGCTAGGCCAATTGATTCCATCTTCGGAAATTTTGGTTGTAACTACTCCACAAATTGCAGCTGCTGAAGTGGCCGAACGCGCTGGCCGGATAGCTCATCAAATGAAACAACAAGTTATTGGTGTTATTGAAAATATGTCGGCATTCCCTTGCCCAACTTGTAGTGAAACTATTTCGCTCTTTGGCGAAGGCGGCGGAGCCGAAACAGCTAAGCGGTTATCTCTATTAGTTGGTAGCGATGTTCCGATGTTGGGCCAGATTCCATTTAGTCCAGCGCTGCGCGAAGGTGGCGATATCGGAACCCCAGTTGTAGTTTCTAATCCAGAGAGTGCCGCAGCAAAAGCAGTTGAAGAAATCATCGGGCGAATTATCGTGCGCCCGAAATCGTTAGTCGGCGTTCGGCTTGGGTTGAGTACTTAATTTCTTTTCAAGTTCTGTAACTAGATCTGAAAGTTCGCTGCGCATAAAGTCACGCGTAGCAACGTCACCAAGTGCGCTTCGCAAACTAGCAAGTTCGCGAGTTAGATATTCAGTATCTGCAATATTGCGCTCGTTCTGCGCACGATCCTCATTACTTTGAATTCGATCGCGATCTGCTTGACGATTTTGCGCCAACAAAATTAGAGGTGCCGCGTATGATGCTTGCAGAGAGAGAATTAAAGTTAAGAAAATAAATGGGTAATCATCCCACCGCAGATTTGTTGGTGCGACGGTATTCCAGATAACCCAAGTTGCTACAAATACGGTCATGTAAACCAAGAAGCGCGCTGTTCCAAGGAAACGAGCAAAGCTTTCAGATAAGCGACCAAATGTTTCTGGATCATAATTTGGGCGAAGAGTGCGGCCCTTGATACGTGGGGTATCTAAACCATTGTGACGTGCCATGGTTAGCCCTCCAATTCGGTATTTACTTTGATAGAACTACGGGAAAGATCGCGATGATTATGACGCCAGTTCTCTGGCAACAAGTGATCGAGAACGTCATCAACTGTGACGGCCCCGAGCAAACGGTCGTTGGCGTCGATAACTGGCAATGACAGCAAGTTATAACTAGCTAAGTATGACGAAACTTCGTTCAAGCTTGCATCTGGATTAAGCCCTTGCGTATTGGTATCTACGATCGAGCCCAGCAGAGTTGCTGGTGGTTCGCGTAATAAACGTTGGTAATGAACGATTCCCATGAAGCGACCAGTAGGAGTTTCTAGTGGTTGGCGACAGACGAATATTTGAGATGCAAGCGCTGGTGAAATTTCGCTTTTGCGCACTGCTGCGAGGGCTTCGGCAACCGTGGCATCGGCTGACATTACCAATGGCTCAGTTGTCATCATTCCGCCGGCTGAATAATCTTCATAGTTCATTAACCGCAGAACATCTTCGGCGTCTTCGGGTTCCATTAATTCAATCAGCGCATCGGCACGTTCTTGGCCTATTTCGCGCAACAAGTCAGCTGCATCATCAGGATCCATCTCGCCGAGCACATCAGCGGCACGTTCACCTTCTAGTTCGGTGAGCAGTGCAACACGGTGTACTTCATCCATTTCTTCAAGTACATCTGCAAGGCGCTCATCATCTAACCCACGAGCTACTTCGACGCGACGTTTTGGCGCTAAATCTTGTAGCACTGTTGCTAAGTCTGCTGGACGCAGTGTGCTTAATGTATAAAGTAAATTAGTTACACCTTGATTTGGTTCGACGCTGGCAAAGCCAGTTACTTCTTCCCATGCCACAGTTGATGTTGGTCCCTTGCGACGTAACCCACGTGACTTGCGCATGATGTGAACTTTATTAATTAGCCAATCACCATTGCGATTTTGTTCCATCGCCATGTCTTCAACGATTACATTCTCATTGGATTCAACTAAAGTAATTGAACGATCGAGCATGTCGCCTAAAACTAAGACTTCACCTGTGCGAACTTCAAAGCGACGCATGTTTACTAAACCAGTAATGATCACCGTGCCACTTTCAATAGATGTCACTCGAGTAATCGGTACAAAAACTCGACGACGTAATGGCACTTCGACAACTAAACCAAGAATTCGGGGCTGCGCATTATTTGTGCGAAGGGTCGCCACAGCATCTCGCACCTTGCCGACTGGATCTCCGTTAGGGTCAAATACTGCAGTTCCGGCTAATCGGGCGAGGAAGATTCGATTTAATGTGTTCCCGCTCATGGGCTAAGGGTAACTGCTTTATAGCGGGCCATGCGC
>CANHRM010000013.1 GCA_947463725.1 Actinomycetota bacterium | reverse complement strand
GGAAAGAAGGTGAGAGCAATGGCAACCGATTATGACACCCCCAGAAAAACCGATGAAGAGTTACATGAAGAATCGCTTGAGGAGTTAAAGGCGCAACGCGTCGATGCTCAATCCGGTCAGATTGATGTCGATGAAGCCGAAGCTGCTGAGAGCCTTGAGCTACCAGGTGCTGACTTATCTGGCGAAGAGCTTTCTGTTCGCGTAGTACCTAAGCAAGTTGATGAATTTACTTGCTCACGTTGTTTCTTGGTGCATCACAGCACTCAATTAGCAAAAGGTGAAGGCGCTACTGCAGTTTGTAAGGAATGTTCTTAACTCTTAGCCGTTAAGAGTTTCGGCAAGTTCTTTACTTCGCTTTGAAGTAATTAACCAATACGGGGTTTGATCGCGCGGATCGTTAATTTCAACTTTCACTCCGGTTGATCGCCAAAATCTAAAGATTAGAAAAGAAGCTGGGTCGGCATCGCGAGTGCGAAGTCGGCCCATTTCCTTGCTATCAAGTGCTGTTGCCAGTCCCAGGTACTTAAGTTCTATATGAGCAGGGCCTGCGCGCAATTCAGTTTCACTAATTTCGAGAACTAGCGTGCTTTTTAGCGCAATCAACACAATGAGAATGGTGCTTACAACCCAAGTAATTAACGCCGGTTTGTTTCCGATTGCTGCCCAAACAGCGACGACTAACGAAAAAAAGAGAAAGTAAATAAAGGCCAAGAGCCAAAATGGCGCACGAATCACTTCTCTAAATCTCATAAGACCACGCTATCGTGAAATAAATAAAGTAGCCTTATGACATGAGTCGCGTTGCCAGTACCACACCGCCCGAAGGGGCAGTGATTCCCGAGCGCCATCCACTCGCCCCTGCGACCGGTACTAAAGTCCCATCGCATTATGGCCATTGCTTTGGTTGCGGTGAATTGCACCCGACTGGCTTGCATTTAGTTGCACACGTTGGCGAAGGCGCAACGATCACCGCAGAATTTACAGTTACTGAAAATCATCAAGGTGCGCCAGGTCTTGCTCATGGCGGTTTACTCTCACTTGCTTTTGATGAAGCGCTTGGAAAGTTGATGTGGTTATTGCGTTCACCTGCTGTAACTGCGCGCTTAGAGACAGATTTCATTCGCCCAGTGCCACTAGGTACAACGCTCTATATAACTGCTGAAATTACCGGCCAAGTGAATCGCAAAGTGTATTCAGCTGCTGTTGGCCGCTTAGGTTCCCCAGATGGCGAGATCGCTGTTCGAGCGGCAGCACTATTTGTTATCGTGCCAATGTCACATTTCTTGACTAAAGCACCTGAAGGTTTCTTGAAAGAAGTTGCGAAGAATCCAGAACTTTTGGCATTCGTTGACCCAGAGTTTGAAATTAATCCATGAGTGATCTGCAAGTATTGATCAAGCGTCTTGATCCAGATGTGCCACTTCCTAAATATTCCAAAGGTGGCGATGCTGGCGCCGACATCGTGACTCGAATTGATTTAACTTTAGAGCCAGGGGAGCGCGCACTCGCTCCGACTGGAATCGCTATTGCACTTCCCAATGGCTATGCCGCGTTCGCTCACCCGCGTTCTGGACTCGCAATCAAGCATGGTGTTTCTATGGTCAATACGCCCGGCACCATTGATGCTGGGTTTCGGGGTGAGCTACAAATAATTCTTATTAATCTTGATCCGCGCGAGAGCATCTCATTCAAACGCGGCGATCGAATTGCGCAATTAGTTTTCCAAAAAGTCGAACATGCCGATTTCGTAGAAGTCGAAGAGCTGCCTGGTTCTGGTCGTGCAGGTGGCGGCTTTGGTTCAACGGGATTGGCTTAATCATGAGTGATCAAAAGAAAGTTATTGACGCATTAGGCGGCAAAAAAGGTTTATTAGATTCTGGTTTGCCAGCTCTGATATTTCTAATTGCGTTCAATATCGCTCATGATCTTCAAAAAGCCGCAACTGCTGCTGTTGTAACGGCGCTAGTTCTAGCAATTCTTCGCTTAGTAAAGAAAGACACTCTTCAACATGTTATTTCTGGACTAATTGGCGTCGTATTTTGCGCATTTTTGGCACGCAAGACGGGTTCTGCGGTTGATTATTATTTGCCTGGCTTAATCATTAACGTTGTTTACGGTTCGGTTTATTTAGTGGCGAACTTAGTTGGGTTGCCAATTTTGGGATTAGTACTAGGTCCGATTCTTGGTGAGAACTTACATTGGCGTAAAGTCGCCGCACGTAAACGTGCTTATATAAAGGCCGGTTGGCTCTGGGTTGGCTTATTCGCATCTCGCTTAATCGTGCAATATCCGTTGTATAAAACTGGGAATCTAACCGCCCTAGGTACCGCGCGACTTGCAATGGGATATCCACTTTTTGCAGCCGTAGCGTGGGGCTCTTGGCTAATTATTAAGAAAGTTCCAGCGGCAATTGCACCTGAAAAACCAACGGACGTTAGTTAGCGATAAAGCATTGCTTGAGCAGCTCTTGCGCCTCAGCTGTCGCTACAAATAGCAGTTCATCTCCGGCAGTAAATACTTCGTGAGGTTTAGGTGTTACAACTCGACCATCACGAACGATTGCAGCTAGCGCTGAATTCTCGGGCAAAGTTATTTCTTCAACTGTTTTACCTAGGCAAGTTGAGTGATCCGGAAGCGTTAATTCAACTAAGTTGGCTTGGCCTTGTCGGAACGAGAACAGGCGAACTACGTCGCCAACACTTACCGCTTCTTCAACTAGCGCCGAAATAATTCGTGGAGTGGAAACCGCAACATCGACGCCCCAAGATGAATCAAACATCCACTCATTCTTTGGGTGATTAATACGTGCAACCACACGAGGGACGCCATATTCAGTCTTACCCAAAAGGGATGCCACTAAGTTAACTTTGTCATCGCCAGTTGCAGCTACTAATACCTGGCAAGTATCAAGCTTTGCCTTATCAAGTGAAGTAATTTCACAAGCATCGGCCAAGAGCCATTCGGCATCTGGAACGCTATCCATCTTTAGTGATTTTGGATCACGATCAATTAGAAGAACTTGGTGGCCATTATCAAGAAGTTCGCGCGCAATAGCACGACCTACATTGCCGGCTCCGGCGATTGCAATTCTCACTTTATGACTCCTCGGGGGATTTAGCCATTGCGGCTTCGACTGCAGCGAGTTTGCCTTCTTCAACAATTACATGAACTAAATCGCCTTCTTGTAAAACGGTGTGTTCATCTGGAATCAAACCTTCGCCTAAGCGAGTAATGAAAGCAACGCGAGCGCTGGTTACATTCTCAATACGAAGAACAGGGGAGCCATACCAATCAGCAGCTGGATGAACTTCGCTCAAACTGATCGTGCCAGTTGCATCGCGCCATTCTGAACGAGAACCTTCGGGCATTAAACGACGAGAGATCTGATCGGTTGCCCAAACAACGGTGGCAACTGTTGGAATTCCAAGGCGTTGGTAAATTTCAGCACGGCCGGAGTCGTAGATTCGAGCCACTACATTTGAAACTCCGAAAACTTCGCGGGCCACTCGAGCGGCAATAATGTTTGAGTTATCGCCATTGCTTACAGCGGCGAATGCAGATGCGGTTTCAATTCCAGCTTCAACCAAGGTGTCACGATCAAAGCCAACGCCGGTGACTGTGCGCCCCTTAAAGTCAGGGCCTAGTCTGCGGAAAGCTTCGCGAGCTTGGTCAATAATTGCGACGGAATGGCCAGCGGCCTCAAGTTCGGCTGCCAAGGAAGATCCGACTCGACCGCAACCCATGATTACTACATGCACAAGGATCAACCTACCACCCTTAGGCTTACCAATTATGGAAACTGAGCGTACCGAATCGAAAAAGAGGGCGTTTAGAGTGGGTGAAAAGTTCACTACCACCATTGAAAAAGTGGCCCACGGTGGGCATTTCATTGCCCGGCATGAAGGTGCAGTTTTCTTTATTCGCCACGGAATTCCTGGCGAAAAGGTTGTTGTTGAAGTTACTAGCACCGGCAATTCATTTAATCGCGGCGATGTTCTAGAAGTAATCGAACCTTCGGCCGATCGGGTTAAAGCGCCTTGTGCTTACGCCCATCGCTTGGGCTGCGGTGGTTGCGATTTCCAACATATTTCGGTTTCTCGCCAACGCGATTTAAAGAGTGAAGTGATTTCTGAACAATTTGCGCGCATTGCAAAAATGGATTTGCAGGTTCAAGTCGAAGAAGTAGGCGAACCACTTCACTGGCGCACTCGCGCAATCTTAAATATTGATGGCTCTGGAAAAGCTGGCTTCTTCGGATCACGTAGTCATAATTCAATTCAGATTGATGACTGTTTGACTTGTATCCCAGAATTGAAATTAAGCGAAATAACTTCACGGACATGGCAACCAAATACAAAACTGGAAATCAGCGCTAATAATTCAGGTGATCGAATTATTGCTAATGGTGCGGTGATTGAAGGCCCGAAAGAACTTATTGAAATTGTCGGCGAGAAAACTTTTCAAGTAAGCCATTCTTCATTTTGGCAGAGCCATAAATTTGCACCTGCTGTTTTAACCGATGCCGTAATGCAATTTTCCGAATTAAAAAGTGGCGATCAGGTATTAGATCTCTACGGGGGAGTCGGACTATTTACCGCAGCTGCTCTGTCAGCGGTAGGAGCCGGGGGTCGAGTTGATTTAGTTGAGGCAAGTTCGAGCGCTATCGGCGATGCGAAAATCAATTTCGAAAATGTGCCGAATGTTAATATTTATTTAGGTGATGTCGCAAAGATAATGCCACGCATTGGTTCGGCTGATGTCGTCATTCTTGACCCACCTCGAGATGGTGCTGGACAGTTGGTTCTGCAGCAGATAGCAGCGTTAAACCCGCAGCGAATTGTTTATGTTGCTTGTGACCCAGCAGCGCTGGCACGCGATTGTGCTTTTGCTAACGATCTCGGTTGGCAATTAACCAAAGTGCGCGCATTTGATTTATTTCCGATGACTCACCACATTGAGATGGTTGCGTTGTTCACCCGCTCTGCGATAGATTAGGAAAGTATCTCGACATCAAGATACTTTTTAGGAGGCGCACGTGAGCAAGAATTCCTTCCAGGCCCAGACTTCACTCGAAGTTGCTGGTCAGAGCTATCAGATCTTCGATATTACGAAGTTACCTGAAGCAGCAACGCTGCCATTTAGCTTGAAGGTATTGCTCGAAAACTTACTACGCACCGAAGATGGCGCAAATATCACCGCTGAGCAAATTAAGTCTTTGGCGAACTGGGACCCTGCTGTTGAGCCAGATACTGAAATTCAATTCACGCCAGCACGTGTTGTTATGCAGGACTTTACAGGTGTTCCTTGCATCGTGGATTTAGCAACTATGCGCGAGGCAATTGTTGAATTAGGTGGCGACCCAGCAAAGGTGAATCCACTTGCACCAGCCGAATTAGTTATTGACCACTCTGTAATTGCTGATTTATTTGGAACTAAAGATTCCTTTACCCAAAATACCGATATTGAATATCAGCGCAACCAAGAGCGTTACCGTTTCTTGCGCTGGGGTCAAGGTGCCTTTGATGAATTTAAAGTTGTGCCACCTGGTACCGGAATTGTGCACCAAGTAAATATTGAATTCTTAGCTCGCGTAGTTATGACTCGCAAAGTTGATGGCGTATTGCGTGCTTATCCAGATACCGTTGTTGGAACCGATTCACACACCACCATGGTTAATGGTTTAGGTGTTCTAGGTTGGGGAGTTGGCGGAATCGAAGCCGAAGCAGCCCTTCTTGGTCAGCCGGTTTCAATGTTGATCCCACGCGTAGTTGGATTTAAATTAAATGGTTCGCTACCAGTTGGCACAACTGCCACTGACTTAGCTTTAACTATTACCGAGATCCTGCGCAAGCATGGGGTGGTCGGAAAGTTTGTTGAGTTCTACGGTCCAGGTGTAGTTGCAGTACCTATGGCTAATCGCGCAACTATCGGCAACATGAGCCCAGAATATGGTTCGACAGTTGCTATTTTCCCAATCGATGACGAGACTTTAAAGTACTTGCGTCTTACCGGTCGCAGCGATGATCAAATTGCATTGGTTGAAAGTTATGCCAAGAAGCAAGGCTTGTGGCACGACCCATCTGCAGCTCCTCGTTTCTCCGAACATATCGAGCTAGACCTATCAACTATCGTGCCTTCAATTGCTGGCCCTAAGCGCCCACAAGATCGCATTGCTCTCAGTGATTCAAAAGCCGCACTGGCTAAGTCACTTCCGGGCTATTTAAGCGATAAGACAAGTGCCAACCCAATTGCAATCAAGGTCGGCGCAACAGATACCACAATTAAAAATGGCGATGTTGTTATCGCGTCAATTACTTCTTGTACTAACACTTCAAATCCATCAGTAATGATTGGCGCTGCGCTGCTTGCCAAGAAGGCGGTTGAAAAGGGCCTGAAGTCCAAGCCATGGGTTAAAACCACATTGGCCCCAGGGTCAAAAGTAGTAACTGATTACTATGACAAAGCAGGCCTAACTAAGTACATGGAAGATCTTGGTTTTAACTTAGTTGGTTATGGCTGTGTAACTTGTATCGGTAACTCCGGTCCACTTCCAATTGAAGTTAGTAAAGCAGTTAATGAGCACGATCTTGCGGTAACTGCAGTTCTCTCTGGTAACCGTAACTTTGAAGGACGTATCAGCCCAGATGTAAAGATGAACTACTTAGCTTCACCTCCTCTCGTAGTTGCATATGCAATCGCAGGCACTATGGATCATGATTTCGAAAAGGATTCCCTAGGCAAAGACCAAGCCGGTAACGATGTTTTCTTGCGTGATATCTGGCCTTCTCAAGAAGAAATCGCCTCAGTTGTTGAAGCTTCTATTTCATCTGAGATGTTTAAGAAAGATTATGCGAGCGTCTTTGAAGGAGATCATCGCTGGAAGTCACTTGCAACACCTACTGGAAATACTTTTGAGTGGGATCTCAATTCAACTTATGTGCGAAAGGCGCCATATTTCGATGGCATGCCGGCGCAACCAAAACCAGTTACAAATATTTCAGGCGCTCGCGTAATGGCGATCTTGGGGGACTCAGTTACAACAGATCACATTTCACCAGCTGGAAATATTAAAGCTGATTCACCAGCTGGTAAGTATTTATCAGAGCACGGTATTGAGCGCGTTGATTTCAACTCTTACGGTTCTCGTCGTGGTAATCACGAAATTATGATTCGTGGAACATTTGCCAATATTCGCTTGAAGAATATGTTGCTAGATGGTGTTGAGGGTGGCTTTACTCGTAACTTCCTAGACGGCGGAAAACAATCAACGATTTTTGATGCCTCGATGGCATATCAAGCAGCTGGTATTCCGCTAGTTATTCTGGCCGGAAAAGAATACGGCTCTGGATCATCACGTGACTGGGCGGCAAAAGGAACTGCGCTACTTGGTGTTCGGGCAGTTATTGCTGAATCATTTGAACGCATTCACCGTTCGAATTTAATTGGCATGGGAGTGCTGCCACTTCAATTCTTAGCTGGCCAAACTGCAGCATCTCTTGGTTTAACTGGCGAAGAAACTTTTGAGATCACCGGAATTGATGCGCTAAATAATGGTCCATCACCTAAGGAGCTAACTGTTAAGGCTGGCGATAAAACTTTCCAGGCTAAGTTACGAATTGATACGCCAGGTGAAGCCGATTACTACCGCCACGGTGGCATCATGCAATATGTGTTGCGTTCGTTACTAGCCAGCTAGTAGCAAAGCGCAGGACAATTGAGCCTCTAAACCTTAGACTGTAGCCATGATTGAGCAGATTAAATCTCCTAAAGATTTAGCTGCTCTCTCGCCTGCCGAATTAATTGCGTTGGCAGCTGAAATCCGCACTTTCTTAATTGATAAAGTGACCAAAACTGGTGGGCACCTGGGGCCGAATCTAGGCGTTGTTGAATTAACAATTGCTATCCATCGCACCTTTGATTCTCCTAGAGATGTAGTTCTCTTTGATACTGGCCACCAGAGTTACGTTCATAAAATTCTGACTGGGCGCAGCGAAGGTTTTGATCTCTTGCGTCAAAAAGGCGGGCTCTCTGGGTACCCAAGCCGTACTGAAAGCGAACACGATGTTATCGAGAACTCTCATGCATCAACTGCGCTTTCTTGGGGCGATGGAATATCGCGCGGTTTCTCACTAACCGGACAGAGTGATCGACATGTTGTTGTGGTTGTCGGAGACGGCGCGCTAACTGGCGGTATGTCATGGGAGGCGCTGAATAACATTGCAACTGCCGAGTCACGTAATTTAGTAATTGTGGTTAACGATAATGAACGAAGTTACTCACCAACTATCGGTGGCATGGCAACTTATCTTTCGACCTTGCGAGTCACTCGCGGCTATGAGAAATTCCTAGACTGGGGCAAAGACGTTCTGAGTCGCACGCCGGTTGTGGGTGGTCCGATCTATGACACGTTGCACGGAATGAAAAAGGGCATCAAAGACATAATTGCCCCACAAGGAATGTTTGAAGATTTAGGCCTTAAATACATTGGCCCAATCGATGGTCACGACATTGAATCTATGGAGAAAGCACTGCTCCGGGCCAAGGCTTTTGGAGCCCCAGTAATTCTGCATGCGATCACCGAAAAAGGCCGTGGCTATGCGCCAGCTCTAGAAGATGAAGCTGAAAAATTTCATGCGGTCGGAATTGTTGATGCCGAAACTGGATTGCCACTTGCAAAAGGTGTAACTACTTGGACAAGTATCTTTGCTGACGAATTAGTTAAGCAAGGCGAATTGAATCAGAATTTAGTTGCAATCACAGCTGCCATGTTGGGGCCTACTGGCTTAGATAAATTTGCCGATAAATTCCCAGATCGCACAATTGATGTGGGCATTGCCGAACAACATGCAGTAACTAGCGCTGCGGGCTTAGCTTTCACCGGCATGCATCCAGTGGTTGCCGTGTATGCAACATTTCTAAATCGTGCATTCGACCAGGTATTACTAGACGTTGCCCTGCACAAGGCTGGCGTAACTTTTGTTTTAGATCGTGCTGGAATAACTGGCGATGATGGTTCCTCGCACAATGGTATTTGGGATCTCGCTCTAACCGGAATTATTCCAACCATGCATGTTGCAGCTCCTCGTGATGGTGCACGTCTTCGTGAAGTACTTGCTGAATCAATTCAGATAACCGATGCGCCTTCAATGTTGCGATATCCAAAGGGCGAAGTTGTTGCCGATATTCCAGCTTTTGAACGTCGCGATGGCATTGATGTTTTATATCGCGGTGAGAGCGCTGATGTACTTTTGATTAGCGTTGGTGCAATGGCGGCAATGGCAGTTGAAGCTGCATCTCAGGCTTATCGCGAAGGAGTTGGTGTAACGGTTATTGATCCGCGCTGGGTTAAGCCGTTGCCACAATCTTTAGTAACCATGGCAACTCGCTATAAGAGCGTCGTTGTACTTGAAGATGGAATTCGCCATGGCGGTATTGCCAGCACAATTAGTGAAATGTTCCGCGATGCTGGCCTGCAAGTACCGATTCATTCAATTGGTGTGCCACTAACATTCTTAGAGCATGCCAAGCGGGGACAAATTTTGAACGAGCTTGGTATTACGGCTCAACAAATAACTTTAAGCATTGTTGAATGGAGCGCATCTCTTAAAGACGGCTTCCTGACACCTATGCCAAACTCGTTAACTAACTTAGAGACGCAACACCCTTTGGATGAAAACGCTGACCCGAGACGGCTTCGCTAATACCTTCGCGATCTAGGTAAGGCAAAATTCCACCGAGTAATAGCGGCCAACCGGCGCCTAGCAACATACAGATATCAATCTCAGCTGGCGTGCTAACAACACCTTCATCAAGCATCATGCGAGCTTCTTCAGCCAAAGCTTTTAGTGCACGCATACGTACTTCTTCAGCCGTAGATGGCTTATCTCCTTTTTCCATCAAGGCAACTGCCGCTGGATTAGGAACTAACTTGCCGCTGTCATCTTTGATATAGAAAGTGCGAACGCCTTCTTTTACGAGTCGTTGCATCGTAGGGGAGATGCGATAACGAGGGCCAAGGTTCTTATTTAAAGTCTCGGCAACGTGTAGTGCAACACCGGGGCCAACTAAGCCAACTAATTCAAACGGTGACATTGGGAAACCAACGCTACGTAGTGCGCTGTCGGCAACATCTGCCGGTGTTCCTTCATCCATCGCATCGGTGATTTCGCCCATGAAGCGAGTCAGCAAACGATTAACGACAAAGCCTGGAGCATCCTTGGTGATAACCATGGTCTTCTTAAGTTCTTTACCAATGTTTACAGCTGTAGCAGTGGTTGCATCATCAGTCTTTGAAGTACGAGCAACTTCAAGTAGCGGCATGATCGCAACTGGATTAAAGAAGTGGAAACCAATTACGCGCTCTGGATTCTTCATTCCTTCAGACATTGCTTCAACTGAAAGGGATGATGTATTAGTTGCAATTACGCATTCTGGCGAGACGATATTTTCTAACTTCTTGAATAAATCTTGCTTTAGGGCAAGTTCTTCGAAGATTGCTTCGATGACAAAGTCACAACCTGCAAAGACTTGTTGATCAGCCGACCCACTTATGAGAAGACTTAAGCGACGAGCCGCTTCTTCGCTCATGCGTTTCTTTTCAACTAACTTAGTTAGCTCACCACGAACCCAAGCCACACCTTTGTCAGCGCGCTCTTGATCGATATCTGTCATTACGATTGGGGTCTTTAAATTACGTAGCAATAGCAGTGCCAATTGAGAGGCCATAAGACCTGCACCAACTACTCCAACGCGAGCTACCTTGCGACCAAGTGCTGGTTTTGGGGCACCTTCAACCTTTTTGCGCTTCTTCTGAATCAAATTAAAAGCATAAAGCGAAGCACGTAGAGGATCGGCCATAGTCAGATCAACAAGTGCTTGATCTTCGGCAGCAAAACCATCGCTTATCGTATTGGTTCTTGCATCAGCAATTAGTTGCAAAGCTCTATTAGGTGCTTCAACTTCGGCGCCACCATACTTCTTAAGAGCGGCAGCTTTTCCGGAAGCAAGAGCACTTTCCCAAGCTGGATCATTGCTGTAGTCAGCACGTTCGATTTTGTTAGATCCATTTAGAATATTGGCAGCAAATTGAACTGATTTTTCTAAGAAATCAGCTGGCTCAAAAACAGCATCCACTATGCCTAGTTTGAAAGCATCTTTTGCTTTCAGCATTGTGTTATTTGCTAACGCATTTAACATGATCACTTGAACTGCGCGTTCTGGACCAATCAATTTAGGTAGCAGGGTTGCACCACCCCAACCAGGAACTAAGCCAAGGAAAACTTCTGGGAATCCAGTTAGTGCAGTTGAGGCCATGGTTCGGTAATTACTATTTAAGCCAACTTCGAGCCCACCACCTAGCGCTAAACCATTGATGAAGGCAAAGGAAGGTTTTCCAAGTTCTCCTAAGCGACGGAAAACATCGTGACCCAATTTTCCGATTGCCAGTGATTGTTCGCGCTTAGTTAAAAACGAAAGTGCAGATAGATCAGCACCGGCTGCGAAGATGAATGGCTTGCCTGTGATGGCAACAGCCACAACATCGCGCGCTGCCGCATCAGTAATCGCGGCATCTAGTGCCATAAGTGATTTAGGTCCAAAAGTATTTGGGCGATTGTGATCTTGCCCGTTATCTAACGTAATCAGTGCCATTTTTCCGGTCGCGCCAAATGGCACCAAATCTATTTCGCGCACTAATGCATTGGTGATGACTTCTTCGGGAGCACCTTCAGGCATGATGATTTCAGTAGCCATTTTTATTTGCCTCCCTTGAAGTTTGGGTTTTCCCAAATGATGGTGCCGCCCATACCTAAACCAATACACATTGTGGTGATGCCATAACGCACCTCTGGGTGGGCTTCAAACCCCCGTGCCAAGTTCAGAATTAAGCGAACACCAGATGAAGCAAGCGGATGGCCAACTGCAATTGCGCCACCAACTGGATTAACACGAGGGTCATCATCTGCGATTCCAAAGTACTCAAGGAAGCTGAGTACTTGAACGGCGAATGCTTCATTAACTTCGAATAAACCAATATCTTCAATTTTCAATCCAGCTTTTGCGAGTGCCTTAATTGTCGACGGCACTGGACCGTAACCCATGATTTCTGGTTCGACGCCGGCAAATGCGAAAGTAACCATGCGCGCTTTAATAGTTAAGCCAAGCTCAATTGCTTTATCTTCGGCCATTACCAATGCAGCAGTTGCACCATCGTTTAAGCCAGCAGCATTTCCAGGAGTTACGCGACCACCTGGGCGAAATGGAGTTTTCAATGCAGCAAGTGCTTCCATTGTTGTGCCCGGACGTGGTGGCTCATCAACTGTTGCAACGCTCCAACCAAGTTCTGGATTACGAGTTGCAGTTGGAATCAAATCTTTTTGAATTATGCCAGCTTCGTATGCTGCTGCTGTTTTTAATTGTGAATTTAACGCGTAACGATCAGCACGTTCTTTAGTGATAGTAGGAAAGCGATCATGCAAATTTTCAGCAGTATTTCCCATCGCAAGTGCATCGGTAGAAACAATTTTCTCGGCTAAGTAACGTGGGTTTGGATCTACGCCTTCGCCCATTGGGTGATTTCCCATATGCTCAACGCCGCCAGCAATTGCCACATCGTATGCACCCATCGCAATTGATCCAGCAACAGTTGTAACTGCAGTTAGCGCACCGGCACACCAGCGATCGATTGAATATCCAGGAACGGTATTTGGCAGACCGGAAAGAAGAGCAGCACTTCGACCAATGTTCATACCTTGATCACCGCTTTGGGTTGCAGCTGCAATTGCAACATCGTCAATTGTCTTTGGATCTACTTTTGGATTGCGCTCGAGTAAGCCACGGATAGCGCGCACAATTAAATCGTCGGCACGAGTACCGGCATACAAACTGCCAGCTTTTCCAAATGGAGTTCGAACTGCATCAACTATGACAACTGAGCGCGACATTGCGGGAGCCCTTCGGTAAGTGTTACCAAAGGTTACTGGTCAGTAAGGTTAAGCAGCAACTACGCCGCCAGTAACTTAAGCGACAGCTGGTACAGCAGGCTTGCTAGGTGCTGGCTTTAGATAGAGCGAGAGGATCGTTCCTAAGTAGGCAGCCCAGACTATGAATTGCAGCCATGAAGTTGTTGTATCAAAGCCAATCGTGCCAGCAAGAACTCCACCAAGTAAAGATTCCTTAGCGATAACTGAAGTTACATCCCAGATAAAGAAGTCAGCACCTGGCAACCAACCAAGTTCTTGATACTCATGAATGCCATAACTAAGAACACCGGCGGCAACTACAACGAGTGCGGTTCCGGTATAGGTGAAGAATTTGGACAAGTTAATCTTAATTGAGCTGCGATAGATCAGATATCCGAGCGCAATAGCTACTCCAAGCCCTAACAAAAGCCCGATAGTTGCCGTTGGGGTTGATGAAACAGTTTTAAAGTTGGCATAGATGAAGAGCGAAGTTTCTAGCCCCTCGCGAACAACAGCGAAGAAAGCAGCCGCAGCCAAAGCGAAAGGCCCACCCAAAATTGCGGTGCTCATTTGGCCCTCAAGTTGGCCTTTCAAATGACGAGCAGTGCGCTTCATCCAGAAAACCATCCAGGTAACTAAACCAACGGCCAAGAAGGAGGTGGTTCCAGCGAAAAATTCTTCACCACGTGGGCTGAGTTCAGTTGAGGTAATAGTAAGGAAGGCGCCTGTAGCCAAGCTAGCCAGTACGGCTAGCGCTACTCCAGCCCATAAAGGGGCGAGAAAGGCTTTACGACCGCTTTTGACTAGGTAGGCCACGAGAATGCCCACGATTAGGGCAGCTTCTAGACCTTCACGGAGGGCGATTATGAATGTGCTCAACATGCCCTTAACGTACTAGCGGCACTTTAATTACGCAACTCCAATGTTGCGTAATTCGGATCACTCTGGCTCAGCGGCCGCCTCGGGCGCTTCAGGTATGGCCAATGGCTCACGTTCGAGCATCGCAGCACTGACTAGGTCAGCAATTTCGGCCACCTGCCATGGGCGAGCCCCGAGTTCAATTGCATCCCGGGAAACATCGGATGAAAGTTTCCAAACTAATTTTCTAATTACATCAGGTGAAATCAAATTCTCAACTGGAATATTTAGTTCTGCAGCCCGCATCTCAATAGCGGCACGAACGTGAGTGAAAGGTGCGTACTTTTCTGGAAACCGTTCTTTCCAAATTTTAGTTGGTGGCATTGAATCTCCGGCAGCACGCATTTCTGGATAATCATTTTCGGGAAGTGCAACAGCTGAAGCAATCGCCGCCAACCAAATATCTAAGTTCTCTTTCCACCGGGCACGCAAGCCAATCGGTCGCAAGACTTTATCGAATTCACGTTTATTAGTTGGTGGATTCATGGCCAGCTCAACTATTGCACTGTCATTTAATAATTTGCCGGGGGATACATCGAGTGACTCAGCAATCTGATTTCTTACATTCCAAAGTGAGCGAATTACCGCCAACTGATTTCGTTTTCTAATTTTATGCATACCTGAAGTTCTGCGCCAAGGATCAACCCGAGGCGGATTAGGAGGTGCAGCTAAAATTGACGCAAACTCAGCTTCGGCCCAGTGTAATTTCTTAGCATCTAGTAACAACTGAGCAATTACGTTTCGTAGCTCAATTAATAATTCGACATCTAGGGCAGCGTAATTTAACCAATCAAGCGGAAGCGGGCGCACTGACCAGTCAACTGCTGAATGCTCTTTAGCTAGCAAGACCCCAAGATGTGCTTCAAGTAATGGCCCGAGTCCGACGCGAGGTAAACCCGCAATTCTTCCGCCTAGTTCAGTATCAAATAATAGTTTTGGATTGATTCCTAGTTCGCGCAAACAAGGCAAATCCTGCGTGCTGGCATGCAGAATAACTTCATCGGTGTTTAGTAGTTCATTTAATTCGCTAAATAACTTATGGCCAGGACCGAATGGAATTGGATCGATTAAGTGCAATCCACCACCCTTGCGCTTAATCTGAATTAGATATGCGCGAGCACTGTACTTATAACCAGATGCACGTTCTGCATCAACGGCAAATGGCCCACAACCTTTTGCCAGTTCGGCCAGTGCAGATTTGAAAGCTTCTTCAGTAGCAATTACTTCTGGGGTTCCGGCCGCGGGGGCAAGTAAAGGTATGGCAGTCGTTATCTCTTCTTCAGTCATTGGTTTAAATTAACTTGTGTGACGTTTACGCGACGGGGAGATAACTGAAACCCCATCTGGAATTGGTGGCAGACCGGCCACCGTAGCAAGCAGATTGCACCATGCATTTACATGGTTGAACATTTCGTCGGCAGATTTAATTATCGGTGACCAAGAAGCGCGAATTTCAATTTCGGCATCATTGCTGCGTCCAGTTAACTTTCCAAAGGAGGCGCTAGTAACGCGAGTAACCGTGCCACTTGGTGCACTGTATTCACAACCAGCATCGGCCAGCGAGTCTAGAAACCAAGACCAACCAACTTCGGCCAACATTGGATCTTCGTGCATATCGGGTTCAACATCTGCGCTCATGAAAGTCACGCAGCGAAAATCTGATTCCCAAGTTTCTTGCCCACCTGGTTCGTGCAATAAGACAAACCGACCGGATCCAACGCCATCTTCGGCATCTCCAGTTAAACCATTGCTAACGTCAGCAGAAAAAGCGAAGGAAAATTTTGCGAGTTTCTGTGGCGCCGGAACTTCTTCCAGAATGATTTCAGATCTGGTTTCTACAGTTCGAAGTTGATCAATCAGGCGATCAAAGGCTGCAGCATCCACTACCTGAGTCTAAAGATGGCAGAAGCTAATTCAGGGGAGGCGGGGCGGTAACCTACGCAAATGGCTTTCGTGCTCGCACTCTTATCAAGCGCCTTTTGGGGTAGCGCGGATTTCCAAGCCGGGCGAATGAGCAAGAAGTACAAGGCTTTCGCAGTTCTTGGAATTACCCAATTGATCGGCTTAGCTTTTGGTATTTTGCTGATCTTTATTACTGGCGAACGTGGTGCTATTGCTTTTGGAAATGATGGATTTTTCTCTGGATTTTTTTGGCCCGGAGTATTTGCTGGCGTACTTGGGTATATCGGATTGATCTGTCTTTACACCGGTCTTAGTACTGGACGTATGGGTGTGGTCTCACCGATTAGTTCACTAGGAGCAGTTGTTCCAGTTCTATTCGCACTAATCGGCGGGGAACAACTTTCTCGCGGACGCTGGATTGGTGTAGTTATTGCACTAGCTGGCGCCTTCTGCGCTAGTGGTCCAGAAGTTTCGCAAGGGTTTCCATTGAAACCAGTAGCGCTGGCTTTCGGTGCAGCTTTTGGTTTTGGAACCGCTTTAACTCTGATGGGAATTGGTTCAGATTCGAGTGCGCTAATGACGATGGTGACAATGCGTGCAACGACGGCGCTATTTACCATCGGGCTGGCACTTAAATCTCGCACAACAGGTGGGTTTAGTATCGGTGATGCACCTGCATTGATTTTTATTGGAGTCGCAGATTTTCTTGCCAATTTTACATTGGGAATTGCCACACAACATGGTTTAGTTTCTTTAGTAATGGTCCTTGGTTCGCTTTATCCAGTTGTTACAGTTCTACTGGCGTTTAAGTTGCTTCATGAGCGACTGCACAAGGTGCAATACGTGGGCGTTTTCTTAGCTGTAACCGGTGTTGCAATACTTTCGGCGTTTTAAAACTAATTGCTTGCAGTATAAAAAGTAGTATCTTCTTCTACACGTTCGGATACTTGCGCAAACTTACTCAGCAACTTATTAAAATCAACTTGGTCTTCACCGCCAGTAACGGCAGTGACACTTAATTCAAGCCGATCTACTTTCTTGGCAGCGACTAACTCTTCAATTATTGAAATACCTGATTCGATCACAATAGTTTCGCCAAAAAGACGTTGGGCTCGCGTTAGCGCTTCGACTGGATCGCAATTCCACCAGTGGGCTAAGCGGTTATTTGAAAGCGGATTAAGCATCGACTTAGAAACGATCACAACTGGAACCGGCGTCTTTTGATACGGCTCATTGCGAGCGGTATTGCCACCGATTAACAGCGCATCTGCACTACGTCTGCGAGCTAAAAAGGCCCGACGATCTGCCGCGCTAGAAACTCCAGCGGAGCGACCATCTTTGCTAGTAGATCCATCGGAACCAACAACTAATGAGGCGATAACAGGCACGGTGAAAAGGTAGGGGGTAGCCAGCAATTTACCGTGCAGATTTCTGAGTGTCTGGCCTCAATTTTCCAGACCAGACCAAAAGGTAATGTCAGACCCTATCCCTACTATTTGGCACATGATTATTGACTGCGATTCTTGTTCCCTGCGAGATTTGGCTTGTAAAGATTGTGTAGTTTCATTCTTTCTAAACAAAGCCGAAGACTCTCTAGACTTAAGCAACCAAACTACTGATGCACTCGAACTTCTCTCATCTAGAGGAATTGTGCCGCCGCTCAGGTTTCTGGCGTAGTTGGGGTTTCTTGCGTAATTGGAATTTCATACATAGGCGGGGTTTCAACCGTAATCAGCCATGCTTTCATGTGAATTCCCTGATTTCTGGGCAAATTCTGCGCCTGAGTTGCGCTTTTAGGCAGTTAGGCGCGGTTTGAGGTTGAGTGTCGCAACTACGCACCGATAGCCTCTTCTCTATGTCACGCATTAGTTTACGAAGCGCGCTCGCAATCAGCGCCACCGTAGCTATGGCTAGTGCTTTGATCACGCCAACTGCTTATGCGGCTCCAACTCTTGCTCAAATTCAAGCCCAAGTTCGTCAGCTTGAAGAAGATGCCACTGCAGCAGCTGAAGGAGCCCAAGCCGCAAAAGTTCAATTGGCAACTTTGACCAAAACCCTAAATGGAATTAAACAAGAGGCGGCGGCACAAGGCGAAACTGTTGCCGCGCTAAAGAAATCTTTAGGCACCATTGCAATTGAGCAATATAAATCTGGCGGATTGAGTCAAGGCCTGGAACTTCTTTTTTCTGCAAATCCAGAACTCTATTTAAGTTCAGCCGGATCATTGGAATCAATCACTCGAGCAAAAAGTACCCAGTTAAGAAAATTTGAAGCCGCACAGCAACGGCTAAAAGCGACTTCGCTGACTGTCAATGACAAGTTGGCATTAGTTCAAGCTGCGCAGAAAAAATTCACTCAAAAGTCGGCTCAAGCAAAAGCAAAGTTGGCAGCAGCTGAAAAAATCTTAGCTAAATTAAAGAAGGAAGATCGAGCCAGATTGGCCGCACTTGCTGCAGCTCAGGAGGATGCTGATCAAGCCTCTTCGAAAGCATATGCAAATAGTGCCGGTTCGATTTCAGGTCGTGCCGGTATTGCGATTAAGTATGCGCTTAAGCAGATTGGCGATCGGTACGTTTTCGGTTCTGCGGGCACTGTCACTTGGGATTGCTCAGGACTAACTATGCGCGCCTATCAAGCAGCTGGCGTATCTCTTCCGCATTCATCTGCAGCCCAATCGCGCTATGGTCGCAAAGTTTCCTTTAACTCTTTAAAGCCTGGCGATTTACTCTTCTACGGCAGGCCAATTTCTCACGTTGGAATTTATTTGGGTGGCGGGAAAATGGTTCATGCGCCTCGATCAGGTTCACGAGTCAAAGTTGTCTCCGACGCGGTTCATGCTCTTGGTCGTAAGCCACTCGTTGCCGTTCGTCGGTTCTAGTAATGGCGGCAACAACTCTCTTTATTACCAATGACTTTGGTCCCAGAGCTGGCGGTATTGAAACTTTCGTACACGGCCTTATAGAGCGTTTACCTAGAGAATCGGTAATTGTTTACACCAGCGCTCAACCGAATGCGACCCAATTCGATGCAAAGTGGTTGCAGGAATTCGGTGTTGAAGTAATTCGTGATCGAAGCAAAGTTCTATTACCAACACCTCGTGTGATTAAGAATTGCCAAAAAATTATTGTCAGTCGAAAGTTAACCAGGGTGGCTTTTGGTGCAGCTGCGCCGCTTGGAATAATGGCCCGTGCAATGCGAGGTGCTGGAGCAGAAAAGATTGTTGCTCTAACTCATGGGCATGAAGTTTGGTGGGCCAAAGTGCCACCTTTTTCTTTGGCAATTAGATTTATTAGTCGAAATATCGATGCCATTACATACTTAGGTGATTACACCAAAGGCGAGATTAGTAAAGCGATCAGCCATTCTGATGCAAGAAAATTAGTTCAGATCGCACCAGGAATTGATGTTGATCATTTCATTCCAACTGATTCCAGCGACTTGCGCGCTGAACTTGGACTATCTGATAAATCAGTAATCATCAGCGTTGGGCGTTTAGTACATCGCAAAGGTCAAGATAAGTTGATCGCTTCACTACCTAAAATCAAAGCTGAAATTCCAAATGTGCATCTAGTTTTAGTCGGCGTTGGTCCGCATCAAGATCATTTAGAAAAATTAGCCGCCAAGTTACAAGTAGCTGATTGCGTGACATTTATCGGGCGGATCAACTATGCCGAACTTCCAAAGTACATATGTATAGGAGATATTTTTGCGATGCCTTCGCGTTCACGCTTCTTTGGGTTAGAAGTAGAAGGACTAGGCATTGTCTATCTTGAGGCTAGCGCCTGTGGGCTACCAGTAGTTGGTGGAAAATCTGGGGGAGCACCAGATGCTGTGCTTGCTGGCGAAACAGGAGTAGTTGTTGATGGCACAAATACTCAAGAGATAGCTGATGCCTGTATTGATTTACTAAAGAACCCAGAACTATGCGAGTTGATGGGTGCAACCGGTAGAGCATGGATTATCGAGAACTGGCGTTGGGAAATCTGGGCTACTAAGTATGCGACGCTACTCGCCTAACCAAGAGTTATCTCGAGCAACTGCAACGGCTGAGATGCGGTTATTAACTTCAAGTTTGCGATAAATATTTGCCAGATGTGTTTTTATAGTTGGTTCACCCAAATAAAGTTCTCTAGCAATTTCCTTGGTACTTTTACCAGTTGCCAAAATAGTGAGAACTTCCAATTCGCGCGAGCTTAAGTTAGGTAATCGCTCCTTAGCTTTGAGCGCCTTTTGAAGACCAGATGCCGTGAAACTTAGCGGTGTAACAAGCGCGCGTTCCAACGTAGCTATAACTTCAGATATGGGTGCACTTTTTAGAACAAATCCGCTCACTCTGGCGGCAAGTGCGGCGAGTAAGAGTTCGGGGACATCGTTTAGCGTAAGAATTACAATTCCGATTTCGTCAGAAATTCCTCTAGCCCAGTTTGCAACTTCAAAACCGCTGCCGTCCGGAAGATTTAAGTCCAGTAAAATTAAATTTGGATTCGTACGTGCGATCTGCGCAATAGCCTCATTCTTGCTGGCAGCCACAGCGCAGATATTGAAATTTGCCTTAAGTAGTGCTTGCTCTAACCCAGCGCGAACGATCGGATGATCATCAACAATTAGAACTCGCCGGTTCAACTGGGAATCGATACTCGAATCAAGAGACCGGGTGTTAGGTAAATAAACTCAATTTTTCCAGAAAGCTCAGCCACCGCTTCGCTGATACCAGCTAAACCAAATCGATCAGCCTTCATTTCAACACCGCCAATCCCGTTATCGCTAACTTCGATAACAGTAAGAGCCTCGTCGTAATACGTTCGCAAATTAATCACGCTAGCCCCAGAGTGCTCTGCTGCATTGCGTAAAAGTTCAATAATTATGGGTTGAAGCGATAGATCAAGGGGGGCTCGCAAATCTAGCGTCCCGAGTCGATCACCACAGATAGCAATAGTTTGTTCAGTTAAATCTGGGGTTGCGTTGCGTAGATTCAGAATCTCACGTCTAACTTTTTCAATTAAATCGGTAACCTCAAACCGTAGCGTGCGTAGTTCAGCACGAGTGGAAGTTGGTAATTCAGGTGCACCTAACGATTGATCAAGTGAATACCCCAGGGCAACCAAATCTTGCGCGATTCCATCGTGGATTTGGCGCGCAATCTGGTTTGTGCCCCGGGTGTTCAATTAATCTTTTTCGTAGAGCGCTTCTATTTCAGCTGCAAATTCTTGCGCGATTACGTGACGCTTCACTGAAAGTTTGGCAGTTAATTGCCCGCCAGCAATTGTGAAATCGGTAGTTAGGATTCGGAACTTACGAATCGACTCTGCTTTACTCACTGCTTTGTTAGCTTCATCAACAGCAGTTTGAATCACACTAATTAATTGTGGATCAACCGCTAAGTCAGCCATCGTAGCGCCTTGCTTTTTATTTGCGACCAACCAAGATTTTAGTGATTCTTGATCGATTGTTATTAAGGCACCAATAAATGGGCGAGCATCGCCAACAACAACGCATTGGCTAACGAGAGGATGCGCACGCAAGCGATCTTCTAGAACAGCTGGAGCAACATTTTTTCCACCAGCAGTTACGATAAGTTCTTTCTTGCGGCCAACGATGAATAGGTATCCGTCGTCATCTAACTTGCCAAGGTCACCAGTCTTAAACCAACTGTCAGCATCAAAGACCTCGGCGTTAGCCGCATCGTTCTGCCAGTATCCGCGCATAACAATTGGACCTCTAATAAGTACTTCGCCATCTTCAGCAATCTTGATGGAAGTTCCGGGAATAGGTTTTCCAACTGAGCCAACTCGTAGAGCCGTAGATAAATTAAGTGTGGCTCCAGCAGTAGTTTCAGTTAAGCCGTAACCTTCCAAAATCGTTATACCGGCACCACGGTAGAAGTGGCCTAAACGAGCTCCTAGCGGCGCTCCACCAGAGATCGCTGCTTCAACGCGACCACCAACGGCCATACGAATTTTTGAAAAAACCAGTTTGTCGAAAAGTGCGTGCTTAAGACGCAGCGATAGCGAAATTTTCTTACTATCTAAACCTTCGCTGTATGCAATTGCAACGGCTGCAGCTTTGCGGAAGATGTCGCCTTTGCCTGCGGCTTCGGCTTTTGCTTCAGCCCCGTTATAAATCTTTTCAAAAATACGAGGTACCGCGAGAACGAAAGTTGGTTTAAAAGAAGCTAAGTCTGCAGATAGGCGACCAACGGGATCACTGCAATGAGCTAAATGTAATCCAGCGGTGATCGCACCAATTTGAACCATTCGCCCGAATACGTGCGCTACTGGCAAGAAAAGCAAAGTCGAACCTTCAGGCTTTAAGAAAAGATCTTTAGCACCTTGCACAACGTTTCCGCATTCGGAGAGGAAATTTCCGTGAGTTAATGAAACACCTTTAGGTTTTCCAGTTGTGCCTGATGTATAAATCAAAGTTGCTAAAGTATCTGGAACAAGTGAGTTACGTCTGCGGTCGATTTCATCATCGCCAATATGAGCACCGGACGCTGTCAAAATATCTAATACCCCATCGGTCATGGTCCAGACGTGGCGGGTATGAGCCGGTCTTACTGTTTCAACTAGTTCGCGATGAGTTGGCGTTTCAACAATGATGCCGACTGAACCAGAGTCATTGAGAATCCAGTCAATCTGCTCAGCTGATGAAGTTTCATAAACTGGCACAACCACGCCACCTGCATACCAAATAGCGAAATCTAAAATCGTCCATTCATAACGAGTACGAGCCATGATTGCAACGCGATCACCGATTTGAATGCCGGCGGCGATTAAGCCCTTAGCGGCAGTGCGTACTTCGGTTTCAAATTCGCGAGCAGTTACTGGTTGCCAACCTTCGCCAAGTGGGCGCGAGAGCATTACACGATCTGGTTCAAACCAGGCACGTTCGGCTATGAGATTGGTCAGATTTCCAGCGGTAGCAGCAGGAACTAGGGCAGGTAGCGTCATTTCGTTCATGGGGCAACGCTAGCGTGGCGACTATCAGAAATGGAAGAGGGTAGCCTTTGCGCCATGAGCGAATTAAGCAGCGGAAATATCACCATAGATGCCCCGATCAGTGAGGTGCAGGCAGCCCTTTTTGAGTTAGCTAAGTACCCCGAATGGTCAACTTCGATCAAGTCAGTAGAAGTTCTCGCTACCGATGAGCAAGGACGTTTAACATCTGGCAAGTTTGTTATTGATGCCGGCATGATGAAAGACAAAGTCACCTTAGATTACGACTGGTCTGAAGCTCCCAACAAACTTTCATTTACATTTAATGATGCCGATCTGTTAACTGGCATGGAAGGTTCTTACTCAATCAAGAAAATTGATGAAGACACAACCGCAGTTACCTATGAGATGGGCGTTGAGATATCGATGCCGATTCCTGCGATGATGCGCAAGAAAGCTGAGCAAACAACAATTGATCAAGCGCTACAACAATTAAAATCGCATCTCGAAGGCTAATCATTTAATGTCCTTAACTGTTGGCGTAGATGTGGGCGGCACCAAAGTACTTGGTGGTGTTGTTGATTCAGCTGGAAAAGTTTTAGCAACCTCACGTCGTGATACGCCACGTGAAGGTGGTCTAGAGCTAACCCAAACAATTGCCGCAGTTGCACTTGAATTGATGCAAGATCATTCGATTACTGCAGTTGGTGTTTCAGCTGCAGGTTTTGTTTCATCTGATCGCAAAACCATGTTAGCTACCCCTAACATTGCTGACTGGAATGGCGTTCAACTCGAAGTTGAGTTAACAAAATTAATTGGCTTGCCTGTAGTAATTGAAAATGACGCTAATGCGGCAGCTTGGGGTGAAGCAAAATTTGGCGCTGGTCGCAATCAAGCTCACATGATGATGCTTACAATCGGAACCGGTGTTGGCGGGGGATTAGTTGTAAATAATGAGCTCTATCGAGGAGCATTCGGTATTGCTGCAGAGTTTGGACATTTACGCGTGGTCCCTGAAGGTCATCTATGCGGATGTGGTGCACGAGGCTGTTTCGAACAATACGCATCAGGCAGCGCTCTTCGTCGACATGCTCGCGAAGCAATTAGCGCATCACCAGATTTAGCCCGTAATTTATTGGCCCGTGGCGATGGCACGATCGATGGTTTAACTGGTCAAGCAATTACAGATGCTGCTCGCGAAGGTGATGCGGTAGCACTTGCCGCGTTTCAAACTACAGCGCAGTATTTAGGCGCCGGTATCGCTTCTCTTGCAGTGTTACTTGATCCAGCGTGTGTGGTTATAGGTGGAGGTGTGATTGATGCTGGTGAAATTCTGCTTGCACCAACTCGCGAAGCAATGAAACGTTACATGCCATTTGCCGGAAAGCATCCTTACCCGGAAATTGTGGCAGCCGAACTTGGCAACGAAGCTGGCTTGGTAGGCGTTGCAGATTTAGCTCGAAGTTAATTTTCGAACGGGTATCGCAAACCAATCTGATTCCGGATTTCATCTAGCGTTTGCATAATTTCAATACTCATCTTATGAGTCAATACTGGTGATTCAATTTCAGAATTTCGAACCATTCGTTCTAATTCAGCAGCTTGCTCGCGAAGTCCACGGCCTTTATAAGTGTTTGGATATTCAGTTGTGGTGCCATCTTGCATAATCAGTCTCATGCTTGCGGGACTATAGAAAGCGCGATCGATTTCAATTCGTCCTAGGGTGCCGGCAATTGTGGCCCGGCATGGCGTGCTGGTAATAAAAGTTGTCGTGATTATTGCTTGAGCGCCATTTTCGTAATCAAAAATTGCCGAAGTCTGGCTATCAACCCCTTTTTCGGTTAGTACGCCAGTTGCAGTAACACGTGCTGGATTGCCAAGCACCATATGAGCAAATGAGACCGGATAGATTCCTAAATCAAGTAGTGCGCCACCTGCAAAGGAAGGTTCGATCAATCGCGGGATTTCGCGATCCACTAAGAATTCGCCGAAATCAGCTCTAACATTTACGACTTGTCCAATAACGCCACTGGCCAAGATTTCGCGCACCTGCACTATGTGCGGCAAGAAGCGAGTCCACATTGCCTCAAGTAGAGCTACGCCGTTCTTACGAGAAGCGGCCACCATCGCCTGTGCTTGAATCTCATTTACCGCAAATGGTTTTTCGCAAAGAACTGGCTTACCAGCGTTAAGTGCCAAAATCGTATTTTCCACATGTTGCGGGTGCGGTGTTGCGACATAAACCGCATCGATCATCGGATCGGCAACTAATTCTTCGTAACTTCCATATGAAGTACAGCCCGGAAACTCCAACGCAAAATCGCTGGCTTTTTCAAGAGAGCGCGAACCAACTGCTTGCACAATGTGACTATTGAAATAGGAGAGGTCGCGAGCAAATGCTTTGGCGATGCCACCAGTTCCGATAATTCCCCATCTGAACTCCGGCTTATCAAAGTCAGATTTGGTGAATTCAGTTGAGTTAGATGTGTGCGCCATCTTCGCCTTCTTCCCGAGTTAGATTCCAACGATACAAAAGAGTAGCAAGTCCGCCGGTTGTGGCTAAAAGCCCTGGCCATGGTTCAACACCAAAGGTATCAAAGCCGGCAACTGCGGCAAAAATAATCCAAACTGGCCCAAAAATTAGAGCCGTAACTGCCATTCTATTTGCTCGTTCTTTAATTCTTGGCAATTCCGGATTGGGCTCGATGAAATTTTCGGAATCATCGTTTGCATCTAATAAATCCAAATATGAAGTTGGTTCAGATGCGTCAAGTGAGAGTGTCGATACAATCGAATCAAATTCAGCATTTACTAATTCGGAATCATCTTCGTCTCTTAAATCGTGAATATTCTTACCAACAATTTTGTATTCATTAATGAGTAGCGGAACTTTGTAATCATCATCATCTTCATCGGCATGGGTGACAATTACAGTGTGACCTTGTTCCTGAAAACTGGCACAAAGATCTATGGCTTCTTCAATTGGTTGGCGAATACCAAGAATTATCAAAATTGTAATTTCTGCTTTTGCGCCAGATCCTTTAAGAATTAGATCTGGGGGAGTTGAATCTTGGCTCACGAGTGTCATAATCGCATAGGAATTCGGTGCAATGGAACGGATTTAGCGTTAAATTAGGAAGCGCGTAGGATTACCCTTCTGGTCCGAGCGAGATAAGGAGTAACCGAATGGGCAAAGCTGATGATGTCCCTTATGGTCTTTTGCGCTCCTTCCTAACTCCGTTTCTAATGCTGGCCTTTAGACCGAAGGTAAAAGGGTTACGAAATGTTCCGCTTAAGGGGCCAGTCATCATGGCTTCAAATCACCTTTCATTTAGTGATTCGATTTTCATGCCGCTTGTGGTTCCGCGCAAAGTTACCTTCTTGGCCAAGAGCGAGTACTTCACTTCGCCAGGGCCAAAGGGTTTACTTAAGAAATTAACTTTTATAGCACTTGGTCAAGTTTCGGTAGATAGATCAGGTGGGCGCCGAAGCGAAGCAGCTTTACTGACCGGTCTAAGCGTTTTAGCACAGGGTAAATGTCTAGGTATTTATCCTGAAGGCACTCGCTCACCCGATGGTCGCCTATACAAAGGTCGCACCGGTATTGCCCGTTTAGCAATTGATTCTGGTGCCCCAATTATCCCGATAGCGATGTTTAACACTGAAAAGATTCAACCAACTGGTACTGTGATTCCAAAAGTAATGCGCGTTGAAATGATTTTTGGTGAACCAATGTATTTCGAAGGCGACTCGAGTGATCTTAATTATTTGCGCGAAGTCACAGATCAAATCATGAAGAAGATTCAAGAACTATCTGGCCAAGAGTATGTAGATATTTATGCAAGCAAGCGTAAAGCGCAGATGGCGGGCGACGAAGAAGAGTAGTTTTTACTCTAACGCTAATCGCTGAGTTAGATAGTTACAGGTTCCGCATCCAGAACCTGGTTCAGGTAGATCGCCATCTATCACAGTGACTAGTTCTTCAATTACTTTAAAGAATGTCTCTGGCTCACGTTCGACCGCAACGTATTTTTGTTCTACACCAAAGCCAAAGTTCGATGCATCGTTACCAAGAACCGAACTTGGCTTCCAAACTAATAAACCCATCGATACTACTTCGCGAGCTTTGCCAGCGGCTGGATTTTCTAAAGCGAAAGCATATGACTCAAGTTGTGGTGCGTAGAACTGACCATTATCGCGTTCAGAGTCAGAAACTTTGCAATCGATTAAACCCAGTGTGCCGTCATCATTTTCAGCAAGGACATCGTAGATACCTAGAATTCGCCACGGAGTTTTAGTGCCATTAATGCTGATGTAATCACTTTTAACCCATTCGCCCCACTTGGTTATCGTGCCTGGGCGCAGAGACGCGTCTAAATCGGGCATGCTCGCACCGCGAAATTGTGCCTCTTGCAATTTAGATAAAGTGCCAACGATCGGAAATTGGCCAGGCAGAGTTACTTTGAACCAGTACTTGATCCAGATACAACGCTTGCAAGTACTTAGACCAAAAGTTAAATCACTTGGGGCGATGGTGTCGCGAGCTGGCTTGGCTGGTTTCTTCATTTGAGCATCCTTAATTGTTTATTACTGCGAGCAAAAGAACTGAAAGTCCGAGCACAATCATGATTGTTCCACCGGTAGCACGTAATTTTTCTAAACGATTCGCATCTTTAGCTAACCAAGCCCGCGCAGTTCCGGCGAGTAACCCCCAAGAACCATCAGAAATAAGTGCTAGTGCTGAGAAGATGGCGCCGAGCAAAATTAACTGAGCAGTTATGTGTCCCTTGTCGCGATCTATAAACTGTGGAAGAACAGCAGCATAAAAAACAATTGCCTTTGGATTAAGTGCACCAACCCAAAAACCATCGCGGATTGAACGCATAGCTTTTGGTGCCGCATCACCTTGATTGGTCATATCAGCTGCGTGAACTTTTCGTTTACGAATCGCATCGATGCCAAGATAAATTAAATATAAACCGCCACCCCATTGCACTGCTGTATACGCGAGGTCAGATCTCTGGAGCACAGGGCCTAACCCGAGAGCAACAAATACGGATAAAACAAATGATCCAGAAACATTTCCAACCACGGTTAGAACAGCAACTTTGCGACCCCAAGCGATGGCGCGGGCAATTACGAATAAAACACTTGGACCTGGTGCCAAAATAATAATCATGGCGGCCACAATGTATTCAGCAAGTCGCGAAGGAATGATCACTTGATGATTCTAATCAGTAGATCAACTTATTCTGGGAAATGCCAAACGGGGCCAGTTTCCCGACCCCGTTTGGGTTAGTACAGTTAAAGAGTCTTACTTACGCATCTTTGCGATAGCGTTCAGGACTTGATAACCAATTACAGCTACAAGTGTGGCATTTACGATACCGGTGAAGGTGTAATCGCCTTTTGTCCATGAATAATTAGCAATACCGATTATTAGTGCTGATGCTGCAACTAGAAGGTTAATTGGATTAGCGAAATCAACTTTGTTTTCAATCCAGATACGGGCACCAAGGATGCCGATCATTCCGAATAGAGCAGTCGATACGCCGCCAAGTACACCCTTAGGAGTAGCAGCTAAAACCTCACCAAATTTTGGTGACAGTGAAAGCACTATCGCACCGAGTCCAGCAACCCAATATGCAGCTGTTGAATAAACGCGAGTAGCAGCCATTACACCAATATTTTCAGCATAAGTAGTTGTGCCAGAACCGCCACCAAAACCAGCAAGTGTTGTTGCAACACCATCGGCCATTAGCGCATTACCCATTTGGCTATCTAGATCCTTGCCTGTCATCGCAGCAACTGCTTTAACGTGCCCGACGTTTTCAGCAATGAGAACAAGTACTACCGGCAAGAAGAGGATCATGATGCTGAGTTTGAAGGTAGGCGTAGTAAATGATGGCATTGCAAACCATTCAGCTGCTTTTATTTTGTCAGTATTTACATCACCCATGAAGAATGCGATTACATAGCCAACCACTAAACCAAGGAAAATACTGATTCGGCTCATAAATCCCTTTGAAAAAGCAAGGATGAGACCGATTGCGACCAGAGTAATAATTCCAAGACGTGTAGCGCCAGGCTCAACAGTTGCAAAAGTTACAACATTTTTCACATTATCTTGCACATTACTTTCGTAGAGACCTTGGAAATTATTTTTTGCTGCGCCAGCTAAATTAAAACCAATCACCATAACGATGGTTCCGGTCACAACTGGTGGCAACAAGAAGTTAACCCAGCCAATGCCGACTGTTTTAACAATAAAGCCAACTAGGGCTAGGACGATTCCGGTGAAAACAATTCCACCAAGTGCGGCAGCCATTCCGCCACCTGTGCCGGCAGCAGTAGCTGCCGCAGCAATTGGCCCAAGGAATGCGAATGATGAACCTAAGTAGCTCGGTAACTTATTTCCAGTAATAATTAAAAATAGAAGCGTGCCTACGCCTGAGAAGAAAAGCGTTGTTGTTGCGGGAAAGTGAGTTATTACTGGAACCAAGAAGGTTGCACCGAACATCGCTGCGATGTGTTGAAGACCCACACCAATGGTGCGCGGCCAGCTAAGGCGTTCATCTGTTGAGACAACAGCTCCGGCAGCTACGTTCTTGCCATCGCCATGCATTTTCCAAGTAAGTAGAGACATATTAAAATAGGCCCTTCCTAATGGCCTCCAATAGATTTGAAGGCGCTATAAAGAGGGTAAATCCGACCCACGGGTACGTTGCCTAGGTCACACGGCGAGTTCACAGTTATCTCAACACGCTCAGATCGGGTGTGTTTGGGTTGCGCTCAGGCGTGAAATCGGTTTAACTATCGCATCGATATATCGAATCGATATATACACTAGATATATCAGCCGTACTAAATGATGCAGGAAGGGGAAGTCGTGCGCTCACGTAGTGAATCACTCGAATTCGCCCTTCTGGGTCTACTTTCCCAGAACAGTCTTCATGGCTATGAACTGCGAAAGCGTCTAACTGCTATTTATGGGCCATTTCGAGCTCTCTCATTTTCAGTGCTCTACCCACAACTAAAGCGAATGATGCTGGCTGGGTTGATTGAAGAATCAATTGAAGCCGCAACCCCACGTCGTTCACGAATTGTTTATGGGCTCACCGAAAAAGGGCGCGATCGCTTTGAAAAGTTAACCGACACCGTTGGTCCAGATACTTGGGAAGATGAAGGATTTGAAGTTCGCTTCGCATTCTTTAGCCCAACTTCAACAACCAACCGGGTGCGAATTTTAGAAGGACGTCATCGACGTTTGAAAGAGAAGGCAGAGATTCTGCGAGGCGAGCTAGAGAAGTCGCCAATCGGAATCGATAAGTACCTGGAGGAGTGGCGACGTCACTCTCTTGAATCAGCAGAACGAGAAATTGTTTGGCTGGAAGACATGATCAAAACCGAGAGGAAATAACGTGAATATCACAACCGGTAAAGGCGATATCCGAGTAGC
>CANHRM010000012.1 GCA_947463725.1 Actinomycetota bacterium | reverse complement strand
AACTCCACTACATCTCCGTCGGCCATTACATATTCCTTGCCTTCCATGCGTACTTTGCCTTTAGCTTTCGCTTCAGCCATGGATCCTGCTGCAACGAGATCTGCAAAACCGACGATTTCGGCTTTAATAAATCCCTTTTGGAAATCGGTATGAATAACACCAGCGGCCATGGGTGCGGTGTCACCTTTATGAATTGTCCATGCACGTGCTTCTTTAGGGCCGGCAGTTAAATAAGTCTGCAGTCCTAAAGTTGTAAACCCGACATGGGCTAAAGTCGCAAGACCTGGTTCTTTCAAACCAATTGATTGCAACAATTCGAGGGCATCTTCATCGCTTAGTTCTGCGAGTTCAGCTTCAGTCTTAGCATCAAGGAAAATTGCTTCGGCTGGTGTTACTAGATCTTGTAACTTCTTGCGCAAGTCAGCATCATTTAATTCAGCTGCATCAACGTTGAAAACATATAAGAATGGTTTAGCGGTTAACAGGTGTAGCTCGGCAATTTCGGTTAAATCAATTTTGCTCTGCGAAAGTGGCTTACCTGATTGCAACCATTCATTTGCAGCAATCGCGGCATCTAGAACGGTCTGCTTATCTTTAGATAGGCGAACTTCTTTTTCTAAACGTGGCAACGCTTTTTCAATAGTTTGTAGATCAGCTAGTGCTAATTCGGTGTTGATGGTTTCCATGTCACTCGCTGGATCAACGCGGCCATCGACGTGTACAACATCGCCATCGGTGAAAACGCGAATAACTTGGCAGATCGCATCGGTATCGCGAATATTGGTCAGGAACTTATTGCCTAGGCCCGCGCCTTCAGATGCGCCTTTAACGATGCCGGCGATATCAACAAATGAGACAACGGCTGGCAGGATCTTTTCGGAACCGAAAATTTCGGCCAATTTAGCTAGGCGCTCATCGGGCACACCCACGACGCCCACGTTTGGCTCGATCGTGGCAAAGGGGTAGTTGGCGGCCAGAACGTTGTTTTTGGTGAGGGCGTTAAAAAGGGTCGACTTTCCCACATTTGGCAGACCGACGATTCCGATTGAGAGGCTCACGAGGAGTAGAGCCTACGCGAGTATGTCAGCGCTTCCTGCCACGATAGGCCTATGTCAGCATCAGTAGTGGTTCTTCTAACAGGTTTGGCCATCGGTTTAGCCCTTGGTTTCTTCATTGCCACCCTTAAAAACAAGGCGACTCTCGCACAAGATGGCTCAGCATCTGCTGGCATCGCTGCCGAACTCGCTGGGGCAAAGGCGCTCGTTGAAAATTTAACGGGGCAGATTGCAACAATGAATTCGCAGAACACAACAAGTGCTGCACTCAATGAAGCTATCGCCGATGTGAAGACTCGCATGAGTTCACTATCAACCCAAACTGCTGATGCCGAAACTAAACGTGCTGCTGCAGAGTCTGCGATTAAAACTCAAATTGAATCAATGCAAGTTGGTAATCAAAACCTACTTGAGCAAGCTACGAAATTAGCAGGCGCACTATCTAGTTCGCAGACTCGTGGTCGTTTCGGCGAAGTGCAATTAGAAATGTTGCTAGAAAATGCTGGCTTAATCGAAGGCATTCATTTTGAAAAGCAAAGTTCCGATCGTGGCAACGATGAGATCTCTCGCCCTGATATTCAGATCGCTATTCCAGGTGGCTCTCGCATCTTTATTGACTCTAAATTTCCATTTACTCGTTTCTTAGAGGCCGTTGATGCCCAAGATGAAGAAACTCGCGATTCACTTATGCAACAGCATGCTAAAGATTTACTAAAGCATGTCGAAGCACTTGCAAAGCGTGATTATCAAGGCGTTACCTTCTCCCCTGATTTTGTAGTGCTATTCGCACCATTTGAATCAATCTTGTCTGAGTCTTTGCGCGTTGATCCAATGTTGCTCGAAAAAGCATTTGCTAAGAATGTAACTATTGCAACGCCTACCAATATGTTGGCTCTTCTGCGCACAGTTGCATACGCATTTGGCCGCCAAGATCTTGCTGATAACGCTGTTGCTATTCAAGGCCATGCCTCTGAGCTACTAAAGCGCGTTGGTTCATTGCACGCAAAATTGGCAACTCTGGGCGATCGCATTAAATCTGTAGAACGTGGCTTTAACGATGTCGTTCAGACAGCTGAAACTTCATTACTACGGCCAGCTCGCAGCATGGTTAACTTGGGCGTTAGCACTGGTGTCAATAAACTTGCACCGTTAAGTGATGTTGACGATGAAGTTCGTGCGATTAAATCCGCAGCTCTTGAGATTGATTACATTGATGCAGAAGAGGATGAGAAATAATGAGTACAACTGCTGGTCGTAAAGTTGCAATTAGTGGGCCAGGCCTTAAAAAAGAGGGCATCATCGTTCTGCAGTTCTTCTTCATCGGCATTTTCTCTTACCTAGAACTTCTAGTACGCAATGGTTTCGGCATCGTCACAGGTTTAATCATTATGTTGGTTACGTTCGGTGGCGTTCAATATGGTCGCAATGGCACTAGCTATGTAGCAGCCGTAAACCCACCACTTGCTTTTGCATCCCTTGCCTTCATTGAGTTAATTACTCGAAACGGGCTATCAATCACTCGCCTGGGAATCGATTTCTTGGCATCCCTGGCCAGCCAAGCGCCGTTCTTGCTGATCTCTGCTGCCTACGCTTGGTATTTCTACTTCGATCGTCGTGCCAAAGCACAAAAGCGCCAGCGCGCTGAATAACAATTAAAGTGAATTAAGCCTGCGCTGCTGCCTTAATATCTTTACGTAGCTCTGGTGGCAATGCGAACAGCAACGATTCTTGAGCTGCAGTAACGGTTTCTACATCTGCGAATCCACGTTCTGCCAACCATTTAAGTAAGTCATCAACCAAGATTTCAGGTACTGAAGCGCCACTAGTTACGCCAATAGTTTCAACCCCAGTTAGCCATTCCTCTTTTGCTTCGGCGGCATAGTCAATTAAGTACGCCTGCGGTGTGCCATATTCCTTGGCAACTTCAACTAAACGCACTGAGTTAGAAGAGTTTGTTGAGCCAACCACAATTACTAAATCTGCTTGTGGGGCAATGACTTTGATTGCTTCTTGGCGATTAGTAGTTGCATAGCAAATGTCATCTGATGGTGGATCTTGAATATCTGGGAATCGCTCTTTTAGAATCGCAACTGATTGCAAAGCTTCATCAACGCTAAGAGTTGTTTGAGATAGCCAAGCTAATTTCTTACCTGGGGTTGGTTGCACTGTGCGGGCAGAATCTAAGCCATCTACTAATTTAACTTTGCCGACTGCTTCGCCCATCGTGCCTTCAACTTCTTCATGGCCTTCGTGGCCAATAAATAAAATCTCTAACTCTTCGGCAGCGAAACGTTTAGCTTCGTGGTGAACTTTGGTAACAAGTGGGCAAGTGGCATCAATTGTTTTTAAGTTGCGATCGGCTGCTTCTGCATGAACTGCAGGTGAAACACCGTGAGCTGAGAACACAACAATCTTGCCTTCGGGAACTTCATCTGTTTGATCAACGAAGATGGCGCCGCGAGCTTCAAGGGTTGCGACAACATGTTTGTTATGCACGATCTGCTTGCGCACATAAACCGGAGCACCGTAAAGCTCGAGTGCTTTTTCAACAGTGATCACGGCTCGGTCAACGCCGGCGCAATACCCGCGTGGCGCAGCTAAGAGGATCCGCTTACTCATGTCGCTTAGTCTATTAGGATCGTTCCATGCTCGAAACTTCAAGTGAGTCCCCCGCGCCAGTACGTGCCGTCACTGAAGCGATCAAGGAATATCTCGATCGGTTAGGACCAATCTGGATCGAAGGCGAGATCGCTGAACTCAATGAACGCAGTGGCGGTATGGCTTTTCTGCGCCTGCGCGATTCAAGCGTTGATATGAGCCTTTCGGTGATGTGCCACAAATCAGTATTAGCCAGCGTCGCACCGCTGCCAGCAAATGCCCGCGTTGTGCTTTATGCCAAAGGCTCTTGGTATACCAAGAATGGTTCTTACACTTTATCGGCCCGCGAGATTCGCCAAGTTGGAGTTGGTGAATTATTAGCGCGCCTTGAAGCACTCAAAACAATGTTGGCAGCTGAAGGTTTATTTGATTCAGAAAACAAAGTTTCGTTGCCATTGTTGCCGCGCAAAATTGGTTTGATCTGCGGCCGCAACACCGATGCTGAACGCGACGTAGTTGAAAATGCCAAGCGTCGTTGGCCAGCTGTTCAGTTTGAGATTCGTGAAGTAACTGTGCAAGGCGCAGCAGCAGTTAGCGAAGTATCAGCCGCGTTAGCTGAACTTGAAGCACTTGCCGAAGTTGATGTCATCATTATTACTCGTGGTGGCGGATCTTTTGAAGATCTCTTGCCATTTAGCGATGAAGGTTTAGTTCGCTTAGCTGCTAAATGCAGTACGCCAATTGTTAGCGCTATTGGCCACGAAAAAGATTCACCACTACTTGATTTAGTTGCTGACTTCCGCGCATCAACGCCGACGGACGCGGCAAAGCGCGTAGTGCCAGATATTAATGAAGAGATTGATTTAATTGAAAAACTGCGCGATCGCGCTAGCCGCTTTATGCGAAATATGATCGAACTCGAAAGTTCAAAGATTGCTAACTTGGCAGCTCGCCCAGTGTTGCGTGACCCAGCCGTAATGATTACCTCGAGGTTAGAAATCATTACTTCCTTACGCGATCGTTCAATCCGTAGTTTCCAATCTCGATTAGCGATTGCCCAAGAAGAGTTATTGCAAGTGACGGCCCGAGTACGTGCGCTATCGCCACAGGCCACCCTTGATCGCGGATATGCCGTGGTGCAATTAGCCGATGGCAGCATTGCCCGCGATAGCGATGCCTTAAAAGATGGCGAAAAGCTACGAATTAGGCTGGCTCAAGGTGAGACCAGCGCCATGGTTACAAGTTAAAGAGCAGGCAGTAGATTTAAGCCATGGCCTCTGAAAAGAAGATCTCATATGAAGCAGCGCGTGATGAACTGGCGCAAGTTGTTTCATCGCTAGAAACTGGTGGCGCAACCCTCGAAGATTCCTTGAAGTTATGGGAACGCGGCGAAGAGTTGGCGAAGATCTGCCAGGAATGGCTAGACGGGGCGAAGGCAAAGTTAGATTCAGTTAAGCCAAGCGAATAGGTGCGCAAATGTCTCCTGAATTCACATACTCAGAACTGTTGCCCATTGGACCTGACACCACTAAATATCGCAGCCTAGGTAGTGAAGGCGTTCGCACTTTAAAAGTTGGCGAACTTGAGTTCCTAGAGATCGCCCCAGAGGCAATTGAGAAGTTAACTAGCACTGCGATCCACGATATTTCACATTACTTGCGCGCTGAACACTTGCAGCAGCTAGCGAATATTTTAAAAGACCCAGAGGCATCGCCAAATGATCGCTTCGTGGCGCTCGACTTGTTAAAGAATGCCAACATTTCGGCCGGTGGAATTCTGCCGATGTGCCAAGACACTGGCACCGTGATCGTTTCGGCTAAGAAAGGCCAGTTTGTTCTGACTCAGAGCAAAGATGAAGTTGCGATCTCTCAAGGTATTTATGATGCCTACACAAATTTGAACCTGCGTTATTCGCAGATGGCGCCAGTTACGACTTGGGATGAAAAGAACACTGGCAATAACTTGCCCGCCCAAATTGAAATCTATTCCGACAGCGAGCATTACGACGAATACAACTTCTTATTTATCGCCAAAGGTGGCGGCAGCGCTAATAAGTCATTCCTGTATCAAGAGACTAAAGCGATTTTAAATCCGAAATCATTTATGACTTGGTTAGATGAGAAACTTCGTTCAATTGGAACTGCGGCTTGCCCGCCGTATCACTTAGCAATTGTTATTGGCGGCACTAGCGCCGAGCACACCGTAAAGACTGCGAAATTAGCTAGTACTAAGTACTTAGATTCGCTGCCAACTAAGGGCGATGCGGCTACCGGCCACGGTTTCCGCGACTTAGAACTTGAGCAGCAAGTACTCGAACTAACTCGCACCCTCGGAATCGGTGCGCAATTTGGCGGCAAGTACTTCTGCCACGATGTGCGAGTCGTTCGTTTGCCTCGCCATGGTGCATCGCTGCCAATTGCGATTGCAGTTTCTTGTTCAGCTGACCGCCAAGCAAAAGGCAAGATCACTAAAGATGGTATTTTCCTCGAAGAGCTAGAGCGCGAGCCAGCCCACTTCTTGCCCGAGACCACCGATGAACATCTAAATGATGGCGTAGTAAATATTAATTTGAATCAACCAATGGAAAATGTTTTGGCTGAGCTGTCTAAGCACCCACTTAAGACTCGTATTTCGCTAACTGGCACTTTGGTTGTGGCTCGCGACTTAGCCCATGCCAAGATCAAAGAGATGATGGATCAAGGCGCCCCAATGCCAGATTATTTGCGTGATTTCGCGGTTTATTACGCTGGTCCAGCTAAGACTCCGGCAGGTTATGCCTCTGGTTCCTTCGGCCCGACAACTGCTGGTCGCATGGATTCTTACGTTGAATATTTCCAGAGTCGCGGTGGTTCAAAGATTATGTTGGCCAAAGGAAATCGCTCGAAGGCGGTAACTGATTCTTGTAAGACGCACGGTGGTTTCTATCTTGGTTCGATCGGCGGCCCTGCCGCTCGTCTTGCCCAAGATTGCATTAAAAAAGTTGAAGTTCTAGATTTCGCCGAACTTGGCATGGAAGCTGTTTGGAAAATAGATGTCGTAGATTTTCCGGCCTTCATTGTCGTTGACGATAAAGGTGGCGATTTCTTTGCCGAGACTTCAAAACCAATCACAATTGGCATGGGACCGCGCTAGATTTTAAGTAGGCTGAATTTCAAGAAATAGCTAGAGTTTTGAAATAGCTAGAGGTTTGAAATAGCCAGAGGTTTGAAATAGCCAGAGGTTTGAAATGGCCAGAGCTTAGTAATAACGCGAACGCTGGAATTTCGCGTAAGCCTTGCACGGGGTGTCATATCGGATATCGATATAGCGAAGACCCCAAGAAATCTGAGTCACTGGGTTGGTGCGCCAGTCGGTGCCGATAACTTCCATCTTGGTAGCTGGCAAAGCTTGTGGAATTCCGTGAGCACCTGAGCGCTTGTTGCTCGCCTTGTAGTTCCAGTGGCTCTCTTTTGTCCAAAGACTTTCGAGGCAGGTGTACTGCTTTTCGCCCCAACCATATTTATCTTCCATCAAAACTTTGGCAACTTCCTTGGCACCATCGGGGGTGCGGGCAAGTTCGACGCTGGCGCTGGCGGAAGAAACTAAAGACATCGCCGAAGCCGAAACTGTGGCTTCAGAAGAGAGCTCTGTAAATAGAGCAGCCTCGATTGGTGCAATTTCAGGATCGCTGTTGGTGGCCAAGAAAGCCTCACCAACAGAATCTTCACCCATGCCAGGTGTTGGCATCGTAAGCGAAGTCGTCGCCGGAAACTCAAGTCCGTAGGCGCTTGGTTGCATGATTGCAATGCCGAGAACGGCAGCCACTGTTGACCAGATCGCAACTGCGCGACGGGAAGAGTTCAGATGTAAACCCACGGTGACTCCTTTCGGCAACCAATAAATCTCACCCGGTTGGGTGAGTAACAGGGTTTAGACTGGCAAGGCGCACTGACATCGGCAAACTGAAAGCAGCGTGAGTCGCAAATTCTAAGGAAAGCCACATCGGGCGCTGTTGTAAAAGCGCAGGTCACCTAGGCGGAAGTCCGAAATGTCCGATATGTGAGTGTGAGATTAAAAGAGGGCCTTTTTTAGCGCCTCAAGCTCCTTCAAAATCCAGCAAGAGCCGGCCGACTAGTTCGGAATTGGTCCTTCGAGTAGCTCGGTAACCAAGGCGGCAATCGGAGAGCGCTCTGATCGTGTCAGGGTCACGTGGGCGAAGAGCGGGTGGCCCTTTAACGTTTCGACCACGGCAACAACACCATCGTGGCGGCCGACTCGCAAGTTATCGCGTTGGGCAACGTCGTGGGTAAGGATCACTCGCGAAGATTGGCCAATGCGCGAGAGTACGGTGAGCAGAACTCCACGTTCGAGCGACTGGGCTTCATCGACAATTACAAAAGAGTCGTGCAGCGAGCGGCCACGAATGTGGGTTAGGGGCAGAACTTCGATTAGCCCACGGTCAATAATTTCATCAATGACTTGTTGGCTAACCAGCGCCCCCAAAGTATCGAAAACGGCTTGAGCCCATGGCGACATTTTCTCGCCTTCGCTACCTGGCAGGTAGCCCAGCTCTTGCCCACCCACCGGATAGAGCGGACGGAAAATTACTACCTTCTTATGAAGCCGTTTTTCCATCACCGCTTCAAGTCCGGCGCAAAGAGCTAGAGCGCTCTTGCCAGTTCCGGCCCGACCGCCGAGGGAAACGATTCCGATATCAGGGTCGAGCAAAAGATCGAGGGCAATTCTTTGTTCGGCGCTGCGACCATGAAGACCAAAAGCGTTGCGGTCGCCACGAACTAATTGCAATTGTTTATCGACGGTAACGCGGGCTAAGGCGCTGCCCTTTTCAGAATGCAAAACGATGCCGGTATGCACTGGTAGTTGATGGGCGACTTCGTGATCGGCGCGATCAGTGGCATAGAGGTCATCGATTAGTTGGTGACCAACATCGATCTCTTCGATACCAGTCCAGCCACTGTTAGAAACAGTCTCGGCGCGATATTCCTCGGCCTCAACACCGACTGCCGATGCTTTAACTCGAAGCGGCAAATCTTTAGTAACTAGAACAACTTTCTTGCCATCTGACATTAAATTCTTAGCGATAGCCAAGATACGCGAATCGTTTGTGCCATCGCGCAAAAAGCCGTGGGGCAAAGAGCTCAAATCTGTGTGATTTAGTTCAACTGAAAGAGTGCCGCCTTCAGGAGTGATTTTCAGCGGGCGATCAAGGCGGCCGTGGGTAATTCGTAAATCATCCAAATATCGCAGTGCTGCACGCGCAAAATAGCCTAATTCAGGGTGATCGCGCTTTGTTTCAAGTTCACCGATTACTGCCACCGGAATGATGACCTCATGTTCAGCAAATCGGCCTAACGCGGCCGGATCGGCGAGCAGAACGCTGGTATCTAGGACATAAGTTTTTCTATCCGCAGCGCTCAAGAAATTCCTCGCATTCAAATTTGAAAGTGTTCGGAGGTCATATTTAGTTGTTATAGGCGATGTGCAAACGCTAGAACTGCGTTGAAAGATATTGCTTTCGACACGCGGTTAGACAAAGTTAAATCTAAATGACTTATTTACCGCTGGCTTGTCTACTTTCCCAACCTGCGATGACGGGTTGAGTAAGAACGAAGAGCTCTTAAGAAATCGACTCGGCGGAAATCTGGCCAATAAGCTTCGCAGAAATAATATTCAGATTGCGCACTCTGCCAAAGCAAGAAGCCGCCAAGTCGTTGTTCGCCCGAAGTTCTAATTAATAACTCGGGGTCGGGTTGGCCAGCGGTGTAGAGATATTTAGCAATCTCATCGGCTGAGATATTTTCAGCTGCGGCCGATAAATCATGGCCATCATTTTTCTCCGCAGTTAAGTAGCTCTTAACTGCATCAACAATTTCGCGACGGCCGCCATAACTAATTGCCACGTTAACTTCTAAGCCATCGCTTCGAATTGGTTTTAGTGCTTCCAACTTGGTAGCTAGCCATTCTGGCAATAAATCAAGGGCGCCAACCGCTTTGATATTCCAGCGTCCAGTTGCTGAAAGCTCATCGATGGTGTTGCCGATGATTTCTAGTAGCGCTTTTAACTCTTCATCAGTTCGTTTAAAATTATCAGTTGATAACAGCCAAAGAGTTACAACTTTTACTTCAGCCTCTTCGCACCAGCCCAAGAATTCCACGATCTTATTTGCGCCAGCTCTATGGCCATGAGCGGGTGTTGATCCACCCAAACTTTCCGAATTAGCTTTAGCAAAGCGACGATTGCCATCGAGAATTACGCCAACGTGATGTGGCGTCTGGCTAAAATCTAAAGCTCGTACTAACCGATATTCATAGATCGGATAAAGCAGCGATTTAATGAAATTACGAATACTGCGATACAACTTTTCGCTCCGTAATTAGCGAAGCAACTGGCAGAGTTCCAGCCAAAACTAATCCGAGCATTTTCATGACTGGCCATTTAGCTTTGCTTGCAAATTGAAGGGCAGTTAGAACATATAGGGCATAAACCCAACCATGCACGAAGGGAATCCAGGCAACGTTGGCTTTCCAGCTCTCGTTATCAAATACATAAGCAACCGGCAGATCAACAAACCAGAGTAAGAGCGACATGATGCCGGCCAAAATCGCCATAAATCGATACCGACTAACCGCTCCGGACATTGATGAATCTGATTTCATAGTCATGGGGTAACTCTACGACGATAGAAGGGAAGGTAAAGCACCAAAGCGGCCATTAGCCACCAGATGAATACATAAGAGATGTGTTGCCAGTAATAACCCGGCACTTTTGAATTATCGACTGAGATTTCAAGGCGGGTGCGATCGATCTTGGTGCCATCGACGCTTTCACTATTAGCCAAGATGAAACCATCGTAGAGATCAAAGTCGGCCAGACCTGCTTTACTCAAAAGCAGCGTGCTATCGACGCGAGCTAAATTAGCTGCCGAATTCGGGCCACGGTCTGTGCTCTGGCTTGGTTGCAGAACACCAGTTACCGAAACGTTTTGTGACATCGCAATCTGTGGCTCGGTTAAGCGTTCTGACCAGAGCCCACGAACTACCAAAATTGCTGACTTTGCATCGACTTGGAGCACGCCGACTTCCCAAGTTGTGGCTGCTACCCCATCGGAAACTTGATTATCACTTTTAAAGGTTGCGATGTAGTGACCCTGAGTTGAAACGTTCTTTAATAAGTTTCTAGAATCAATATTTACTCGAGGTTGCACCAAAGTTGTTAGGGGAACGGGGGCGATTAACTCAATAATTGTTCTTGTGGAGTTTTTTAACTCTCGTGCGCGATCTAACTGCCAATTTCCTAGCCCAATAAATGCACCAGCTACTAGCAATAAAGCTAGCCCGCTAAGAATGCGTTCGCGCAGTTTAATTCTGTTCTTCCTCGCTACGTTTTTGCATACGGGTGTAACGCTTATAGAAGCTGCGCATCAAAAACACCATGGCGGTACATAAAACGATCATAGTTAAGGAGCCAGCTGCGCCAATTTCTACATCTTTCATGACTATTCCTTTGCTGATCGTTAGGACTTGATCTTACTGATTAATAAGAGAGAATACTCTGGTGGGTAATGACTTCGACTACAACGATAGGTATGGCGTAAAGCCTGCTAATCGATGGCGCCCAATTGCTGCCGTAATTCTAAGCATGGGCATCATCTGGTTACTTTGGGCCGGATTGCATCATGCTCGTCCAGAAATAACTTCAAGATTGATTTCCTTTACTGTTACAAATGATCGCGAAACCGTAATTCGTTTTGAAGCCACCCGACGTGATTCCAACCGTGAAATAACATGCACACTGGTGGCTCGCGATATTGATAAGTTAATTGTTGGCCAAGTCGATGATGTAATTCCCGCTGGTAAGGGCTATATCGATCGCAGTACCGCCATTCCTACGCGTAATTTGGCTGCCACGGCCAGCGTTTTACGCTGTCTTTAAACTGCACTACCCTTTCCCCTTATGAGTTCACAGACCTGGTTAACGCAAGAAGCAGCTGATCGCTTAGCTGCTGAACTTACCAACCTCGAAACTGAAGGTCGTACTGAAGTTATTAAGAAGATCGAAGCGGCTCGCGCCGAAGGTGACTTAAAAGAAAATGGCGGCTACCACGCTGCGCGCGATGAGCAAGGCAAGATTGAAGCTCGTATTCGCCAACTAAAGCAGATGTTAGAGAATGCAACTATTGGTGCACCTCCAGCTAGTGCTGATGGCGTAGTTGGTGCTGGCATGGTTGTAAGTGCCATCGTTGCTGATGATGAAATGAGATTCTTACTTGGTTCGCGCGAAATCGCTACCGATGATTTAGATGTTTATAGCGAGAAGTCGCCACTTGGTTCCGCGGTTCTAGGTGCAAAAATCGGCGACAAAGTTTCATATACCTTGCCTAATGGCAAAACTATTTCAGTAGAAATTCTAGGCGCTGAGTTTTTCGCTTAATTCTTACTTTGATTTATTCGCGTACTTGCGAACGCTTAATGGCACAAAGATCGCCATAATCAATAACATATAAAAGACTGAAGTTATCAATGGATGTTCAGATGGGAATGAACCAGCTGTGGCACCAAATTGATTTTTCAGGCCGAATAATTCGCGGCAAGCTGCAACCATGGTTGAGACCGGATTCCATTCGGCAAAATACTGCAGCACTCTTGGCATTCCAGTTGTTGGCGCAAACGCATTCGATAGGAATGTAAGCGGAAATGTAATCAAGAAGCTGATGTTCTGAACTACGCGAGCATCACGAGCGGCTAGGCCGGCAAAAATTCCGGTCCAAGAGAGCGCGTAACCAAAAGCTAATAAGAATAGAAATGCCAGCGCGGTATTTAGTAAGCCGCCAGTTGGACGCCACCCGACCGCGTAACCAGCTATGCCCATCACGGTTAGAACCACAATATTGAGCAGGGAATCTCCCAACGTGCGCCCAACAACTACGGCCGAGCGCGAGATTGGCAAAGATCTAAAGCGATCGATCAAACCTTTGCCCATATCTTCAGCTAAGCCAGAAGCAGTTGCCGCAAGGGTAAAAGCCACTGTTTGCACGAAGATGCCCGGCATTAAAAGTTGTACGTAACCGCCGGGTTGGCCAGTTGAGATCGAGCCTCCGAAAACAAATCTAAATAACAGTACGAACATAACCGGCTGAATAGTCGAGAAGATTAGAACTTCAGGTACTCGCGTCAATTGCAGTAATTGGCGCTTAGTTATTACGAGGGCATCTGTTATGGCGTTCACTTTGTTTCCTCCGCTGCATGACCAGTTAATGCTAAGAAAACATCGTCAAGTGATGGGCGCTTTAACCCAATATCAAGTGGATGTAATTTGGCATCATCGAATTCACGTAGTGCATCCATGAGTGATTTCGTGCCATTTTTTACGGGCGCTGAAACTGATCGCATGCCTTCGTCAACATGAGCAGCAGTGCCGCTGATGCGAGTAATAATTTCGGAAGCTAATTTAAGTTGGTTAGCTTCAACGATTACTTCAAGTCGTTCACCGCCTACATCTTTCTTAAGCACATCAGATGTTCCGCGGGCAATTACTTTGCCATGATCGATGACCACAATCTCATCAGCTAGATGATCGGCTTCTTCAAGGTATTGAGTGGTTAGTAACAAAGTTACGCCGCCTTCAACTAACTCTTTGATTACGCCCCACATTTCTTGGCGACCACGGGGATCAAGACCAGTTGTAGGTTCATCAAGAAAAAGTATTTTCGGTTTAACAATTATTGCTGCCGCTAAATCTAACCGGCGACGCATTCCACCAGAATAAGTTTTGATTGGTCGCTTAGCGCTATCGGTTAGTGAAAAGCGCTCTAGTAATTCATCTGCGCGAGCAATCGACGCTTTCTTACCTAAGTGATACAACTGGCCGAACATAACTAAGTTATCCCAGCCAGTTAAAGTTTCATCAACAGCTGCGTATTGACCAGATAAACCTATGATTTCGCGCACTTTATCGGGGTGCTTAACTACATCGATTCCACCTACTGTGGCATGACCTGAATCAGGAGATAAAAGTGTTGCGAGTATGCGCACAGTTGTCGTTTTGCCCGCACCATTAGGGCCGAGCACGCTTAATACAGTGCCTTCTTCAACGTCTAGCGATAATCCATCTAGGGCTTTAACTTCGCCTTTACGATAGGTCTTAACGAGATTTTCCGCGATAACTGATTTCACGGGCTAAACTTACCCCGATAAAGGCTTTGAGACCAAGAATCGAATTAGATTCAATGCAAGAAATTATGCTGGAAAGGCAACCATGTCGGAGAGTTCGCAAAGAAAAGTTCATACCCATAAAGAGATCATGATCATCCTCTCAGGTTTGATGACCGGCATGCTGCTTGCTGCACTGGATCAGACAATTGTTTCGGCTGCTTTAAAAAGTATTGTTGAAGAATTCAACGGCCTTGAGCATTACACCTGGGTAGTAACTGCTTACTTGTTAACTTCAACTGCATCGACTCCGTTATACGGAAAGATTTCCGATCTATATGGTCGTCGAATTGTTTTCCAGTTTGCAATTGTTACTTTTTTAATTGGTTCTTTCCTAGCTGGCGCATCAACAAACATGACTCAATTAATTGCTACTCGCGCATTGCAAGGTCTTGGCGGCGGCGGATTGATGGCGCTAACTTTCGTAATCGTCGGAGACATAGTCCCGCCTCGCGAGCGAGGTCGCTATCAGGGATATTTTGGCGCGGTCTGGGGTCTTTCCTCTGTTGCCGGACCACTACTCGGTGGCTTCTTCTCTGATCAAGATAAAATCTTAGGTATTACTGGCTGGCGTTGGATTTTTTACATCAATCTTCCATTTGGTATCGCAGCTCTACTTATTACTTCTGCAGTTTTACATATTCCTAAGGTGCGCCGTGAGCACAAGATCGATTACATAGGCTCGGCTCTAATGGTTATGGCCGTCTCATCGACCTTGCTAGCCGTGTCTATTTTTGGCCCACAAGATGGCTGGTCTGACCCTAAAACCGTTATTGCTTTTACTACCGGATTTATTCTGATGTTGCTGTTTCTACGTTGGGAATCTCAAGCAGTCGAACCAATCTTGCCGCTTAACCTTTTTAAGAATCACACTTTTAACGTCACTTCAATTTTAGGCTTCATCATGGGTGCCGGCATGTTTGGTTCAATCATTATGCTGCCACTTTATTTGCAAGTAGTTCAGGGTGAAAGTCCTTCATCAGCTGGCTTAAAGTTGATTCCATTGATGCTAGGTATTGTTACTACTTCAATCTATAGCGGAAAAGCAATCTCGCGTACTGGTAAATATAAGAAGTTTCCGGTTGCTGGCACAATATTGATGACTACTGGCTTAGCCCTTATGTCAACGCTTGCAGTCGATACTCCTTATTGGCGAGTAGCAATTTTTGGAGCAATGGTTGGCATGGGCATGGGCTTATCAATGCAGACAATGGTTATTGCATTGCAAAATTCAATTGACTTCAAAGAGCTAGGTGTGGCCACAACCTCAAATACTTTCTTTAGATCACTTGGTAGCGTTTTTGGTGCTGCAGTATTTGGCACAATTCTTACTAATCGTCTTGGGCATTATTTAGTAAAAGACTTTGCCGCACTCGGTGCAACTAACCCAGCTGCGGTCACGGACTTTGATGCATCTAAATTAGAGGGCGTAACTAATAACACTGCAATCTTGGCTGATCTGCCACCATTGATTCAGCAAACTGTTCTGCAGTCATTTGTAAATAGTTTCCACGTTGTATTCTTGGTTGCTGCCCCGATAATTGCTATCGGAATCTTCTTTGCCCTTAAATTACGTGAAGTTCCATTACGGACAACCATGCAGTTTAAGGAAGCTAAGGAAGAAGCAGCCGGCGAAGCTCTTGGCTAAAGGCTTAAAGTCGCCTGTTTCTGGATTTCCAAGAGAAGTCCAGGTTGTAATCATTGCTTCATTTTTTGTCGCCCTGGGGTTTGGAATAGTTTTTCCAGCGATTCCAGTGTTTACAAAGTCTTTTGGGGTTAACAACACCGCAGTGGGTTTAGTTGTATCAGCTTTTGCGTTTGCTCGTTTTTCATCAGGAATGATCTCAGGCAAGTTTGTAGATCGTTTTGGCGAGAGAAATGTTTATAGCTTTGGCGTGCTGATGGTGGCTTTCTTCACGATCTTCACAGGGTTAGCGCAAAACTATCCGCAGCTACTTTTCTTTCGTTCCGCTGGCGGTTTAGGTTCTTCGATGTTTTCAGTTGCATCAAGTTCACTAATCTTTCGTGCCACCGATGATGCTCACCGAGCTCGTGCCTTGTCTGTTTTTCAAGGTTCGTTCTTAATTGGTGGTATTACCGGCCCAGCCGTTGGCGGCGCACTGGCAACAATTTCCTTACGTGCACCATTTTTTATGTATGCATTCATGTTGATAATTGCCGGAACGATTGGTTATATCTACCTAGGTAGAGAAGAAGCAATAAATGATGGATCAAAAGTAAAACCACAAGATCCGATTACGCTTAAGGAAGCGATGCAGATTCCAGCGTATCGAATTGCGCTAACACTTTCTTTTATCTCGGCTTGGGCACTTTTTGGAATGCGTTCTTCGATCTTGCCACTCTTCGTCACTGAAAGTCTGCACTCAACTGCAGCAGTTGTTGGCTACGGATTTGCACTTGCTGCTCTCTTCCAAGGTTTGCTTCTAATGAAGGCTGGTCGCATATCCGATAAAAATGGCCGCAAGCGAGTTGTGATGCTTGGTGGCTACATAGTGATGGCTGGAATTCTCGGACTTACTTTTTCAATTCATATCTGGATGTTTTTAGTTTCAATGTCAATTATTGGAGTAGGTGGCGCTTTCCTATCAACCGCACCTGGCAGCATCGTGGGTGATGTTATTAAAGGAAAAGGCGGCAAGGTAATTGGTATTTTTCAGATGGCTGGTGATGCAGGCATGATCATTGGACCAATTGTGGTTGGCGCGATTTCAGATATCTATTCATTCCGCGCTGCGTTTGGTGCTACCGCTGTTATCTTCTCGATAGTTCTCATCTTGGGTTCACGCTTACCTGAGACAAGAAAAATGGCCGGCTCGCATGAGCCGACCATTTCGCTTAACGATAATTAATTAGTCATCACCGCGCAAGATTGAGATCAAGCGAAGTACTTCTAGGTATAGCCAAACAATAGTGACCAAAAGGCCAAAACCAGCACGCCATGATTCTTCTTGTGGCACACCGGCTGCTACACCTTTTTCGATTTGATCAAAATCAAGTACTAAAAAGAAGCTAGCTAAACCAACGCCGGCCATTGCAAGCAATGGACCAAAACCAGTTACGCCGTAAAGTCCACCAGAGTTTCCGGTGAACGAAAGAATCATGCTGACTAAACCAAGTGCTAGATAACCCATTGCTGCACCAATAAGCACGCGAGTGAATTTTGGTGTTACACGAATCTTGCCATTGCTATATGCAAAAAGAATTCCGGCGAACGCGCAAAGTGTTCCGATAACTGCTTGGCTAACAATGCCTGGATAAACATCATTATAGAAATGGCTTAATGTGCCAAGTGCTATGCCTTCGAATGCGGCGTAAGCCATGATTAAACCTGGGCGAATCTTCTGGCTAAAGATGTTAACCATCGCCAATGCAAAGCCGCCTAAGAAACCGAACATCACAGCGCCAAAACCTAAGTTAGCGGTCCAAGCAATGGCGCCAGTTACAACCAAGATGCCAAAAAGAATTGAAGTGCGTGCAACAACATCTTCAATAGTCATGCGACCAGTTTGAAGTGCAGATGCAGCGGGTGCGTTATAGAGGTTTTCTAAACTCTCCGGTGTGGTAGCCGTGGTTGTAGTACCCATAGAGGCATAACCACGATTATTAAACGCCCGTCCAAGAACAGGGTTTGAACTACGCATACTTTTGTACTCACTCTCTAGTGCTAAAAAAGAGCTGGAATTCCCAGCCCTAGTGGGAACAATGTTACGGCAGTGGATATTTCTGACAACTTAAATTTGGCGTTTAGAAAAAATGCTCGGCAAACTTTAAGCACCTGTACTCAGAAATTGAGCGTAAAGCTGGTGCCCCGAGTGGGGGTCGAACCCACACTGGGAGGATTTTAAGTCCTCTGCCTCTGCCATTGGGCTATCGGGGCCATGCGATAAATCTTTTACCAACTAACGAACAACGTGGGCAAATCTACCCGCTTTTTTGAGCACTGAATCCAACATTGGTTTGGTGAGCTTTCCAGTGAAGGTGTTCTGCTGGCTGGGGTGGAAACTAGCCATTATTAGGTACTTCGCGCCATTGTGCTCATATTTAACCTCTGCCCCATGGCCAAACTTGGCTCGTTTAACTGGGTGTCCTAATTCGATCAAAGCGGTAAATAGAGCGACCCAGGCAAAGTTTCCTAGGGCAACAAATGCTCTAGTTGTAGGCAGTGAAAGTTCTAACTCACGCAAAAACCATGGTGAGCATTCATCACGTTCTTCAGTTGTTGGTTTGTTATCAGGAGGCGCGCATCGAACTGCCATTGAAATTCTAGTATCGCGAAGTTCTTGGCCATCATCACGCGATGTGCTAGTTGCAATCTTGGCAATTCCTAAACGGTGAAGTGAGCCATAGAGCCAATCACCTGATGGATCACCAGTGAAGATGCGACCAGTGCGATTTGCTCCATGAGCACCAGGTGCTAAACCAACAATCATTAGTTTTGGTTTGGGTGAACCAAAACCAGGTACAGCTTTGCCCCAGTATTTTTCATCTTGGTATGCCTTGCGTTTAACAACTGCAACTTCTTCGCGCCATTCAACGAGTCGTGGGCAATCGCGACAAGCAATAATTTTCTTTTCTAGCAACGGCAAAGTTTTTATACTTTGCGCGAGTTTCTTATTTGGCAAGCGACCAAGCCATTCCATCGAGAATATCATTTTCAGATGCCACAAATTCAGTAGCACCAGTTGCTTTTACTATTTTAGAAAGTACTAACGAGCCAGCCGTAATTACATCGACGCGGCCTGGGTGCACATAGCCAAGAGCGGCACGTTCTTCGCGAGTCATAGTTAAGAACTTGTTGCTAACAGCATGGACTTGTTCGGCAGAGATGCGGGATAAGTGAATTGCGTGACGGTCATATACCGGCAAATTAAGCGCTGCGGCAGCCACTGTTGTTGCGGTTCCAGCTACGCAAACTAAAGTCTTGGCGCTCTTAATATCAACGCTGGCAGCGGCAATATCTATGGCATTTTGAATGTCACTACGAGCGATTGCTATTTCATCAGCAGTTGGTGGGTCGTTGTGGAAATGGCGCTCAGTCATGCGAACACAGCCAATATTTACGCTTATCGCACTTTCTACTGAGTCAGTGCCTAAAACGAATTCAGTTGAACCGCCACCGATATCGACTACTAAGAAGGGGCCATCTGACTTGTTAAATTCACGAGTTGCGCCAGCGAATGAAAGGCGGGCTTCTTCTTCACCTGAAATTACTTCTGGTTCGATGCCAAGTCGTTCTTTAACCCCGTCAACAAATACTTCGCGGTTTAACGCATCGCGTGTGGCACTAGTTGCGCAGAAACGAAGCTTTTCGACTCCGCGGCGGGCTATTTCAGCTGCATATAAATCAACTGCAGCAAAAGTTCGCGAGATTGCATCGGGATGGAATTGATTAGTTTCATCAACGCCTTGCCCAAGACGTACTACCTGCATCTGACGAGTTATCTCGCGGAAATTATTTCCATCGATGTCGGCGATTAATAACCGAATCGAGTTAGTGCCGCAATCAACTACACCTACGCGCATTAGTTTGCCTTTACATTTTCGGTGATGCTACAAGGCTGATCTTTCCACCACTGTGGCAATTTTGCTAAAGCTTCATCACCTAACGGATTCACATCTGGGCCAGCACAAAGTGAATGCGCAACTAATGAATGCAGACACTTAACGCGATCTGGCATTCCGCCTGCGCTGATTCCTTCGACTTCGGGTACATCCATCTTTAAAACTGCGCGAACAGCTAAGTAATCTTCGTGCGCTGCTGCATACGCCCCTGCTAATTCAGCATCAGTTGCTAGGCGCTCATTCATCTCGCCCATTAAGCCAGTTGATTCAAGGGTTGAGATAGCGCCAGTTAATCGTGGGCAAGTTGCATAGTAATAAGTTGGAAACGGGGTGCCATCACCAAGACGTGGCGGGGTTTCAACTACTGCTGGTTTTCCGCACGGGCAGCGATAGCCAATGGCATGAACATCGCGTGGAGTCCGGCCCAATTGGGCTTCGATGCAATCTAAATCTTCTTGCGATACTTCGTGTTCAGACATTAATTAGCGCCAGTTTCAGTAATCGAGGCGATTAATCGGTTATACCAAGGCAAACCAACTGGAATGTTATTTGCAACATCGGTCTTGTTTTCAGCTGCTTGGGTGGTTGCATCAGTAACTATGTATTGACGTTCGCCCGGCAATACAAAGTGCAGTCGAGCACGAGCTTGTGACTTCACATATTCTGGGTCACGCCACATTTCAAGTTCTTTGCGAGCTTCAGCAACTGCAGCATCACTTGCTTTTATCTGTGATTTAACGGCGCTGATTTCAGCGCGTTGTGAAAAATAATGTTGTACCGGAGGCGCGATGGTGAGGGCTAAAAAGAAAAGAAAGAATCCCAGCACCAGTGCGCGACTATTGGTATTACGTCGACGATTAAAGTTCAAACGACGACGGGCCATGAGTTAAGTTCGCTTATGCCTTAAAGCGTGGGAATGCACCACGGCCTGCGTACTTAGCGCCACTTGCAAGTTCTTCTTCGATACGTAGCAATTGGTTGTATTTCGCCACGCGCTCAGTACGAGCAGGTGCACCAGTCTTGATCTGTCCGCAGTTAGTTGCAACAGCTAAATCAGCAATTGTGGTGTCTTCGGTTTCACCTGAACGGTGTGACAACATGCTGCGATAGTTTGCATGTTGTGCCATTGAAACTGCATCAAGAGTTTCAGTTAGCGTTCCGATTTGGTTCACCTTAACTAGTAGAGCATTTGCAGTATTAGTTGCAATTCCCTTGGCTAAACGCTCAGGGTTAGTAACAAATAGATCATCGCCCACGATTTGAATGCGTGAACCGAGAACACTAGTCATCTCAGCCCAACCAGCCCAATCTTCTTCATTTAGTGGATCTTCGATTGAAACGATTGGGTATGAGTTAACGAGATCGGTGTAATAAGCGATCATTTCACCTGAAGAACGAAGTGAGCCTTCGAACTTGTATTGACCGTTCTCATGGAATTCAGTTGCTGCAACATCCATTGCAAGCGCGATATCGGTACCTGGCTTAAAACCTGCCTTGGTAATCGCCTCAAGAATTAGATCAAGGGCAGCACGGTTGCTATCGAGGTTTGGCGCAAAGCCACCTTCGTCGCCAACGCTTGTTGCTAGGCCACGTTGCTTAAGAACAGATTTAAGCGCGTGATAAATCTCGGCGCCCCAACGAAGTGATTCGCGGAAAGTTGGTGCACCAATTGGCGCAACCATAAACTCTTGAATATCAACGTTGGTATCAGCATGTGCGCCACCGTTAAGAATATTCATCATTGGAACTGGAAGCAGATGTGCATTTGGGCCACCGAGGTAGCGGAATAATGAAAGATCTGCGCTTTCAGCTGAAGCTTTAGCAACTGCGAGTGAAACACCCAGAATCGCGTTCGCTCCTAAGCGAGATTTATTTGCAGTGCCATCAAGTGAAATCATGGCGCTATCGATGATGCGTTGATCTTGGGCATCGAAACCAATAATGTTTGGCCCGATTTCATCATTTACGAATGCAACAGCTTTTTCAACACCTTTACCTAAGTAGCGAGTGCCACCATCGCGAAGTTCAGAAGCTTCAAATGCACCAGTTGATGCACCGCTTGGAACTGCAGCACGAGCCTGGGTGCCATCTTCTAATTGAATTTCAACTTCAACTGTTGGGTTTCCGCGGGAATCTAAAATTTCGCGGGCGCCGAGCGCTTCGATAATTGCCATGATGGCCTCCTATTAATAGTTACTTAAAATCAAAGTAAATTCGAATGTGTAAATAGAGAGATCAGCGCTGAACTCAGGTGTTAAGTCTACCGCGCTTCATTGCTTTGGATCTGCGCCATAAGCGTACGTGCCCGCTGGCGTAGCAATGCATCGAGGTCAATCTCATTTGCAGTGGCCCAAGCCGCGATTGCGACAATCTGTTCAACTGCCATTTCGGCATCGTTAATCTGGGCTGTTGGCAGATCTAAGGAAACTCCATATTTCTCAGCGCGATGCAAAAGCTTTGAAATCAAGGGCAGCGAAGGCTGCGAGAGAGCGACGCCATCAATAGCCGATGTACGACCTTTTTCAGCAGCCTTTATTTCTTCCCAGTTAGAAATAACTTCAGCAACCCCAGATACCTGCACATCAGCAAATACATGTGGGTGGCGGTTAATTAACTTATCTGCGATGCCGCGGGCTACATCTTCGATCGTAAATGGGTTTTGTGGATCATCTTGAGCGATGCGGGCATGAAAATAAACCTGCAGCAGTAGATCGCCTAGTTCCTCTTGCAATCCAGCACGGTCGTTAGTCTCGACAGCATCAATAAATTCGTAGGACTCTTCGAGTAGATATTTAATTAACGATTCGTGAGTTTGCTCGGCATCCCAAGGGCAACCACCCGGCGAACGTAATTTATTCATTACCTCCGCAAGGCGCAGAAGTTCTGACATTTACTTTGTTGTACTAGTTGGAAGGAGTAGCTGAAGGTGAAACTACATCACTTGGTGCAGCAGTAACTTCAGCTGTCTTGGCATTCCAGACGCCATAACGAGGATTAACTGTTACTTTGTTTTTCTGACCAGTAGCAACAACAAGTGCTTGCATCTTGGTTGGAATTTCAGCTTCAGCGGTACCAGCATCTACAAATGTTTTTTGGATTTTCTCTGAATTTAATACAGCTTCTAGATAAACATCGAAATCAATTGACGCAATGCCAGCGCCGACAAGCGCGGTAGGAAGTTTATCGACGCCACCAACTTGCTGAATGATTACTTCGCGGCGAGTATCAATCTCAGCCTTGGAAACAGTGATCTTCAAATCTGTCGCTGCTGCTTTTAATAAGCCAGCAAATAAGTGGAAACGAAGTTGGCTGCGGTTTAGTTCTTCGCCAGTTTCTAATTGCATCTGGGTGGTATCTACAGTTGCGCGCTCAGCCATTACGGTATCAATGCTGGTCTGCACAGTTGCTTGGGTAATTTTGGTGCTTCCGATTGTTGCGGCCGAGCCAACTTGTGAGCAACCAGTTAGGAAAAGTGCGATTGCTGCAACAGAGGCGATTGTGACTGCTGTGAATTTTTTCAAGATGTACTCACTTTCGGGTTAGCCGCTAATTCGGTTACGGCTTCGGATACCCAAGCCAGAGTAGAAGTATCCCCCATAACTGGAGTGCTTTCGGACGGATTCCATGCTGCGGCCTTAGGCAAAGCGACTAAAACCGTGCTTGCTGCGCTCTTATAAATCGACCCGGGATAAACGCGAGCAAGGCGTAATTGGCGAGATTCAGCCAAGGTCAGCGGTGATAACCGCAGGAATTTGCCCGAGATAACGACTTCGCGCAGTTTCTGACCTTTAGCCAGTGCTCGCAACTTGGCCACACCAAGTAGAGCTTGGGCGGTTTCTGGAAGTTCGCCAAAGCGATCAATTAATTCAGCGGCAATCGAATCTACATCGGCATCACTTTGCACATCAGCTAAGCGACGATAAAGATCAAGACGCAAACGTTCACCTGGTACATATTCTTCAGGCAGATGTGCATTGATTGGGATTTCAATTTTACATTCATGATTTGGTTCTTCAGTTTCAATAAAACCAGTTTTGTAATCTTGCACTGCTTCGCCAACCATGCGCATATAAAGATCAAAACCCACATCGGCAATGTGCCCAGATTGTTCACCACCCAATAAATTTCCGGCACCGCGAATTTCTAGGTCTTTTAACGCAACGCGCATTCCGGCACCCAGATCAGTATTTGATGCAATTGTTTTCAAACGATCAATTGCAATTTCGGAAAGTGGTTGATCAGCTGGATAAAGGAAGTAGGCATATGCACGTTCCCGACCGCGACCTACGCGACCACGTAATTGGTGAAGTTGCGAAAGACCGAACATATCTGCGCGTTCCACAATTAATGTATTGGCATTAGCAATATCAAGACCACTTTCGACAATGGTTGTGCAAACCAGAACATCGAAATCACGATTCCAGAAACCAAGAATCACATCTTCCAACATTGACTCACTCATCTGGCCATGTGCTACCCGAATACGAGCTTCTGGCACTAACTCTTGTAAACGAGAAGCTGTTCGATCAATTGATTCAACACGATTATGAATATAGAAAATCTGGCCATCGCGTAAAAGTTCACGATGTATAGCTGCAGCGATTTGGGCATCTTCACTCGCTCCGACATAGGTCAAAATCGGATGTCGCTCTTCTGGCGGTGTAGTGATCGTGGACATCTCGCGAATACCAGTGACAGCCATTTCTAGTGTGCGTGGAATTGGCGTAGCGGACATAGAAAGCACGTCAACAGTTGTACGTAATTTCTTAAGGGACTCTTTCTGTTCAACGCCAAAACGCTGTTCTTCATCAACGATAACTAGCCCTAAATCCTTGAAAATCACATCATTTGAAAGGATTCGATGAGTACCAATTACAACATCGATAGCCCCTTCGCCCAGACCTTGCGTTATCTCTTTGCTCTCCTTGGCAGTATTAAAGCGAGACATGCCAGCGACTTTGATGGGGAAACCGGAATAACGTTCGGTAAAAGTCTTGTAGTGCTGCTGTACTAATAAAGTCGTTGGCACCAAGACCGCTACTTGCTTGCCATCTTGCACAGCTTTGAATGCGGCACGAATGGCAATCTCAGTTTTGCCGTATCCAACATCGCCACAAATAATACGATCCATCGGAAATGGCCGTTCCATGTCACGTTTAACTTCATCAATAGTGGCTAGCTGGTCAAGTGTTTCGATATAGGAAAAGGCATCTTCAAGTTCCCGCTGCCAAGGCGTATCTGGCGAGAATGCAAAGCCTGGTGCACTCGTGCGCGCAGCATAAAGTCGAATTAGTTCACCCGCGATTTGGCGAACTGCTTTTCGTGCGCGCCCCTTAGCTTTCTGCCATTCTCCGCTACCAATTCGGTGAACTGTTGGTGATTCACCGCCAATGTATTTACTGACTTGTTCTAGCGAATCAGTTGGTACAAAGATGCGATCGCCCGGTTGGCCACGTTTTGCCGAAGCGTATTCAATAATCAAATACTCGCGAACTACCCCGGCGGTTTCACGCTGAATCATTTCGACATAGCGACCGATACCGTGTTGTTCATGAACTACAAAATCACCAGCTTTTAATTCCAATGGATCAACGCTCTGTTTACGTTTCGAGGGCAAGCGATCAGAGTCTTTAACGCGAGATTTGCTACCGGTTAAATCATGTTCAGTAATAAAAAGTATTTGCGCACTTGGGTAAGAGAAACCATAAGTAATTGGCGTAGTTGTTATATGAATCAGGCCAGCAGTTGGCTTTGCATGTAACTGATCAACTACATAAACAGGTAGGTCGGCACCTCTGAATATTCCGGCATAGCGTTCAACCATGCCATGGCCATTAGCCGTAAAAATTACTTTAAAGTTATTTAAAACCGCTTCTCCCAGCACGGCTAATAGTTGATCCATATCTCCGCGCAAAGGATCAATCGCTGAGATCGCCATAAAGTCGGTATTTTCGCTTAAGTCAGAACCAAAGGAATTTAGCGAGCGGCGGTTGCGGCCTAAGGAAATAATTTTGTCGGCTAACTCATCCCAGGCTAGGTAAGTACTCACGCCAGTATGAACTGGAGCTAGTGCGCCAACAGCCGCGTTAGACCAAGAGGCAGCTAAAAATTCATCATTGGTAGAAAGTAGATCTGCAGCCCTTGAACGAATCCGTTCTTCATCCAGAAAGATGATTTCGGTATTCGCCGGCATTCGATCCAATAATGTTTCTTGCTCCTGAATCAATAACGGAATCAGAGACTCCATGCCTTCGGTAGCAATACCGGCTGCCATTCGATCAAGCATCTCGGCTGCTGCTGGAAATTTAGAAATCAAATCATTTGCTTTAACTTGAATTTCTTCGGTAAGTAACAGTTCGCGACAAGGAAATATTTCTAGCTTTCCAATTACTGGTTCAGATGTTCGCTGCCCCGAAACCTCAAAATAACTCAATTCTTCAATTTCATCACCAAAGAAGTCGATGCGTACCGGGTGTTTAGTCAGCGGTAAGAACAAATCTATGATTCCACCACGCACTGCAAACTCACCACGTTTTTCTACCAAGTCAGTTCGCACGTAAGCAAGATCGGTTAAATGTTTAATTAATTCGCTTAAGGAAATCTCTTGACCTTGTTCTATGTAACGAAGTGGTTGTTTCGCTAAATCGGCAATGATGCGATGTATAACGCCTCGCACTGGGGTAATCACAATTGGATTAAGTGAAGAAACCGAATGTGCTAATTCATTTAACGTTTGAATTCGACGTGCAACAGTGTCGCTTCGTGGGCTTAATCGTTCGTGTGGCAACGTTTCCCAGGCTGGAAATTCCAGTACTCGATCATGTAAATCGCGAAGTTCACTGGCGATATCTTCGGCGCCACGACTAGAGCCACTAATGACTAGAACCGGTCTAGATTGGGCGATTTGTGCGATCAAGAATGGGAAGCTCGGAGGTGGCGTGACCAGATTATGAGATCGATGCAGATTATTTTCACTCGTTGCATCGATGAATTCAGGGAAGTCGGCAAGTGAATTTAATAAGCCACGCATGACAACCCCCCACCCCTTTAGATGCTACGAAATGCCGTTAAGCCCCAACTCCCAAAGGTGGGAGGGGGCGAATTACTGCAATTCTATCTCGCAAACCAAGAGGCAGCTAAATTACGCAAGCCAAATTTGAAAATGGGTAATCGCGATCGTGAAAGACCTGAGATGATTACGCCCATGTCAGGCAACTTTCAGGCCGATGACGCAGAGTTGCGTAATGACGTTCGCCAGTTAGGCGAACTCTTAGGCCAAACCCTTGTACGCCAAGAAGGCGTCGAACTGCTCAACTTAGTTGAGGCAGTGCGAAAGTCTGTGCGCGAAGGCGAAGGCGGCGAACTTCTTTCTGATTTATCTGTTGAAGATTCAGTGCAGTTGGTACGCGCATTTAGTACTTACTTTCATTTAGCAAACGTTGCTGAACAAGTTCACCGTGCACACATTTTGGGTGATGCCCGTGCTGAAGGTGGTTCATGGTTAACCCGTGCTACAGATCGCATCTTGGCTGCAAAAGAAGCACAAACACCTGGTCATGAATTTTCCGATGCTGATTTAGCACTTTGGGTTTCCGAATTAATGGTGCGTCCAGTTTTTACTGCGCATCCGACTGAAGCTGCTCGTCGTTCTATTTTGAATAAATTAGGAAAAGTTGCAAGTTTACTTGACCAGAAAAAATCACCAGCACGTGTTGCTAAGTTAGCCGAACTGGTTGATCTACTTTGGCAAACTGACGAACTTCGCCTTGATCGTCCAGAACCACTTGATGAAGCCATGAACGCTCTCTATTACTTAGATGATTTGTTTAAATTAACGGTTCCTCAAGTACTAAACGACTTTGCAACACAGATGAAACGTTTAGGAATTGATGTTCCAGTTACTGCTCGCCCACTTTCCTTCGGAAACTGGATCGGTGGAGACCGCGATGGCAATCCAAATATCACTGGCGAAGTAACCCGCGATGTAATGGCTTTGCAGACTGGTCACGCGATACGTTCAACGATTGCAGCCATGGATGAGCTGCGCCAAATGCTCTCGGTTTCTACTCGTATTGTTGGAGCAACACCTGAACTAACTGCTTCGATTGAAAAAGATTTACAACATATTCCAGAGTTTGAAGACCGGTTCCTGCGGCTAAATGTCGAAGAGCCTTATCGATTAAAGGCGACTGCGATTGTGCACCGCTTAGCGTTTACGCGCTTGCGCCACGTTGCTAAAGGCCCACATGTTCCACATCGCGATTACCGCGATACCGATGAACTATTGGCTGATTTAACGCTGATGCGCGATTCACTTTTTGCTCACCGTGGTGAGTTGATCGCAACTGGTTTGCTAGAACGCACAATTCGCACGGTCAGCACTTTTGGTTTGACCCACGCAACCATGGATATTCGCGAGCACTCCGATGCCCATCATCAGGTGCTTTCGCAACTGGCTCTGGAAGATAACTATCTCGATCAAAGCCATGATCAGAAATTTGAACTACTGGCCGCTGAGATAGCTAGTGCCAAAAATCCAGATCTAAGCAAACTTGATGCTGGCGCAACGAAAACCATGGATACATTTACAGCTATCGGCGAAATTATTGATCAGTTTGGATCAACTGCAATTGAAACCTACATCGTCTCAATGACTAAAGGTGCCGATGATTTATTAGCAGCCGTAGTACTTGGAAAGTATGTTGGCTTAATTGATCTAGATAAAAACGTGGCTCGTATTGGTTTCGCACCGCTTCTCGAAACAGTCGCCGAACTTCGAGCAGCAGGTGAAATTCTGGAAAAACTTCTTAGCAATCCGACTTATCGCAAGCTCTTAGCGTTGCGCGGAGATATGCAAGAGATCATGTTGGGTTACTCGGATTCCAATAAGGACGCCGGCATTGCAACTAGCCAATGGGAAATTCACCGTGCACAACGTAATTTGCGTGACGTGGCGATGAAATACGGTGTTCGCTTACGTCTATTCCACGGTCGTGGTGGTTCTGTTGGTCGCGGTGGCGGTCCAACTTATGAAGCGCTAATCGCACTTCCTTGGGGCTCAATTGATGGCGAAATTAAAATGACTGAGCAAGGCGAAGTTATTAGCGACAAGTTCGCACTTCCATCCCTTGCACGTGAAAACGTAGAGCTAACTTTGGCTGCTGCACTTGAAGCGACAATTCTCAATCGTGGACCTCGCCAAGATCCTGCAGATCTTGAGCGCTGGAGTGATTGCATGCAATCAATTAGTGATAACTCGTTCGCGCAATATCGTTCGCTAATCGATCATCCTGATTTGCCCGCGTATTTCTATGCCTCGACACCAGTTGAACAACTTGGAAATCTTTTCTTAGGCTCAAGACCATCGCGCCGACCAGATGCTTCCAGTGGTCTTGGAAGTTTGCGAGCGATTCCATGGGTATTTGGTTGGACTCAATCTCGTCAGATTGTGCCTGGTTGGTATGGCGTCGGAACTGGCTTGAAAGCTGCGCGTGAGGCCGGGCATGGTGATGTCACATCGCGGATGCTAAAAGAGTGGCACTTCTTTAATACTTTTATTAGCAATGTCGAGATGACGCTTGCTAAGACTGACTTGGTAATGGCTCGTCGTTATGTCGAAAAATTAGTTCCTGCTGAATTGCATCATTTTCTAGCTGATATTGAAACCGAGTTTGCATTAACTGTTGCCGAAATTAATTTACTAACCAAGAAGAAAGTACTACTAGAAGATCAACCAATCCTTTCGCGTACCCTGCAAGTTCGCGACGCTTATCTTTCACCTTTGCACTTGCTGCAAATTAACTTGCTAAGTCGAGTTCGCTCTGAAGGTGCTGATGCAGACCCATTATTGATTCGCGCACTGTTGTTAACTATTAATGGTGTGGCTGCTGGCTTACGTAATACCGGCTGATCTAGCTCTTTAAATTAGCTGTTGAAAGCTGATTGCGTGCGCTCTAAACCTTGAGTTATTAACGATTCAACGCAATCGGCGCCTCGCAAAATAAAGTCCGTTAACACTTTCTTTTCAGCCGAAGCGAATTGTTTTAATACGAAATCACCTGGGTCTTGTTGGCCAGGTGGGCGACCTATACCCAAGCGCACGCGTAGATATTCAGCGCTTCCGAATGAAGAGGTCAGTGATTTCAAACCGTTGTGGCCATTATCGCCGCCAGCAACCTTGCTGCGAATTGCAGCAAATGGAATATCTAACTCGTCGTGCAAAATAATAATGTTGGCCAGCTCTACTTTATAAAAATTAGCCAGTGCTTTAACGGGGCCACCAGATTCATTCATATAACTCTTTGATTTTGCAACGATTACTGAGGCTGCATCAATGCCCACGCCTAATTTAAATTCAGCAATATCGCAACGAGATTTATGTGAACTCCATTTAGCAGAGTTAGATTTTGCTAATTGATCAACAACTAATTGGCCTATGTTATGGCGAGTTGCTTCGTATTCAGGACCGGGATTGCCCAACCCAACTACTAACCACAGCATGTTAAATCCATGTCCCTAGATTAGTAGTTGAACTGGGATCAACCGATTAAGACTCTTTCTTCTCTTCAGCAGCAGGTGTCGCAGCAGCAGCTGGTGCCGCTTCAGCAACTGGCTCAACCGCAGTCGAACGCTCAGAAAGGTGAACAACAACCATCTTTGGATCAGAGATAAGTGTTACACCAGCAGGCAATTTAACGCTCTCGGCATAAATAGATGTGCCGGCAGCCATGCCAGTTAGATCTAGTTCGAAGAAGCTTGGAATAGCAGTTGCTTCTGTTTCAACTTCGATTGAGTGGTGAACGTGCTCAAGAATTCCGTCGCGATCGTGCTCGCCAGAAGTGTGAACTGGAACAGCAACAACAACGCGCTCGCCGCGGCGAACCAAAACTAAGTCAACGTGCTCAAGTGTGCCCTTGAGTGCGTTGCGAACAACAGCCTTAGGCAAAGTTAGAACAGTTGTGCCATCAACGACAATATCTAGAAGTACGTTTGATGTTTTAAGTGCAACGCCAAGTTCGCGTGCTGGAAGTGTTACGTGGGCAGGTGTTTCACCGTGTCCGTAGATAACTGCAGGAACTAAACCATCGCGGCGATTACGACGTGATGCGCCTTT
>CANHRM010000011.1 GCA_947463725.1 Actinomycetota bacterium | reverse complement strand
TTTAAAACTAAGTAGGTTTTTTCTTCGCCCTTAATCACTCGAGTTTCAATTGCCTCGATTAGCGCTGCGCCGTGATGAGGGTAAACAACAGTTTCGCCTACTTTAAATGACATGGGGTGCCCTTCGTTAGGGGCCAATCATACCAGCAACTAGTGAGTGTAGTCACCTTGGGTATTTTGCCTATATTTAACTGACTTTAGCGGCTATTTCTCATGAGAGAATATGTGCGCATTGTTAAGCAATTATTTCTTGGGAGAAAAAATGCAATTACGTAAGGTTGCGATCGGTTTAGTAGTTATTGCATCTCTCTCAACGCTAACTGCATGCGGTGCTGGTGAAAGTGCTGCGTCTAGAAATATAACTAAAGTTACCGATGGCGCAGAAACCGAAGTAACAACAGCAACTAGTGCTCTTAAGCTTCGAGGTTTCGTAGTAGTTGCTCAACCCGATGGTAGCGCTGTATTAGTTGGCACTATTTTGAATACAAACTCAACTCCAGATTTACTTCTTGGTATATCTATAAATAGCGTACTTGCTACGGTTACGACTGCTTCAAGTGAAATTTCCGAAAATGTTCCAATGATTTTCGAAGGTGATTCAGCTAATGCCAAAGCAGTTGTTCCTGGACTTGGCGTAAAAGCTGGTAGCACAGTCGAGATTTCATTCTTCTTTAATACAGCAGGCGTCGTTACCGTTAAAGCAATCGTTCGCGATCAGCGCGATACCTATGCTGGGGTAACTGCTTAAGCTTCTAGTTTGTAGCCAAGCCCGCGCACGGTCTGAATAAAGACTGGATTTGCTGGATCTACTTCTATTTTTGCACGCAAGCGCTTGATATGAACATCTAACGTTTTCGTATCACCCACGTAATCGCTTCCCCAAACCCGATCGATCAACTGCATACGAGTCAACACTCGGCCCGAATTGCGCATCAAAAACTCAAGTAATTCAAACTCTTTTAAAGGTAGCGCAACAGAGATGTTATTTACGCTTACTTGGTGGCGATCAACATCCATTCGGACCGGACCGGCAACTAGTGAACCGTTGTCTTCAGTGACTTCACCAAGATCGCTATGACGACGTAATACTGCTCTAATGCGAGCTATCAATTCGCGGGATGAATACGGCTTAGTTACATAATCATCGGCGCCGAGTTCAAGCCCAACTACTTTATCTATTTCAGCATCTTTGGCCGTCAACATGATGATTGGTACTGAAGAACGTGTGCGTAATTGCTTGCAAACTTCAGTTCCAGATAAGCCTGGCAACATCAAGTCAAGTAATACTAAGTCGGCGCCATGCTTATCGAATAGTTCAACAGCTGCTATACCGGTATCGGCTACAACAACATCAAAGCCCTCTTTGCCTAATAAGTAGGCCAACGCCTCGGAAAAAGATTCTTCATCCTCGACCACTAAAATTCGGGTCATAACTTTTCCTCCTGGTTGGTTGATAGATAACTGTCAGCTTCAATGAATTCCGGCAATCTGATCGTGAAGGTACTTCCGGAACCTTCGCTACTCCAGACTGAAATATCTCCACCGTGATTAGTGGCAACATGTTTAACAATTGAAAGTCCTAACCCGGTCCCGCCAGTTGCTCGCGAACGCGCTGGATCTACTCGATAGAAACGTTCAAAGATTCGTTCAATTTCTTTTTCTGGAATTCCAATACCTTGATCAGTTACCGATATCTCAACTAATTTATCTTTTCCAGTTAATACGATAGCCACTTGAGTTGAATCTGGGCTGTAGTTAATGGCATTTTCAACTAAATTACTAACTGCCATCTCTAACTGACTTCGATCACCTAAAACTAGATGATCTGTGGTTGGAATAAATACTAAAGAAATTTTTCGTTTTTCAGCAGTAAGCCGTGATTCATCGATAGCTTGATTGATTAAATCAACCATTGAATAAGGTTGGGCATTTTTTAGCGGATCACCATCTTGCAGGCGAGATAAGTTAATAATTTCTTGAACTAAATCAGTTAGCCGCTTAGCTTCGATCTGCATTCGGCCAGCAAACTTTTCAACCGCTTCTTTATCATCACTGGCGCCAAGTACTGCTTCGCTCAGAATTGATAGTGCCCCGATCGGAGTCTTAAGTTCATGAGAAATATTTGCCACAAAGTCACGTCGAATTGCATCAAGTCGTCTGAATTCGCTATCGTCAAAAATTAACGCAACTATTAATCCTTCGGTGCCGATTGGCGAGACGCGTACTAATAGATCGTGAGTTCCTTGACCAATCGGGCCACGTGGTAATTCAACGGTTGCTTCTTGATAAACATTTGAGCGGCGTACTGCGCGCACTAAATTAAGTAGTGGAGTCGAAACTAATCGACCGTCACGAATCATTGATAGCGCGCCCGTGCCAGCAGAAGAAGAAAGAACTTGCTCGCCCGGGGCGAGAATTAAATACTCAGCATCGAGAATTTCCAAGAGTTCAAGCAGCGAATTAGGAATTTCCCAGCCGCTTTCGACCACGACTTCCCTTTTCCGGCGCCAGAACATAGCCCTATCGTAGAGAAGAGTTCACTTTCAGTACTACCTAATCAGCCATTTACACCCCTTTCACCCAGATATTTACCTTGGATTTGCGACCCGTTCACTTAATAACTCGTATCCGATGTGCGGAAGGTCTAAGTTATGCCCATGCGCGATTCATTTCACGACGACTTAGATGGCATTGGTACTTCCCTTGTCCAAATGGGCCATCTGGTAAGCAAGGCGATGGAACGCGCGACCACGGCTTTATTAACTGCTGACCTTAAAGTTGCCGAAGAGATTATTTCCGAAGATGATGCGATCGATGAAATGCAGCATGACATCGAGGCGCGCGCGATAAATTTGATGGCTCGCCAACAACCGGTTGCGGGTGACCTGCGCACATTGGTTACATCGCTTCGCATGAGCGCCGACTTAGAACGCATGGGCGACTTGGCACATCACGTGGCAAAGCTAACTCGCATGCGCTATCCATCTGCTGCTGTGCCACCTGAGCTTGTTTTAACTTTGCAAGAGATGGGCAATGTGACAGCCCGCATCACTCAAAAAGCAATCGGTGTTATCGAATCTCGTGACCTTGAAGCTGCGCTACAACTTGAAAAAGATGATGACGAGATGGATATCTTGCACCGTCGCTTATTTGAAATTTTGCTTGATGATTCTTGGCCGTATGGAATTGAATCTGCTATCGATATGACTTTGCTTGGCCGTTATTACGAGCGTTGCTCAGACCATGCGGTTTCGATCGCCCGCCGTGTCTATTACTTAGTCACCGGCGAGTACGCAAATTCTTCCAATAATTAATTACTTCTTACCCTGATTTGCAACTGCTTCAATTGCCGCAGCTGCAGCAGTTGGATCTAAGTACTCGCCCCCACGTTTAATTGGTTTTAGATCAGCATCTAATTTATAAAGCAGCGGAATTCCAGTTGGAATATTTAATTCTGCGATATCAGATTCGGAAATTCCATCGAGGTGTTTAACAAGTGCGCGCAATGAATTTCCGTGCGCAGTAACTAGAACTCGCTTACCAGCTCTTAGATCAGGCACAATATTGCCAGTCCAATAAGGCATCATGCGGGTGACCACATCTTTTAAACACTCAGTTGCGGGCATATCTGCACCCAAATCAGCGTAGCGAGCATCACCGGTTTGACTAAATTGATCATTGGCATCAATTGGTGGTGGTGGAACGTCATATGAACGACGCCAAAGTTTAAATTGTTCTTCGCCATACGTAGCTAGCGTTTCTTTCTTATCCTTACCTTGCAATGCACCGTAATGACGCTCGTTTAGGCGCCAAGAACGATTAACCGGAATCCAATGTCGATCACAAGCATCGAGTGCTAACTGCGAAGTATGAATAGCGCGGCGAAGCAATGAAGTATGAACTACGTCGGGCAATAAGTTATTTTCGGCGAGCAACTTTCCACCACGGGCAGCTTCTGCTTCGCCAGCGGCAGATAAACGAACATCTACCCACCCAGTAAAGAGATTCTTAGCATTCCATTCGCTCTCGCCATGGCGCAATAGGATTAATTCAAAGTTGCTCATACCGCAATCCTAGATGAATTAAATCAAATGGGAAAATGCTTCGAGGTTTGCCAGCGATTCGCCGCGCGAAACCCGCCAAGCCCATTCCCGACGAATTGCGCTTGAAAAGCCAATCTCAAGTAAAGGGTTAAATGATGAATCAGCTACTTGTAATACGCTGCCAATTATTCGATCTATCTCTTGATTAGTTACTGCAGTTAATGGCAAGCGGCCTACTAAATAGATATCTCGTAACTCATTAATCGCAAAAGCGATTCCGTATAAACCAGCATTCTTTTGTAGGCACCATGCATGTACTTGATCTTCATTCTCATCAGGTTTACGAATTACAAATGCATTTATGCTCAATGAATGATCACCAATTATCAATGCGCAATGTGTTTGTTGCTTCTTTTCGCCAGGCAGTGTAATTAAAAAAGTATTTGAATTGCTTTGATCGAAAGGTAAATCGTGAGACTCTAAAAATTCCAAAATTACTTCATTTGGATTGAGCAAACTCATGTTTTATGCTCCGGCGATTTGTTCGCGTGCAATTTGCGATAAAACTCGATCGTAAATATCTAAAGTGCCACGTGCTGTTGCATCCCAACCGAAGTGAGAAGCGTGCTCAACTGCGCCCATTGATAGCAAAACTCGGCGCTGTGGTTCGTTTAGCAAACGGGCCAAAATAGAAGACCAGGCGCGCGGATCATGGCCATCAACTAAAACGCCAGAAATACCGTCGGCAACAGCTGTTCGAAGTCCGCCAACAGCAGTTGCAACCACAGGAGTGCCGCAAGCTTGCGCTTCAAGTGCAACTAAACCAAAGGATTCACTATAACTTGGCACACAAACTAAATCTGCACTGCGATACCAATCGGGCAAATCATTACGCGGTACGGGATCGGCAAATTTAACTACATCAGAAATTGCCAACCAACCTGCTAATTCTTTAAGTCGTTCGACTTCAGAAGTATTCGAACCCGATGCACCACCCACAATATTTACAATCAAACCACTACGTAAAAGTGGCGAATGGTTCAACATTTCTGAGATTGCTCTAATTAGAAGTTCGGGTCCTTTATGGGGCTGGATACGGCCCACAAAAGTAATTACATTGGCATTTGCTGGAACATCTAGGCGCTCGCGAGCTGCTTTCTTGCCATCTCCCGGTATGAATTTATAAAGATCAACACCTGGTGAAACAACTCGCACATTATCTGGGCAAGCTTCATATAGTGACACCAAACTTGCTGCCTCGGCATCAGTATTAGCTATCAACGCATTAGCTGCAGCTACAACTTGGGTTTCACCTTGTACCCGAATCATTGGCTCCGGAGTTTCGCCCTCAGCTAGATTTAAATTCTTAACCCGCGCCATTGTGTGCATCGTATGCGTGAACGGAATATTTAGAGCCTTACTTACATGCATTGCGACTTTGCCAGAGATCCAATAATGTGAATGAATCAGATCATATTTGGTTTCACCCGAAAGCTTTTTCTTAAATTCTTCTGCAATATCTGGGATTAATTTCGGAAGTTCTTCTTTGGTTACACCCGTTAGTGGCCCAACATTTAATTGAATTACACGAACTCCTGGTGATACTTCGACAATATCTGCAACTTGCGAATTAGTACGTCGGGTGAAAATATCAACTTTTACACCCATTGCCGCCATACGTTCAGCGCTCTCGGCTACATAAATATTCATGCCACCTGCATCGCCAATTCCTGGTTGATCCAGGGGCGAGGTGTGCACCATCAAGGTAGCAATCCGTGCGTTCATAGGTAAAGGGTAACGCTGTTTAAAACGTAGCGCTAAGTGAGCCCACTACGGTTCCACCACCAAGCACATCTACAACTTCGCCTTCTATATTTATGCCAAATTTCATAAGCGCAGCTTTCATCATTGGGCCATTTACACGATTGCCACCATCGGAAATCTTCCAAGCAATTGCGCTGCCATCAGCCAAAGATGCCAACATCACGCTTTCGGCGCCACCTTTTACGAAGAGCCCAGGCACAGCGCGCATCATGCGTGTATCAAATGCTCCTTCAGCAAAAATCATTTCGGGATGCTTTAAACATGCGTTAATGACTTTTACAAATACTGGGTCAGGATTAATTCGCATTTTGCGCGCAGCAACTGCAATTGAGCGTGTACTCATTGAAAATAGTGGGGCCCCACAACCATCGACACTTATTCGATTTGCTGGTTGGCCAGTTAATTCTTTAATTTCATTGGCAATTGCAATTTGAAGTGGGTGGTTAGTATCGCGATAAGTCTTTGTATCCCAACCATTAACAACACAAGTAGCCAACATTCCCGCATGCTTACCACTGCAATTTGCAGCTAATGAAGTTGCTGGCTTATCTCCCCAGGCAGTGCGGGCATTGCGATCCATTGGAAAATCAGGCGTATTTTGTAAATCTGACTCTGCCAAACCAGCACTCTTTAATATTTCGAGAGCGACTTCTTGATGTCGGCTAGTGCCACCATGACTCGCACAAACTAAAGCTAACTGCTCATCGTTAAGCGTTAACCCAGATCGCACCATTGCTGCGGCTTGTAAAGATTTGATTGCCGAACGCGGATACATCTCGGCATCAACATCACCAAGTACTAATAAATCAGATCCATCTGCACTAATTAAAATTAAATGTCCGCTATGAACTGACTCTATTAATCCGCTTCGCACTAATTGCGCTAGAACAACACTCATTCTTAATCGGTAGAGCGCGGGCTAGTTGACCAAATATGTGCCTGAAGTGTTTGTCCTTCAGCAGCCATGTCATATGCGTAGAAGAGTTCACCTTCAACTAATCCATAAAGACGAACGCCAGCAGTAACAATTTTTGCAGAAGGTGCGGAATAACCTTGATCCATCGCTAATTGAATCTTTGGTCCATCAAAATGACCTAACCAGCCTTCAGTTATTCCGGTGTTGTGCGAAATTACAACTTCGAGCACATTGTTTGGCTTAATGCGCCAGAACCCTGCTTCGCTTGCACCAGGTCGAATAATTTCACCATCGTCATCGACAATCCATGACCGTGAAAAATAATTTAAGAAAGGTCGTCCATCGTGATTAAAAACAGTTTCAGAAATAAACTGGAACGGTTTTATCGTTGGGTATTCGCCATGACCTTTGCCGCGCCATGTGCCAACTAACCAGGCAAGTGGATTTAAATCAGGGTGAAGTCCTTCAGGAATTGTAAATACCATTATCTGCCAGTCCGCTTTCTGCTATCTCGGTAGCGAGCGCTTTCGGGATCTCTGCGGCTAGTAAATGCAAAGAATAATAATCCGGCACCGATAACAACTGAAATCAGGCCAAGGAGAATTGAGGTTAAGAGCTCCATGCCGATAAGTCTATCGGTTACTTACATCTTTCTTACGGCCCACATGATCGCGAGCCCTGCTACTAAAGTAATTAATAACTGTCCGAACAATTGCATTTACTAATTACCTGCGACTATTGCTTCTTGCGCAGCAGGAATTCCGGAAACTGAGAGCGTTGCATCTAAGGGGGTATTTCGCTTAACCACGGCGAGTGCAATCGGTCCTAATTCATGATGCCTGGCAACGGTTCCTAGATAGCCAACAACTACCCCATCATTTTCTACTGGAGTTCCGACTTTAGGAAAATTAACTTCGGTTCCATCAAGGTGCAACATAACTAAGCGACGTGGTGGATTTCCTAGATTATTTATTTTAGCCACAGTCTCTTGCCCGCGATAACAACCCTTATTTAGGTGCACTGCGCTATTTAACAAACCAAGTTCATTTGGAATTGATTTGTGATCAGTTTCAAAACCAATTCGGGGCAATCCAGAAGCTACTCGCATTGCATCAAGTGCCCAGGTTCCGACTTGGGTTGCAACTGTATTAAAAGTTTCAATCATATTTACCAATTCAGCGCGTGGAACAAGTGCATATGGGCCACCTATTTCATCGATGTTGCCAGGTGCCCGTAATACTGCAAATTCTGCTGTTGCATCGTGAATCTCAACTTGAGCGCGAAATTTCATTTTTCCTAGGTGTGAAATTAATTCAGCGCTACGACCAGGATTGACAATTAGCCAAGTGGTGTCACCATCATCAACTAAAAAGAATTGATGCTCGATGTGACCTTTGGGATCTAAAATTAAAGCATGCTGCCATTGACCAGCTAATAAATTTTCATGATCTTGTGTAGTTAATAGATGTAACCAAGTTAAACGTTCTGGCCCAGATAGTGCGACAACTTCGTAGTGTGATAAATCGGCCCAAGCAGTGCCAGCCTCTAGCGCGCGTTGTTCTTTTACTGGATCACCAAAATGCCAAACAGCACCTTTATCAGGGCCGTCCTCAACGAGTACGGCGCTCATTACTTACTTTCAGCTGCAAAACATGTTGAACAAGTGCCATAAACGGCAAAGTGCGTTACATCTGTTTTAAAACCATAATCATCGGCCAGCGCATTTACAAAGTTAGCCGCAACATCAATTGGTGCATCGCCAACTGATCCACAAACTCCGCAGACTAAATGTAAATGGGTTAACTCTTCGGCTGCGTGATAAGTAGCTCCGCCATGACCCAAATGAGTGTGCTGAACCAAACCCACATTTTCTAGAGTTTCTAGATTGCGGTAAACCGTTGAAAGATTGATTCCAGGGTGCGTTTGACGAACTTTTTCAGCAACTTCTTCTGGTGTGGCATGACCAAGTTCGCGGACGGCAGCTAAAACTAATTCGCGTTGCGGCGTTAAGCGCAAACCTTTATCGCGTAATTCATGCTGATCAGCCATAAGTGAATTCTACTTAAATTTCTACAACTAAATCGACTGGATTGCCTTTAGCGGCAATCACTTTACGTTCTACGCGCGCTCCTGAGGCCAGGATTACTAAGGTCCAGGCGCCAGGAGCGGCGAAGAATCGAAATTGCCCGTCTGCGTTAGTAGGAACTTCTGCGGTGAATTCACCAGTTGAATCCAATAATCGAACATATGCGTTTCCAACGGGAGAACCATTTGGAACTCCATCGCCTTCCCCGTCCCTGAGAATGACACCTTGAATTAAGGTTTGCGTTGATAAATCAATGCCGGAAATATCTGGACCACCCGGAGTTGCGCCGCAAGTTCGCATTAAGCGCCTATCGCAACCGGAACGCCAACTAATGAACCGTATTCAGTCCATGAACCGTCGTAGTTCTTTACATTTGAAAGACCTAATAATTCATGAAGTACGAACCAGGAAAATGCTGAACGCTCACCAATGCGGCAATACGCAATGGTGTCCTTTGCTAGATCAACACCGGCTCCAACATATAAATCTTTCAATTCAGTATCTGATTTAAAAGTCCCATCTTCATTGGCAGCTTTTGACCACGGAATATTTTTAGCAGTTGGAATATGTCCTTTAATCTGACCACTTTCTTGAGGTAAATGTGCTGGTGCCGCTAGCTCACCACTGAATTCTGCAGGTGAGCGAACATCTACGATGTTTAACTTACCGATTGCTGAAATCACTTCATCGCGGTACGCACGAATTGAATTATCACGCTCTTTAGCTACGTAAATAGTTGCTGTGCGGGTTGGCACAGTTGTTACAAAAGGACGAGCATCAAGCTCCCAACGCTTACGACCACCATCTAGTAGTCGGACATCGGCGTGGCCGTAAATCTTGAAATACCAGAAAGCATAAGTAGCAAACCAGTTATTGTTACCGCCATAGAGAACAACAGTGGTATCGGTTGAGATTCCATTCTTGGATAACAGCGCTTCGAATTTTTCTTTCGAGATTAGGTCGCGAATTAAGCCATCTTGTAGATCGTCGCGCCAATGAAAAGTAATTGCTCCTTCAATATGGCCTTGCTCATAGAGCGCAGTGTCTTCATCTACTTCAACTAGAACGACTGCTGGATTATTAAGGTTTTGAGCTACCCAATCAGCACTTACGAGTGAGGTTTCACGTGACATAAATATATTTTCCTGTTCTATTAAATTGATAAATGGGGCTTGAAAAGAGGTATCGAAATTAGCGACGGGCGCGTAGAAGCAGTAAATAAACTTCGCAGCCTAAGCAGTAGTTAAAAGCTGCATTCAAGAAAGCTGCTGCTAGTGCAAATCCAGTTGCAATTGTGAAAAGAATTGTGATTCCAGATAGCAGCCCAGCAACTGCAGTGGCTGCGAACAAGAATCCGACCGCTTGGGCGAATTGAGGTGGTCGCACATCTTCAGGTACAAATCCACCTTTTAGTCGAGGCTTAATTAAGCTCTTAAAGAAAAATGCGTAAGGTGTGAATTGTGGCCCTTTAGTTGCGCCAATTAGAAACACCGCTAATTGAAAAACAATCAGAGGTAGTGATTGAGTTGTCAGCGCCGCAGCTAAAACTAAAACTGTAATCGCTGCCGAAAAACGGGGACCACGTGCATCAATTACTACTGATGTTTCTTTCTTTTCTAAAGTTGTCATTTGTTTCCTACTTTTCTTGGTTGTGGGTTACTAAAACTGGATCTTTAAGTTTTAGTTACTACACAACGAGACAGCTAAACGTCCGTAATCAAGTACGCGACGTTTGGTAAAAAAGCTATCTAAGGCGAAAGACATGTCATAAGAATAAAGAGGCCTAGTAAAAAAGCCTAATTGCGAGTTACTTGCAGGTGTTACTTGATCGCGGCAAGTGCGGCCAACACTTGGTCACGCTTAGGAGCACCAATTGCCCGCCCTACTTCAACGCCAAAACTGTTCAGAATCAGAGTAGTTGGAGTCGAGCGAATATCTAGCTTGCGCACTAACTCCAAATTTGTTTCAGCATCTATTTCAACATGACGCACATCGTCTATGTCGGTAACTACGCTCTCGAGCAAGGTTCGAGTTGCCCGGCAGGGGGTGCAGAAAGCTGATGAAAATTGCACCAAAGTAGCCCGTGATCCAAGTTCCCCACCGATTACTGCTGCTGTTAAAGCCTTGCCAGAGATGGCTTTGGCTTGAATCTTGCCCCGTGACTTTTGATACCAGAAGCCGTATGCGGTCGCAGCCCCAAGCACGATAAGAATTGGTAGGAAAGATTTCACGAGAGTAGTCTGTGGCACTTAACACCTAGAACGCAACTGGGAGCAGGTGAGCGCAAATGGCAAGAGTGTTGCTACTTACAAACACTCTTGGCGCGAGCGCTGAAGTTCTTCCATCACTCGCTTTATTGCAACATCAGGTAAAAATTGTTCCAGCTGAAGCCAGTGTTCTAATTGATGTGCCTGAAGCAGACATTTTATTGTTAGATGCGCGTCGCGAAATTCCTGCTGCAAAGAATTTGGCTAAGTTACTTTACACAACAGGTTCAGGTGCACCAGTTGTGGTTATCACAACTGAAGGTGGCTTATCAGCTCTTAGCGCAGAATGGGGCATCGATGATGTAATCCTTGATACTGCGGGGCCTGCTGAAGTTGACGCACGCATTCGAATTGCGATTGGTAAATTTGCGGCACACCTTGCTGAAAGTGATCCTGAATCTGGTGAAATTAGAACTGGTGAAGTTTCAATTGATGAGAATAGTTACACCGCCCGCATTAAAGGACGAGCACTTGATTTAACATTCAAAGAATTTGAGCTACTTAAGTTTTTAGCTCAGCACCCTGGTCGAGTTTTTACTCGAGCCCAGTTATTGCAAGAAATCTGGGGTTATGATTATTTTGGCGGTACTCGCACAGTTGATGTGCATATCAGACGACTTCGTTCAAAACTTGGTCCAGAGCACGAAGCGATTATTGGCACCGTGCGAAATGTTGGATATCGCTTTACAGTAACTAGCGCCATGAAAGATGCTCAAGTTTCTGAACGGATTTAGTTGTGCGTACGATTTTAAAATTGCACCGATCGCTCGTTGCCGACCTGCCTGAACCGACTACTTCTGCCGAGATAACAACTTTCAAATCAACTGATGCTGATGAGTGGTTAGCGCTGAATAACCAGATTTTTATCACTCACCCAGACCAAGGCGATTGGGTAATGCAGGATTTAACTAATCGAATGAAAGAAAGCTGGTTTGATGCGGATGGCTTCTTTTTAGCCCGCGATAAAGGCGAAATAATTGGTTATTGCTGGACGAAAATCCATCACGACCGGGTAAACGAAGGCGCAATTGGGGAAATTTATGTAATTGGCGTAAACCCAAGGACTCATAGCTCTGGGTTGGGCAAGGCTTTAATGCTTACCGCGCTGCGCTATTTCCAAAGTAAGCAAATCAAGGAATCAATGCTTTATGTAGATGCCGATAATCATGCTGCCCTTATTCTTTATAAGAAATTAGGCTTCAACTAAACGTAGTTAGCTCTTTTGTATTTGCTGGAAATTCATGGTTAAGAAGTTGACTAGTTCTTTTCTCGTTACTCCTCAGAGAAAACAAATAGCGCTTCTATGTAATGTTCACCGGTGATTCCTAAATTAGCGGCATCAGGTGGCGCAGTTTGCGGTTCGATGCAAACACCTTCAGCATCTTCGCTATATACAACCCACCAAGGTGCATCGCACTCAATATCTATACGAGCAACGTCTTCCCAAATGATTGCAGGAGTTCCAATAATTCCAGTGAAAGCATCGTCCCAAGGTTCTGGCGTTGGTCTAACTAATTCACCAGTTGGCAGGCCATCTGAACCGCGTTGCATCATCTGATTTGCAGAAAAATCAATTACGGCGCTGCCGCCACGATCTAAGTCGCGCGCAAACCAAGGATGCAAACCTAACCATGCCGGTAAATCACATTCGCCTGGTTCGTATTCAAGAGACCAACGAATCGCATCATCTAATACCTCAATCGTTTGTTCTAAAGTTGCTCCACCATAAGGTGCTGGTAGATGTAGTAACGAACGACCTGGGCCGATCTCTTGCCAAGATGAAGTGAAACCGAAACCATGCAGCGCATTTGGTGGATCGAAAATTTGCGGCAATTGGTGCTCTCGTCCATCGGCGCCAGTGATCAAGCCATCGCGCACACGACCAGCCCAAGGACCCATGCCATACCAACCATAGTTAACTGGGGTGCCACGGAAAGGCAGCGTGAACTGCATATCTCGCCAAATAAGTGAGGCAATGCGCGCGCCTTGATCTAAATCAATATTTATTTGGAATTCAGCGTCATCAATAAATTGCATCTTAGTTCCGCTCGAGTGCCTCGGTTAGTTCGAATGCGCGAGGTGGTTGAGCACCGGCACGAGAACAGGTTATCGCCGCTGCAACTGCAGCGCAATGTAAAACTTCACGCAATTTGGATCCAACTAGATTAACGATTCCAACTTCTTTAACTGCTTCGACAATTATCGCGCCAACTGTGTCGCCAGCTCCAACGGTATCTACAACTGCAACTTTTATGCCTGGAACCTTAACAACGCCATCAGTAGTGACACCAACTAAGCCGTTTGCGCCACGCGTGATTACAACTAACTGAACACCTTTTTCCAGACAGATTTTGGCAATTTCGATCGGATCTTCGTTTGGATAAAGCGCTTCAAGATCATCTTCACTAAATTTAACGACGCTACTGATTTTTATCCACTTCTCAACTTCATCACGGTACTTAACTAGATCAGGCATAACACTTGGTCTGATATTCGGATCAAAGATAATTGGCGCAAATTCACCAACTTTAACTGCCCAGTCATAAAGCACAGAAGCACCAGGTTCGATAATCGTCACTAGTGTTCCGATTTGTAGAACTTCAGGTTTTAATCGTTCTGGATCAGGCAGCCAAGAATCAGCAAAGGCAAAGGTTGCAGTGTTCTCAATTAAGAATTCATAACTAGCAGAACCGTTTGAATCTATTGAAACTGTTGCCGTGCAAGTTGGTAGATCACTCGTTAACGCAAGATCAAGACCAACACCATCACGGACTAATTCTGCTCGTGCCGATATTCCATAAGTATCAGTAGAAATACCATCGATAAATTGAACTTCATGGCCTAGACGAGAAAGAGCTTTCGCGGTATTTGCTGGCCCACCGCCAACAACTGCAATGCGCGTAGGAGTGCTGGGCAATAGGTCAATTAAGACTTCGCCGCAAACCCAAATGCTCACTGTTGTTCACCTTTTCGCGCTAAAAATTCTGCAATAACCTCGACGCCCAGCAAATGATCTTGAACTTGAGGCAAGCCACTAATTAGTAATACTCCTGCTAATCCTAATCCGTTCACATTAAGTGGCAATCCGCCGCCATGAATTGCATGCAGCTCTTCAGATAAATTGTTCTTTAAATACCAATCAAAACCATTTTCTTCAGCAAAGACTCGCTCGCGCATTGTTGAGTTACCAGTTGCGTGCACAACTCGAGCTTTTCGCGCAATCCAATTATCGTTTTCTGGTTTTGTGCCAGGAAGAGCTAAATGAAATACCGGCCATTTTCCTAATTGCACTTCAATCGTGATAGCTAATCCTCGATCGCGCCCCAGTTGGTGAGCAATTTCGCCTATTTCAATTGCTTCATTCTGCGATAGAGATGGCAGCAATAGCGTTTCAGCTTCTAACTGCAAACCCGCGCTAGTAAATCCACCTGTGGTAACGACCATGACCTAATTATGCGGTGGCTGGCCCAATGCTCCAAGCGACGTTCTCATGGCGATCAATCACCCAAGCTGAATAATCCGATAACTCGGACGTCGTGAACCAAACTCCACCATCTCGACCGGAAACCATAAGCGCAGTTGCAAGTGCATCTGCGATTGCGCCATTTGGGCCAATAACTGTTGCTGATTTAGCACCAATTGCGATCATGCCGGTAATTGGATCATTTATATGTGCTCCACGCTCATAAGTACCACTAGTGGCAATCGCGCCATCAATAATTTCAAAAGTTTGTAATATTTCTAGCCGATTATCTGGATTAACTACTCCGATTGACCAAGGTCGCTCAGATGTGAATCCACCACGTAGTGCCAAATCACCAGCAGCATTAACTTGAACATGATCAGCGCCAGCTGATAACAAAATTTCTGCACAATTATCAGCTGCCCAACCTTTCACAAGTCCAGATGGATCAAAGCCCCCACTTACGGCCCATGGATCAAATGCACCTTCGGTTAAGTCTTTAACAAATGCGCACAAGTTCCAGACTTCAATAACCTCTGGTGGGCATTGCTCTATTTCAATCTCGCCTCGGCGTAATCGCGAAATTATTGAGCTTTCCTTATAAGTAGAAAAAAGCTCATCTACGTGGTGAACATGCTGATTTACCTTAGCAATTGCAGGTTCTACATCAACTTCACTTGTGACGTCGATAAATACGACTGTCCCCCAAACTTCAATCTCATGTTGGGTGCGCATTAGTTTTTAAAGACCAGCTTTTGCCATCGCGCCTTGTAGCGATTTACGCCAACCGTAAGTTGTGTAACTAGCACCCGAAGCGCCTTGAATATTTGTTGACTGCGCCGCCAAAGTTTGTTGCTTCAAAAGTGGAAGAGCATAGTTTGTATAACGGTCATTACGTCCAGATGGTGCTTGAAGTGCTCGGACATTAGTTATCTTGCCATTTGAAACTGTGATCTCAACTTGCACGTTTCCATAATTCACATTAACTACCGGGCCCGTGAAGGTTCCATTCACAGAATTTACAGTTGGCGTAGGAGTAGCAGTCTTAGTTGGTACCGGAGTTGCGGTCTTGGTTGGTGTAGGAGTTGGCGTAGGAGTAGGTGTTTGTGTGTGAGTTGGCGCAGGAGTGGAACTTTGGGTTGGCGTTTGGGTAGGAGTAGTTGTGGAATTTTGCGCGGGTGTAGCGGTAACAGTTGGAGCCGCTGTTGTTGGCTTTGTTGTTGCTGATTTGGTTGGCTTAGCAGTCTTTGTTGCGCTCTGAGTCGGAGCAGCTGAAGTTGTTGTAGTTGCAGCACTTGGAGTTGAGACTGGTTCTTGGGTTGTATTACTTGCAGTTGGTAGCGTTCCCAAATCTAAACCAACGCCAGTTGAAGTTGCACTAAGTTGAGGTGGAGTAATTGAGAGCACTGCTCCTAAACCACCGACTGTGCCGGCTGCGATTAGTAGAAAGCGTTTCATATCATTACCTCTTTTTATTCGGAGTGGAAAGCAAATGCTTCATCATGGAATCGATTCTTTGGCACACCTAAATCTTTAGCTGCTTCACGAACTGCTTCGACTAAAGGTCCAGGACCGCAAATATAAATATCAGAATCGGCAAACCTAGGAACAAGTGCCTTAAGCGACTTAGCATCCATTGGATAAATCTTGCGCGAGCCAACCAAGTAATGAATTCGTATGCTGTCTTGAGATTGAGCTGCTAAATAATCCATTTCTTCACGTAGAACTAAATCTTCTGATTTTGACGCCCGGAAAATGACATCTAACTGAACTCCGGACCGAAACTCTTCCATTAGTGCTCGAATAGGTGTGATTCCAACACCTCCGCCAACTAGAACTACATGCTTGCGTGATGCGCGACCAGCTGTAAAAGCCCCGTAAGGGCCCTCAAGAAATACTCGAGTACCTGGTTTCAGATCAGCCAGAGATTTCGAGTGATCTCCCAAATCTTTTACTGTAATGCGTAAGTAATGAGCTGTAGGTGCAGCTGATAATGAATATGGATGTGAAATTAAAGCATGGCCTTTTGACATGAAGCGCCAACCAAAGAATTGCCCACCTTGAGCACCTAATTTATCAAGATTGTTACCACGCATAATAACTGAAACCATATTTGGACCTTCAGTCACAATCTTCTCAACTTTCAAACTATGGCGGAATGATCTAAAGGTAGGAATAGCGATTCGCCAATAAACAATACTGAATACCATCGCCCCGTATAGGAATATCCAGAAAGTTTTATTTAATGGATGGCCAATGAACATCGGACCATTTAAGATTTGATGCATAAAAGATAGTGCGATTGCAGAGTAAGTTGAAACGTGAATTATCCACCAAGTTTCATAACTTAATTTAGCTCGTGCTTTCTTATATGAAGTTACGCCAGCAGTGATCATGAAAATAAATCCGGCGAGTGCAGCCCACATCCAGTTAAAGGTAGTTAATATATTTATGAATTCGCCTAAAATCTTCTCTTGGAACTGTCCGGCATAGCCAAAAGTAATTAGAAGTACGTGGAACCCAATCAAATAAAGTGACCAAGGGCCTAGCTTCCGATGCCAAGTAATTAAACGATCGTGACCCACACCGCGCTCTACCCAAGGAATGCGCGATACCAATAAAATTCCAAGAAGCGCGAAGTATGTACCGATAAGTGCAGCAAAGCGTGAAATTGTTTGGATGATCAAATAGAAAGAAGAAATATCTGATGCTCGCAAAGCTGTGAGTTCAAGAGCCACAGTTAGACCCAGACCAAGCCCCGTAAGAAGCGCCGCCCAGTCAGTACCGGCTGCGCTGAATTTACGTGCAGAAATTGGATTCATGGCTGAACTTAACTCGATTTTCCTGAGAATTATCTGGATGGCAGGTGGGTGCCAGGCCTGACTATTTAGCGCAGAAAAGCCCTGATTTAGGCGTAATTCCATTCAATAGATACCGATCTACTGCCGAATCAACGCAACTTGAACCTCGGCCATGACCGGTGTGACCATCGCCATCGAGGGTAATCAAGATTGAAGATGAAAAGATTTTTGCTAGCGATTGAGCCCACTTATACGGGGTGGCAGGGTCTCTAGTGGTTCCGATAATCAAGATTGGCTTCGTTTCTATATTCTTGATTTCGATATGTTCAACACTGCCCAAGTTTGGAAGGTAGCGACAAGCCAAGCCGCCATATGCCAAGTATGGACCAAAAATAGGAGCTCGGGTAGAAAACTCAACTAAACCTTTTTTGAAATCTGACACAGTCGCTATTTCTTTTTGGTCAAGACAATCTATAACTTGCAGTGCATCGTTTTCATTGCTTATGTAAGTTCCATTCTCTTGGCGGCCTGCATACTGGTCTGCCAATATTAGAAAACTATCACCGCTACCTAAAGTTGCTTCTTTAAATGCATCACGTAACACTGGCCACCCTGATTCGCTGTCATACAAAGCTGAAGCGATTCCTACGACTACCAAGCCTTCAGTAACTTCGCGCCCAGATTTACTTTCAAGTGGTGTGATCGCTGTGTTGGCAAGCAATTCATTAACTTGCATGCGAGCATTTATTAGATCTCCAGTTAATGCGCACGAACTCCTTTTTAGACAATTAGCTAAAAACGCATCAAGAGCTAAATCGAATCCACCAGCTTGGCCAAGCATCGCTTCACGGTTACTGCTATTTGGATCAACCGCGCCATCTAATACAAATCGGCCAACATTTTCTGGAAATATTTCAGCATAGAGAGTGCCTAAATATGTACCATAAGATTTTCCTAAGAAATTTAGCTTCCGATCGCCAAGAGCAGAACGTAAAATCTCTAGATCACGTGCACTATTTAAGGTGCTGTAATCAGTGAGGTGTTTAGTGTTAGCGGCACACTTTGCATAATAATCTCGCGCATCACTAATATATAAAGCAAACTCAGTTTCATCATCAGGTTTTGGGTCTGCCGCAAAGCTCGCATCAGTTTCGGAATCACTTAAACATTTAATTGCAGCGCTTTCACCGACCCCGCGCGGGTCAAAACCGACGATATCAAAGCGCTCTAGAATCCTTGGACTTACGATGTACTCAGCGTTGTAGGCGTAATCAAGGCCTGATGCGCCTGGCCCACCTGGGTTTACGACCAAAGAACCAATTCGGCGGTCCTGATCAAGGGCTTGATAGCGCAACAAAGCTAAAGAAAAAGCACCAACTGATAAATCTGCATAGTTAATTGGGACTAATAAAGAAGAGCATTGATAATTTTCGTAGCAATCTTGCCACTTAAGTTCTTGATTCTGATATTGAGTTAGCGAGGCAAGAGGTTTCGGCTGAGTTGCTGCACAACTAGTTAAAACTAAAAGTAATGTAATGACAGCTGAAATCTTTTTTTGAATCATGTTTGAGCTAATTGACACATTAGCGCTTCTAGCGTGAGCAATGGAGCTGCATTGTGACTCAAATTAGTACGTGCTGACATAATTGCATCAATTTTAGAAACGGTTTTAGCCGGTGGAATTCGCTCAGCCATTTTTGAAATATCCGAGACAAATTCTTGGTTAATTAACGCACCTTGGGTTCCGGATTGAATAAACATCACATCGCGATACAAAGTTGCGATATCGACCAGTGCGCCATCTATTGAGTCTCGAATCATCCGAGTAGTTCGGGATTTTTGTTCTTTCTCTAAATCTTTTATTGCTTTGGAACCACCGGTAGCCATTCCGCGTCCAGTTGCTCCTTTACCCCAAGCTTCTGCTAATTCAGTGCTCTCTTTTTCATCGCGAGCACTGGCAGCTACTTCAGCTTCTTCCGTTGCTAAATTTAAAAGAGTTTCAGCCGCTTTAAATGCAGAAGCTACGTCGTTAATCTGCATCGGTAATCGAATAATAGTGTTCCGGCGATTACGAATTGTTTCATCACTTGCTAAATATCGAGCGCGGCCAATATGTCCTTGCGAAGCACGAGCTGCAAAATCTGCCATCGCTGGTGAAACACCTTCGCGATTAACTAAAACATCAGTAACATCTTTCGCGCTGGGGGTTACTAATTGCAAGTGGCGGCATCTTGAACGAATAGTTGGCAGAACATCATGCAATGTTGGTGCGCATAACAACCAAACTGTGCGATTTCCGGGCTCTTCAATAGCTTTAAGCAGCGCATTAGCTGCAGATTCGGTCAGGCGATCAGCATCTTCCATTACTACAACTCGCCATCCGCCCATAGCCGGTGCCCAGGCCACACGAGTTAGCAGCTCACGTATCTCTTCAATTTTGATCGAAAGGCCTTCGGTGCGAATGATTTCCACATCGGCGTGGGTGCCAGACTTGGCAGCGCGACAATCGACGCAGGTGCCGCAACCATCGTTGCTACAAATCAAAGCAGAAGCGAAAGCAACTGCAGCAGATGAACGGCCACTTCCGGGTGGGCCGGTAAACAACCAAGCATGGGTCATCTCTTGTGATTCTTCGCCACTGCGCGCAGCAGCCACGGCGCCTTCAAGAATTTTAACTAAATGTGCTTGACCAACTAATTGATCGTAAACCGACATCACTACTTCTTCTTTACTGTTTTGCGCGCAGTATTTCTAGCCGTTGTGGCGGCGCGACGAATTGGCTTCATAAGGCGATTTCCTTGCGCGTCACGGATATTGCGACGCAGAGCAGGAATTTCACCAACCCGAGCAATTATTTCGTTCTGAATTTCTTCGATAGTTTTGCGACCATCGACTACTAAATATCGCTCTGGGTCAAGAAGAGCGAGTTGCAAATACTCTTGTCGAATTCTTTCGTGGAAATCAAGTGGTTCGATTTCTAATCGATCTTTACTCTTTATCCGACTAAGGCCAATCTCAGCTGGTTGATCAATCAAAATTGTTAAAGTTGGAAATAGCGACTCAGTAGCCCAGCGAGAAATTCGCGCGACTTCGCCAGATACTAAAACACGACCTGCGCCTTGGTAAGCAATTGAAGAATCAAAGTAGCGATCAGTAATTACAACCTCGCCGCGTTCAAGTGCGGGACGAATTTTTGAAAATACATGGTGAGCGCGATCTGCTGCATATAGAAGAGCTTCCGCACGTGGTGAAATTTCACCAGTTGAGTGATCGAGCAATATTCGACGTAAATCTTTACCCATTTCGGTGCCGCCAGGTTCGCGACTAAGTACTACTTCTTCACCTTCTTCTTCTAGCCATTTCTTGAGCAATTTACTTTGGGTTGATTTACCACTTCCTTCGCCACCTTCAAAAGCAATAAACACGCCTTTGGTTTGGGCTCCAGTAATTGAACCAAGTTCACCCTTTATCGCATTCGCAATATCACTCCAAATAGAAACATTTGGGCGATCTTTCATCTGATGGTAAGAAACTGCCCCAATTAAAATTGCAAATAAACCAGCGAATAGCAAAGTGATTGCAGCGCCGTTATAAGTTACTTCGGTATTGCGAACCTTAATTCGGTATTCACCAATATAAGCAGCAATGATTGGTGAAATTGCTAGAACTGCCACCAGGGTTACGCGAATAATTGATTGCATAAAGGCGAACGTACGGCCGCGAACATCATCGTGAACTTCAAGTCCTAGCATCGTGAAGCCAGTTACCCAGCAAACGCCAGAGAATGCGCCCAAAATAATCACTATGAAGACCGCTAAAGTGAAGTTTGGAATTGCAGCAAGTAGAACTAAAAACGAACCGGCAACAGTTAAAGAAGCGCCAAATAAGCGGCGGCGGGAAAATTGGGCAAATATTTTTGGACCAAACGCGATTCCAATAGCAAGCCCAGTAAATACTGAACCAAAGAGCACGCCATAACCGGCATCTCCGCCACCTAAATCGCCAACAAAGGTGCGTGCCAAACCAATTACTGCACCTGCTGCAATAAAGGCACCAATCATTCCAACGATTAGACCACGAATTATTTTTGAGCTACTAACAGCTTTATAGCCTTCGATCAGTGATTTTCCGACACTTGAGTCGGCTGTCTTTCCGGCTTGGTGTCGTTTAGGAATTTCATGTAAATGAAAAATTGTCCACGCACTAAATGCAAAACTTAGCGCGTTTATGTAAAGTGCAATATCAACTGAGGTGCCCTTAAAACTTGGGAAAGCTGAAGAAATAGCGCTGCTTAGAAGTGCCAAGATCGCAAAAAGTCCTGCCGCAATGGGTGCAGTTCCGTAAGCTGCAAAAAGAGAAACTTGGTTTGCGCTCTCAAGTTTTTCTTTCGGAACTAAATTTGGCACGCTGGCATCTTTAGCTGGTGACCAGAACAGCGAAACACATTCCACCAAAATTGTTGCCGTGTAGAGCCAGAAATAATTATTTACAATTGGGATTGAAATATAAAGTGCGAAGCGAATTACGTCGGCAACCACCATAAGTATTCGTCGATCAATTCGATCAGCGATTACACCGGCAATTGGCCCTAGAAAAACAGCCGGAAGTAAGCGAGCAATGAACACGCCAGCAATTGCAAAGTTAGCTTTGGCATAACTACCACCAGAAAGTTGCTGCGCTAGCGCAGTTGTGGCTAATAAACCGAGCCAATCTCCGAGTGAACCAAATGCCATTGCTTGCCATAGTCGGCGAAAAGCTGGGATTGCTAAAACACTTCGAGTCTCATCAGGTGCCGGCGCAGCCGGTCTTGGAAGAGTGTTACTCACGGCTCAATCGTAGTGGGCTTGGTTTTTGCTTTCTCAGTGGCTGCCTTCTTAGCAACTCGCTTAGTTGCGGCTTTTTTAACGGTCTTTTTCGTCAATGTCGGCGCAGCTTTGGCTGCCTTTTTACGGCTCTTTTTAGGTCGCGCTGCGCCACCATTTTCGGCTTCCCAGGCTCGGCGCCCGGCTAGTAATTCAAGTCCGCGTTCGATAGTCATGGCTTCGACTGTATCGCCGCGACGTAATGTGGCATTAGTTTCGCCATCTGTTACATACATTCCGAAACGACCATCTTTAATAATTAAAGGTTTCTGCGTAGTGGGGTCGATGCCCAATTCCTTTAGTGGTGGTTTCGCAACGCCGCGACGGCGTTCCTTAGGTTTGGAATAAATCTCAAGTGCTTCATCTAAAGTAATTGAAAATAATTGATCTTCTGAAGTTAATGTACGTGAATCAGCACCAGCTTTTAAGTAAGCGCCATAGCGACCATTTTGTACAGTGATGTCATCGCCTGCAGCATTTGTTCCGAGTGTGCGCGGTAGCGATAAAAGTTGCAGCGCATCTTCATAAGTAATCGTATCGAGAGTCATGGTTGATAGAAGGGACGCAGTTTTTGGTTTTGGATCATCAGCTTTTTTACGTTTCTTTTTAGCCCCTTCAACAACTGGCTCTACCGGGAAAACTTGCGTTACATAAGGACCAAAGCGACCACTCTTAGCGATGATCGGCAGATTAGTTACTGGATCAATTCCTAAATCACGTTCACCTGATGGTGCCGCAAGAAGTTCAATTGCTTTTGCCAAAGTTAATTCATCAGGCGCTAAAGATTCGGGAACGTTAGCCAACTTTCGAGTTTCGCCTTCGCCTTCTTGCAGATATGCACCATATCGACCAACTCGAATTTCGATCTCAGGTGAAAGGCGCATGGTGTTAACTTCGCGCGCATCAATTGCACCCAAGTCAGCTGATAGTTCATTTAAACCAGGTTCGCCATCGTGACCGTAGAAGAAATCACGTAACCAATCAACTCGCTTTGCTTGACCACTTGCGATTTTGTCTAGATCTTCTTCCATGCTCGCCGTAAATTCGTAATCAACTAATTTTGTAAAGTGTGTTTCGAGCAAGCCAGTTACTGAAAAAGCTAAGAAAGTAGGCACTAAAGCTCGCCCGCGCTTTGAAACATAACCTCGATCTTGAATCGTTGCGATAATTGATGCAAACGTAGAAGGACGGCCTATGCCTAATTCTTCAAGCTTCTTAACCAATGTTGGTTCGGTATAGCGAGCAGGTGGTTTTGTTTCGTGCCCTTCACAGCTGTATTCATCAACTTTTACGCTCTGCCCAATACTCATAGCTGGCAGACGCTTATCTTCGGATTCTTCACCTTCTTTTTCATCAGCCAAATCATCATAAGCAGCCAAGAAGCCTGGAAAAGTAATTACTGAACCATTAGCACGGAAAATTGTTTCGCGGCTATCGCTAGTTTTTGCATCGAAGTCAACCCGCATCTGCAATTTCTTGGCATCAGCCATTTGTGAAGCAACTGTTCGTTTCCAAATTAAGTCATAGAGAGCAAATTCATCGCGCGAAAGTTCTGGTGCTAATTCACCTGGAGTTTTGAAACTTTCACCAGCTGGGCGAATCGCTTCGTGTGCTTCTTGAGCATTCTTAGTTTTACCAACATATACACGTGGCGAATCAGCAACATGATCGGCGCCATAAAGTGCTTTAGCTGACTCACGTGCTGCAGTGATTGCTTGCGCTGAAAGATTTACTGAGTCAGTACGCATATAAGTGATGTAGCCGTTTTCATATAAACGTTGTGCGATGCGCATCGTGATCTGCGCTCCCCAACCTAATCGGCTACCGGCATCTTGCTGCATAGTTGAAGTTGTAAATGGTGGCTTTGGTCGTTCAGTTCGTGGCGATTCTTCCATCGACTTAACAACTAGTGGAGCTGCTTTAAGAGCTGCAACTAAAGATTTAGCAGCTACTTCATCTAGTAGCAAAATATTGGCAAGTGATTTTTCTTTTACGGCGCCATCTGCGCCGAAGTCGGCTGTTGTTGCAACGCGCTTGCCATCAACACTAAGCAGGCGGGCACTAAAGCCAAGTTCGCACTTCGCAGTTAAATCCCACCAAGCGGAAGAAATGAAAGCCATGCGCTCGCGTTCTTTTTCTACGATCAGTCGAGTAGCAACAGATTGCACGCGGCCAGCAGAAATACGTGGCATTACTTTTTTCCAGAGCACTGGAGATAAGCGATAGCCAAATAGGCGATCTAAAACACGGCGAGTTTCCTGCGCATCAATTAAGTCATAATCAAGATCGCGCGTATTTTCTACTGCGCTTTGAATTGCCTCTTTAGTAATTTCATTGAAAACCATTCGCTTTATCGGAATCTTTGGCTCGAGCACTTCAACTAAGTGCCAAGCTATAGCTTCGCCTTCGCGGTCTTCATCGGTTGCCAGGATTAACTCTTCGGCATCTTTCATCAACGCCTTAAGTTCCGCAACTTTGGCTTTCTTATCTGGGTTAATTACATAAAGCGGCGCAAAATCTTCTTCAATATTTACGCCTTCTTTAGCCCAAGCAATCTTTTTGTATTCTTTAGGGATATCGGCTGCGCGCTGTGGTAGATCGCGAATATGGCCGACGCTAGCCTCGACGATGTAATCATCGCCGAGGTAGCCGCCAATTTTGCGTGCTTTAGCTGGTGATTCAACGATCACTAGCTTCTTCAATACACGCGCCATTAATTTCCTAAGTTAGCTCTGGGGAAAAGCTGAATTTAGCCGAGTTGGTATTAGTAAGTAATCGAAGTCGATTGACGACGATTACGAACTAGTGCGGCCACAATTACAAGTGCAGCGACAATACCAATTAGCGTGCTGGTGCTTTCGCGACCACCAAGTGCCATGCCAACAATTGCTGGTGTAATTAAGAGACCAACTAAGTTCATAACTTTAATCAGTGGGTTAATTGCAGGACCGGCAGTGTCTTTAAATGGATCACCAACAGTGTCACCAACGATGGTTGCGGTGTGAGCATCTGAGCCCTTGCCTCCGTAATTTCCATCTTCAACCATCTTCTTAGCGTTATCCCAAGCTCCGCCTGAGTTAGATAAGAAAACAGCCATCAAGGTTCCGGTGCCAATTGCGCCAGCTAAGTAAGCGCCAAGTGCGCCTACGCCAAGACCAAAGCCAACTGCGATTGGTGCCATAACAGCTAATAGACCAGGTGTTACAAGTTCGCGTAATGAATCGCGAGTACAAATATCTACCACGCGACCGTATTCAGGCTTTTCAGTACCCTTCATAATTCCTGGGTGAAGTTTGAATTGGTTACGAACTTCCATAACTACCGCACCAGCTGCGCGAGATACTGCATTTACTGCCAGACCTGAGAACAGGAATACCACTGCAGCACCAATAATTAGACCTACCAAGTTGCGTGGATCTGCAACATCGAGAACGCCTTGATATTGCAGCTCTTTAAGTAGATCTACTGTTGTAGAACCAGCTTCACTTACTGCCAATTTAATTGCATCAGTAAAGGCACCGAATAGCGCAGTTGCTGCAAGTACTGCAGTTGCGATCGCGATTCCCTTAGTGATTGCCTTTGTTGTATTTCCAACTGCGTCAAGTGAAGTAAGAATTTGTGCGCCTTCGCCCTTTACATCGCCTGACATTTCAGCAATGCCTTGTGCGTTATCTGAAATTGGGCCGAAGGTATCCATTGCCACGATTACGCCAACAGTTGTTAGCAAACCAGTTCCGGCCAAAGCAATCGCAAGAAGTGAAAGCACGATTGAACCGCCACCTAACATGAAGGCACCAAATACAGCTGCTGCAATTAGCAGTGCACTGTAAACAGCTGATTCGAAACCAATCGAAATACCAGCCAAAATAACGGTTGCAGCACCAGTTTGTGATGATGCAGCAACGTCGTTAACTGGGCGCTTTCCAACTTCAGTGAAGTAACCAGTTAGTAGTTGAATTGCAGCAGCTAAACCAATACCGATTAGAACTGCGCCAATTGCCATAATACGAGGGTTGTTGCCACCAAAATCTTCAACTTGAGTTTTAGTTAAAGCTAGGCCAGTTAAGTTTGTGAAGCGATCTGGCAAATAAGTAAATGTTGCAAGCGCTGTAAGTACTGCGCTGATAATTGCAGATAAGAAGAATGAGCGATTGATTGCAGTCATTGCATTCTTATCTGATGGACGCAAGCGAGTAAGGAAGATTCCGATTACCGCAGTGACGATACCGATTGCTGGAACGATCAATGGATAAACCAATCCGGCGTTACCGAATCCAGCTTTTCCAAGAATTAGCGCTGCAACGAGTGTTACGGCATATGACTCGAATAAGTCAGCAGCCATTCCCGCACAGTCGCCAACATTGTCGCCTACGTTATCTGCAATAGTTGCCGGGTTACGTGGGTCATCTTCTGGAATACCTTTTTCAACTTTACCTACAAGGTCAGCGCCAACATCTGCTGCCTTTGTGAAGATTCCGCCACCTACGCGCATGAACATCGCAAGCATCGCGGCGCCGAAACCAAAACCTTCAAGAACTGCTGGGGCTTGTTCGCGGTAGATAATTACAACGAGCGATGCACCAACTAAACCAAGACCAACAGTTGTCATGCCAACAACGCCACCAGTGCGGAAAGCAATCTGCACTGCGCGCTCGGCATTCTTTTGGCGAGCAGCTTCAGCAACCCGCACATTTGCACGAACTGCAAGCCACATACCGTTGTATCCAACTAGTGCACTAAATGCGGCACCTAGTAGGAAGAAGATTGAGCGACCGATACGAATATCAGCATCTCCTGGGAGTACAAAAAGTAGAACGAAAACAATCGCTACGAAGTAGGAAAGGGTGCGGAACTGGCGAGCTAAATAAGCTGCGGCTCCTTCTTGAACTGCACCGGCAATTTCCTTCATCTTCTCGGTGCCTTCACCCTGTGCCAAAACTTGAGCACGAAGCGCATATGCGATTCCGAGTGCAACAAGTGAAATGGCTAGGACTACATATACATAGGTGAGGTTATTTCCGGTTACTTGCACGAGTGAGGCAGCTGCCCGCATCTTGTCTCCTCCATTGGAGAGTCAGGGGGCGCTATTGCCCCACAAAGTTGCCTGAGTTTACGCACAACCCCCTATTGATTGGCAAATACACCTATCTATTAGCGTGAGATTTACTCAACTAGGTGAAACTATTGGAACAAGGGCTATGAGCGACTAGGGTCTTTGCCTATGGATATTGGAACCTTCTTCCACGCAAAATCGATCGTGGCCGATCTAGGGCTGATCGGAATCTTGGCCATCTTGTTCGCCGAGACCGGGCTACTAGTTGGGCTCGCTTTCCCCGGCGACTCACTTCTCTTCCTTGCTGGCTTGGCAGCTTCAGGTTCCGCTGCTGCCCTTTTGGGTGGAGTTCACTTATCTCCACTTTCTCTCTTTATCGGTGCGCCATTAGCCGCAATCGCAGGTTCTCAACTTGGGCACTTCATTGGCGCTAAATATGGCCGTCGATTATTCGACCGCAGGGAAGGACGCTTCTTCACTCAGGGTCGAGTTACTTCAACTGAAAAATGGCTAGCTAAATATGGAATTGGCAAGGCAATTGTTTTGGCTCGTTTTATTCCATTAATTCGCACCTTGATAAACCCAATGTGCGGCGTAGTTGGAATCCCAGCTCGAAAGTTTTTCATTTGGAATGTTATCGGTGCGATCATCTGGACCGACGGCGTGATTGCACTTGGTTATGTACTTGGAAACAAATTGGAAGGTTCGGTAGATAAATATTTACTTCCAATAATTGGCTTAATAGTTCTTGCTAGTCTGGCGCCGATAGCACTAGAAGTTATTCGCGAAATTCGTACCAAACGCCACTTAAGTTAATTTAAAGACCAAGGTCTGCTAACTGATAAGCGGCACGATATTCAAATCCAGCTTCATCAATTTTTGGTTTTGCGCCGCGTTCAACAATAACTGCGACACCAACGACAATTGCGCCAGCTTCTTGTAGCGCTTCAACTGCTGTTAATACTGAGCCACCAGTAGTTGAAGTATCTTCAACTGCTAATACCCGGCGTCCTTTAACATCTGGACCTTCGATGCGTCGTTGTAAGCCGTGCGCTTTTTCGGCTTTGCGAACTACAAAAGAATCTAGTTTGCGGCCCTGTTGCGCAGCTACATGCATCATTGCTGTTGCAACCGGGTCTGCGCCAAGAGTTAAACCACCAACTGCCTCGTAATCAAGATCTTTAGTTAGCTCAAGCATTACTGCTCCAACTAGCGGAGCGGCCACCGCGTCAAGTGTCACACGGCGCAAATCAACATAGTAATCAGCTTCTTTGCCCGAAGACAAAATAACTTTGCCGTGTACTACCGCTTTGTTCAGGATCTCTTCTCGGAGAATTTCGTGTGAGTTCATGTCCGTACCTTACCTAACTGATTCAAATCACCTACATTTGCCGTTATGGAAACCGATCGGTTAGAGATTGCACGGCTCTACCACCGCTTTGGTTTTGGTCCCCGCCCAGGTGAGTTTAAAGACGCGCTAACTAATGGTTTAGCCGCTACAAAAAATGAGCTTTTGAGCGTTCCTGCAATTGATTTAGGAGCCGCTCAAATAGCGGAACCAAACATTACAAATTTAGGGCCTCGTCCTGATCAAAAGACCAGCGCGTTAATCGAATTTAACATTGCGCTTCGCCAACAGGTAAAAGATTTGCCCCTTTGGTGGCTCGATCGCATGGCTCTTTCTGATCATGCACTTACTGAACGTATGACTTGGTTTTGGCATGGACACTGGGCAACTGCAATAGGAAAATTAAATTTTGCTTACCCGATGTATTTACAAAATCAAACCCTTCGTAAATATGCATTAGGTAATTTTGGTGAGATGGCTACTGCAATGCTAAATGATGGTGCGTTGCAGTTTTGGTTAGATGGTGGTGATAACACAGTGAAAGCACCTAATGAAAATTTAGCACGTGAACTAATGGAGCTCTTTGTTTTAGGTGTAAATAGATATACCGAAACAGATGTACGTGAACTAGCCAGAGCGTTGACCGGATATCAGATTGAACGTTCTTCTGGAAAAGTAACTTTCAATACCAAGAGGTTTGACCCAAATGTTAAAACCATTTTAGGATCCACAACTACTTTCAATGGAACTAGTGCAACGGCACATTTAGTTAGCCAGCCCGATAACGCCAAGTTCATTTCAGAAAGACTTTGGTTTCGTTTTATCTCAAGCTTGGTAGAACTACCTAGCAATAATTCATTAGAGAAATCATTCGAAACCCGCGACATTACTAAATTGCTTGCCGCGCTTACTGATTCACAGATATTGAGTAATCCGAGTTATTCAATTGTTAAAGCTCCGGTTGAATGGTTCGTTGGTGTTGCCAGATATTTGAAATTAACGCCATCTGCGCTAAAAACGCCAGCGCAATTACTGGCTTATTTAGATAAATTAGCTCAAGTTCCATTCAGTCCACCTAATGTTGGTGGTTGGCCAACCGATGAATCCTGGTTGAGTTCGGCAAGTGCTCAGTACCGGATTCAATTTGCCGCTTGGTTGATAAAACAGGCGGATTTAAGTGCTTTAACGGCTGTTGCGCCGAATAAGCGCATTGCTTGGCTGCAAGATGAATTAGGTGTTTTACCATTTAGTAATCGCACGCGATTAGCTTTAGATGGAGTTAAAAGTACCCCTGCCCAATTACTGCAACTAGCAATTTGCAGTCCGGAATATGTAGTTAGCGCATAGGAGGCAGCAAATGGATACTTTGAGTAGACGTAAGTTCTTACAACTTTCTGGTGCTGCCGCAGTTGGCGCAGCTGCCCCACTTCTAACTATGGAAGATATCGCTCAAGCAGCATCGGCCAGACCACTTCCATTGGGAACGCCAATTTTAATTATGGTGACTTTATATGGTGGCAATGATGGACTTAATACAGTTGTGCCTTATACCGATCCGATTTATTTCTCATCACGCCCAGATATTTCTTATGCGCCAGAGAAAGTTTTGAAATTAGATGAGCAGTTAGGTTTAAACCCTGCCATGACTGGCATTAAATCTTTGTGGGATCAGAAGAAAGTCGCAATCATTCGTGGGGTTGGTTACCCAAAACCAGATCATTCACATTTTACATCAATGGCAATTTGGCAAAGTGGTGCACCGGTTTCCAGATTAAACAGCGGGTGGTTAGGACGATGGGTTGAATCACAAGAAATTGATCCGATGTTGGCAATTAGTTTGGGTTCAGTTCTACCGCCACTATTAGCAGGCGAAAAAAGATCGGGCTCTTCGCTACCGCTAGGTGGTTTAGTTATCCCGACCGGAACATTTGCGAAAGATTGTCAGAAGTTAGCCAAAGCTGCATCAAGTGATAACAAACTTATGGCAGCTGCGGCTACTTCAATGCGTACTCTGTTTAGCGTTTCAAACACGGTAACTCCAGTACTTAAGTTACCGGCACCTGTTGCTGATGATTTACCTACTGCAAACGGTGGAAACGCTGGTGGTGATTCGAATCTTGCGCAGCAATTAGATGTGGTTGCCAAACTCATTGCTGCAGGCTCGCCAACTCGGGTTTGGTCAGTTTCCCTCGGCGGCTTTGATACACACGCAAATGAAGCAAATGCCCAAGCCGAATTACTTGGCACGGTATCAGCAGCGCTATCTCGATTCTCAAGCCAGATGAAAAATACCTCTCGCGGTAAAGATATTGTCACCATGGTTTATTCCGAGTTCGGTCGTCGCGTAAAGGGAAATGCTTCGCAAGGTACAGATCACGGAACTGCTGGACCAGTGTTTTTAATTGGTGATCGCGTTAAAGGTGGTTTTTATGGCGACCAACCTTCTTTATCAAAATTAATCAATGGCGATTTAGCCGTGACTACAGATTTCCGAGATATCTATTCCGCAGTACTTGAAGATGTTTTGAAAACACCTAGCGAGCAAATTCTGACCGGCTGGAAAAGTAAGGGTCAGTACTTCTAACTACTTCTCTTCATCATAGAGAATTACTGGTTGTTTCTTGCGAACGGCTAATCCCTTGGGTGGATTAGCTTCAACTAGCGCATCAACTTCAATTCGTAGTTTTGCAACTTCAAGTGCCATGTTGGCCATGGCTGATTCGAGTTCAATAATTCGTTTAATTCCGGCGTGATTAATTCCTTCGCCCACTAAGCGTTGGACCATGCGAAGGGATGCAATATCACGCAGTGAATATCTACGGTTGCGACCACTTGTTCGATCCGGTGAAACTAGGCCCATGCGATCGTATTGACGAAGTGTTTGCGGATGCATGCCAGATAATTCGGCAGCAACTGAAATTACATAAACGCCAGCGTCATCATCTGGCAGATTTTTGTCATTATCAATGTTCATGAATTTGCCTTGCTATTAAATTCGGCTCGAACATCTTCGCCTTCGGTTGCACTTGCAAAATTCTTTAGTGCTTCTTCACTTTTTTGATCAAGGCGTTTTGGCACTTGAACTTCAACAGTCACCAATAAGTCACCTGTTGCGCCACCTTTAGTAACTCCACGTCCTTTTACGCGTAAAACACGGCCATTTGAGGTACCTGGCGCCAAGCGCACAGTTACATCATCACCAGTAAGAGTTGGAACTTTAATATCTGCACCCAGAGCTGCTTCTGGAAATGTAACTGGCAAAGTAATTGTTAAGTTCTCGCCTTTGCGAGCAAAAACTGGATGTGCTTTAACATGTAGCAAAATAAATAAATCGCCAGGCCCAGCTTCGCCCGGCGCACCTTTACCTTTTACGCGAATCTTTGCGCCATCGGTAACGCCAACTGGAACTCGAGCTGTAATGTTTTGTGCCGGACCACCATCAGTTGAGAGCCGAAGATCTAAAGTGGTTCCAAAAATGGATTCTTTAAAAGTGATTGTGGCTTCGGTTTGTAAGTCTTGACCTTTTCGTGGACCACGGCGACCGCCGCCAAATAAATTTGCGAAAATATCTTGTGGATTACCGCCACCGAAAATGTCACCAAAATCGCCGCCTTGGTAATTGCCGCCACCCATAGGGGCGCGCATGCCACCTTTTTCAAAAAGTGAACGTGCTTCATCGTATTCAGCGCGCTTTTTATCATCACCCAGAATGTCATAAGCCTCAGAGACAGCTTTGAACTGTTCTTCGAGTTTTACATCGCCTTTATTTTTATCTGGGTGCAGTTCACGAGCAAGGGAGCGATACTTCTTTTTAATTTCATCAGCAGGCGCGTTCTTTGATACGCCCAGGATTTTATAAAAATCCTTCTCGTATAAGTCACGCGCTGCCATAGATTATTCTCCCGCTGGATCTGTTACTGCGACACTTGCTGGACGCAAAATACGGTCTTTAAATTTATATCCTGATTGCAAAATCTTGCTCGCTGTTGGAACTTGGACATCAGTTGAGGTTTCATGCATAAGCGCATCATGAATTTGTGGATCAAATTCAGTTCCCGCTTCGCCAAATTTTTCTAGCCCGATTCGAGAAGTTATAGAAGTTAGTTGGTCAGCGATTGCCTTAAATCCACCAGTTAGCTCTTCGTGCTCAGCTGCTCTATCAAGCCCGTCTAATAGGGGTAATAGCTCATTTAGCACTGAAGCAATTGCGATCTCTGATGCAACTGCGCGATCACGTTCTACCCGCTTACGGTAATTGGCGTACTCAGCTTGTAGGCGTTGTAAGTCAGCGGTCATCACAGCAAGCGGGTCAATTTCTTGACCCGCTTCTGGATGTTCAAAACCAACTTCTTCTTGTAACGGAGGCAGTTCGCTCTCTGTTGTCATTTAGTTACACCAATTTCCAATGCTCGACAATTACTTGTCCTCTTCGACGATCTCAGCGTCTTCCACGCCATCTTCATTTGGTGTTGAATCACCTTGTGTTGCAGCTGAAGCTGCATAAAGGGCAGCGCCTAGCGCTTGGCTAACGGTGGCAACTTTTTCATTTGCGGCCTTGATTGCCTCAAGATCATTACCCTCGAGTGCGCTCTTTAGAACGGCAAGTTCGGTTTCAGTTTCAGCTTTCTTTTCCGCAGCTTCGCCTTCAGTGAACTTGTCTTCGTTATCTTTTAAGAACTTCTCAGTCTGGTAAAGAAGTGAATCACCGTTGTTACGGATCTCTGCTTCTTCTTTGCGCTTACGATCTTCTTCAGCGTGTGACTCAGCATCCTTCATCATGCGATCAATCTCTTCTTTCGAAAGTGATGAGCCGCCAGTAATTGTCATCTTCTGCTCTTTGCCGGTTCCAAGATCCTTAGCTGATACGTGCACGATGCCGTTAGCATCAATGTCGAAAGCAACTTCGATTTGTGGAACGCCACGTGGAGCAGGTGGCAAGCCAGTTAGTTCGAACATGCCGAGCTTCTTGTTATAAGCCGCCATCTCGCGCTCACCCTGGAATACCTGAATTTGAACTGCTGGTTGATTGTCATCAGCAGTTGTAAAGATTTCGCTGCGCTTAGTTGGGATTGTTGTATTTCGCTCGATCAACTTAGTCATAACGCCACCCTTGGTTTCAATACCAAGAGATAGTGGTGTCACATCGAGCAGCAGAACATCCTTAACTTCACCCTTTAGAACACCGGCTTGAAGCGCAGCTCCTACAGCCACAACTTCATCAGGGTTTACGCCTTTATTTGGCTCTT